>JBCKMZ010000001.1:0-81130 GCA_038902975.1 Polaromonas sp.
TAAAAGTCACTGTCGCGCGTGCATCGCCAGCCGTCGCGCCTACACCCGTCGGTGCGCCGGGAACGGTGGCCGGGGTCACGCTGTTGGAAGCGGCCGAGGCGGTGCCGGTGCCAACGCCATTGGTGGCCTTCACCGTGAAGGTGTAGGCCGTGCCATTGGTCAGGCCGGTGATATTGATCGGCGAGGCCGTGCCGGTGGCGGTCAAGCCGCCGGGGCTGGAGGTCACGGTATAGCCGGTGATGGCCGAGCCGCCATTGCTGGCGGGGGCGGTGAAGGTCACGCTGGCGCTGGCGTTGCCTGCGGTGGCGGTGCCGATGGTCGGTGCGCCGGGAACGGTGGCCAGCGACGGCGTTGTCACCGAAACCGCCGTGGACTGCGCCGAGCAGTTGCCCGCCGCGTCACACGCCGCCACCGTGTAGCTGTAACTGGTCGAGGCGGTCAGGCCGGTATTGCTGTAGCTCGTCACATTGCCTAGTGTCACAAGCAGGGCGCCGCCGCGATAGACCTTGTACCCCGTCACACCGACATTGTCGGCCGAGGCTGTCCATGACAAGTTGATCTGTGTCGTGCTGATTGCACTCGCGGTCAAACCGGTTGGCACGGTGGGCGGGGTGGTGTCAGAAGCAGTCACAACAACGAGCGCCACGGTGTGACCATTTCCCGCCGCAATCGCCGTCACCCCGCTCAAGCCTGCGGGTATCGTCGTTTCGCCGGAGGGGTTGTCTCCCCACGCCACCACCGTGCCGTCGTTCTTCAAGGCCACGGTGTGCCAACTTCCCGACGCAATCGCAGTCACCCCGCTCAAGCCTGCGGGGATTGTCGTTTGGCCGTAGCTGTTGTTTCCCCACGCCACCACCGTGCCGTCGTTCTTCAAGGCCACGGTGTGATACCACCCCGCCGCTATCGCGGTCACCCCGCTCAAGCCTGCGGGTATCGTCGTTTCGCCGTTGTCGTTGTATCCCCACGCCACCACCGTGCCGTCGCTCTTCAAGGCCACGGTGTGACTCCATCCCGCCGCAATCGCCACCACCCCGCTCAAGCCTGCGGGTATCGTCGTTTGGCCGTAAAGGTTGTATCCCCACGCCACCACCGTGCCGTTATTCTTCAAGGCCACAGTGTGATAACTTCCCGCCGCAATCGCGGTCACCCCGCTCAAGCCTGCGGGTATCGTCGTTTGGCCTTGGCCGTTGTTCCCCCACGCCACCACCGTGCCGTCGCTCTTCAAGGCCACGGTGTGTTCACGTCCCGCCGCAATCGCGGTCACCCCGCTCAAACCTGCGGGTATCGCCGTTTGGCCTTGGCCGTTGTTCCCCCACGCCACCACCGAGCCATCGTTCTTCAAGGCCACAGTGTGAAAAGTTCCCGCCGCAATCGCGGTCACCCCGCTCAAGCCTGCTGGGATTGTCGTTTGGCCGTAGGCGTTGTTTCCCCACGCCACCACCGTGCCGGGCATAGCTGCAACCAGCGTGGTCGCAGAAGCCGCCGTGGACTGCACCGAGCAGTTAGCTGCCGCGTTGCACGCCGCTACTGTGTAGCTGTAACTGGTCGAAGCGGTCAGGCCGGTATTGCTGTAGCTCGTCACATTGCCCAGTGTCGCAAGCAGGGTGCCGCCACGATAGACCTGGTACCCCGTCACACCGACGTTGTCGGTCGAGGCTGTCCAGGACAGGTTGATCTGCGTCGCGCTGACTGCACTCGCGGTCAAACCGGTCGGCACGGTGGGCGCCTGCGTGGCCCCTGCAGTGAAAACAATCTGATCGACCCAGCCCGCATCGCTGTCTCTAATGCCACTACCGTCCTTAGAGTACGTCCAGGCCAGCGTGTGCGCCCCTGCAGCAATCTCCACGGTGCGCAACGTCCAATCCACCGCGCCACTGATCCCGGGAACCCCCACAACCTCCGCCCCACCCAAATAGAAACGGAGGAAGTCGTAGCCCGACTCCGATGACACTTTCCAGCGGAAGCTCAGCGTCCCTGGCCCGGTCACCGTCACCGTCGTCTGCAAAGACGTGCTCTGGGAATGGCCAATCGCCCCGCTTTGCGCCGCATCGCCGCCAAAGAAGGAAACTCCGCTCTGCCCAAACCAGGAAGCGGCTCCCCCAGTCGCAAACACAAGCTCCACGTTATCAACTGCTTCACCGAGGGATATCCACGCCTGCGTCGTCGCGCTCGCCGCACTCGACTGCGCCGAGCAGTTTCCTGCCCCATCACACGCCGCCACCGTGTAGCTGTAGGCGGTCGCGGTCGTCAGGCCGGTATCAATGAAGCTCGTGCCAGTTGGAGTTCCTACCTGCACAGCGTTGCGATAGACCTGGTAACCTGTGACGCCGACGTTGTCGGTCGAGGCTGTCCAGGACAGGTTGATCTGCGTCGCGCTGACTGCACTCGCGGTCAAACCGGTCGGCACGGTGGGCGCCTGCGTGGCCCCTGCAGTGAAAACAATCTGATCGACCCAGCCCGCATCGCTGTCTCTAATGCCACTACCGTCCTTAGAGTACGTCCAGGCCAGCGTGTGCGCCCCTGCAGCAATCTCCACGGTGCGCAACGTCCAATCCACCGCGCCACTGATCCCGGGAACCCCCACAACCTCCGCCCCACCCAAATAGAAACGGAGGAAGTCGTAGCCCGACTCCGATGACACTTTCCAGCGGAAGCTCAGCGTCCCTGGCCCGGTCACCGTCACCGTCGTCTGCAAAGACGTGCTCTGGGAATGGCCAATCGCCCCGCTTTGCGCCGCATCGCCGCCAAAGAAGGAAACTCCGCTCTGCCCAAACCAGGAAGCGGCTCCCCCAGTCGCAAACACAAGCTCCACGTTATCAACTGCTTCACCGAGGGATATCCACGCCTGCGTCGTCGCGCTCGCCGCACTCGACTGCGCCGAGCAGTTTCCTGCCCCATCACACGCCGCCACCGTGTAGCTGTAGGCGGTCGCGGTCGTCAGGCCGGTATCAATGAAGCTCGTGCCAGTTGGAGTTCCTACCTGCACAGCGTTGCGATAGACCTGGTAACCTGTGACGCCGACGTTGTCGGTCGAGGCTGTCCAAGCCACATTGATCTGCGTCGCGCTTGCAGCCGTGGCCGTCAGCCCCGTCGGAACGGAAGGTGCCTGCGTGTCCGCCACCGCCGCAGGCGCACTCGCCAGCAAAGCCGCGCCGAGGAAAATACCGGCGATCTTTGATAGGAGAGATTTGAACGAGGGCAATGTTTTTTGCATTTTCGTTTTCCGATTTGTGTCACCTCACTCGTGAATGCCGAGCCCCCCATTTCCCGTCACGAAGACAATCGAAATAGCTCGTATCTATCAGCATCCTACAATGTACAGTTAGCGCCATTATCATCCAGTATCGTGTGGCCCACCGCGCACCAGAAAAGGAATATATGGCCCGTCATTACTCACCCAAAGACTTCTTCCGGCAGATGTCGAATGCAAAGCATGAGTGATTTTGACTCCCTGACCTTGCCCCTTGAGCCATGGTTCGATACGCCGTTGTGCGACTTGCCCGACGCAATTCGCCAGCGCGTTGAGGAAGAATTTTTCCCCATGCCGTGGGACGACCTGTCGGCAGAGCAGCGCCGCAGTGGGACGCTGCAGATGGACTATCGGCATGACCCAGCGATCGAACAAGATCGCAAGTTTTGGTGGGATTTTTATCAAAACATGGACGCCATTAAGACTCAGATTGCCAAGTGGGAGGCCGTTGCCACCCCGACTGCAGGTGATCTGGTGCTTAAGGAAACGCGACTGCTGGAACTGAAGCAAGAGCTTGCCCGGCAGGAAATTCAGGAGCGGCACGGGCGTGGCGATTACATCCCTGCGCGCAAGTCGGTCGGTAGCCAGGACATGATTGCCTCAGAGATGTCAGATTCACCGGGCCTGTACATCCCTTATCCCAAGGCCATGAGCCAGTTGTCCAAACGGCTTGGTGCAATACCCGAAGAATTGGCTGCCTGGATATGGATGGGGCCGGTAGATGGCGGTATTGCGGCCTACCTGAACGCCAATGAACTTGATACGCCACCACGGTTTCATTTCAGTGTCGGTAGCGAAGATCCCGACTACTTGTCGCCCCTGATGGCTTGCTGGTTCTGCGCGGATGAAATTGACCAATTTACGCCTTCAGACCGCTACCTCACTGGCAAGGCATTGATCGAGCGCTGGCGCGATACGCCGGGCTTGCAGGCGGAGGCTTATATCCGGGCCAAGATCGCGGAATCTCGGTTGTTGGATACGCATCCGATTTACGGTGGAACACGAGGGACGTTTTCAGAGCACACCTACTATCCGCCGCTGACCAGCGGACTGTTTTTGTTGTCGCAGGTAGAGCAAATTGAAGCTGAGGATTTTGCTGCGTGCGTTGTACCTGCCGAGCGGTCCGTCGGCTCCAGCGAAGCGGCAAGCGCGAAAGATAGCGGCAGGGAAGGTGTTGCAGCACCCATTGCCCCCAGCGGCCCAACCGCCGTGTTCCTTGCCATGGAAAACCTTGACGCCAGCGAGCTGAGCATTGCCTTCGTGGGCGATAGATCCGAATTTGGCCTGGGAGCAAATAACATGCTGGAAGTGTCAGCCAGGAAAGAGACCAGACGTATCCCACTGGCCGCAATTGATCTGGTGAACCGCAGGCAGGGAATCTTAAACGGCGAGGGTGTAGTTCTTTTGGGGCTTGCACAAAACAAACGGCTTAGTTGGTCAGGCCCTAACGCGGCAAAGATGAAACGCCTTCGCGATGTGTTTCGCAAGCACTTTGGCATCAAAGGTGACCCCTTCGAGGACTATCGAAAGAGTGACGGATGGGTTCCACACTTCACAATTGCCGACAAGCGCGGCGCTGCCGACGAGCGCGCCAGGCGAGATGCCGAAGATCGCACGGACTCCTATGAGCAATTGAACGAGCAAGGCCACCAGTTCACTGGCAACGACCACGCACACAAGTCAGTTGACGATGAAAACGACGACGCGGACGATTGGTTGAAGGAGAACGACCCAGACCGCTCAGACTAAAAAATTGGCGGTTGTCATGACAAGTCGGCGATTGTCATGACGACTGAAAACGTCTAATAGCAAGGGCCCTCGTTGGGGGTTCTCGTACTTCGATGACATGTCATGCGTAGTGTTGTGTGGAGATGTTCCGCACGACTCTACGAGGTGCAAACATGTTCAAGAACCATACCCAAGCCAGCCTTCTGACGGCCAGTGCGATCCCAATCCTTCATGCCATCCTGAGGATTCCGGCGACCAAGGCACGGTCGGGCTATTCCCGCTCCACAATCTATCTCCGAATCGCCCAGGGCTTGTGGACCAAGCAGGTCCGCTTGGGGCCGCGCTGCGTCGGCTGGCCTGAAAACGAGGTGGCTGCGCTGAACGCGGCACGCATCTCCGGCAAGACCGACGACGACATCCGTTCCTTGGTGGTGAAGCTGGAAGCAGCACGAAAGGGGCTGTCATGAAGGGCCGGAACTAAGGAGGGCGTTGCCATGAGCAAGCGCCATCCCAACCCGCGTCTGGTCAAAATCCACCGCAGCTACACGGTGGAGGAAACGGCAACCGTTTGTGGCGTGCATCGCAACACAGTGCGCCAATGGATCAAGACGGGTCTGCCGACGCTAGATGCCCGGCGCCCGGTATTGATGCAGGGGGGGTGAGCTGCGGCGCTTTCTGGAAGCACGACGCACCCAAAACAAGCGCCCTTGCCTACCCGGTCAGATGTACTGCCTGCGTTGCCGAACGCCCCAATACCCAGCCGGGGACATGGCTGATTACGAGGCGTTGACGGCTACTCAAGGCAACCTGGTGGGCATATGCCCTGCTTGCGAGCTGATCATGAACCGGCGGGTCAATTTTTCCAACTTGCTGGAAGTTGCGGGCAATTTGAATGTCACGCTGCCGCATGCGCTTTTACACATAGACGAGAGAACTAAGCCCAGCCTAAACAGTGACTTGGCATAAGGAACAACAGCCATGACAAAACACAACCCCGCCAATGAGCGAATCAAGCGCCAATACTTCGCCTATTTGAAAGAGGCCAAACGGCACAGCGAGGCCACGGTGGATGCGGTGGCCAAGGCGCTGGCGCGGTTTGAGGCGGACACCAAATACCGGGACTTCAAGAAGTTTCACGCCGATCTGGCGGTTCCCTTCAAGCGGCATTTGTCTGAACAAAAGGCGCAACGCTCTGGTGAAAAATTGAGCAAAGCCACCTTGCACTCAACCCTGGCTAGCCTGAAAGCGTTCTTTCACTGGCTGGCTGGCCAACCGGGTTACAAGTCTCGTCTTCAGTATTCGGATGCTGACTATTTCAATCTGTCAGAAAAGGAAGTGCGGGTTGCGACGGCACGCCGGGACCAGGTGGGTCCGACAGTGGGGCAAGTTAAGCATGCCATCACCTTGATGCCCTTTGCGAGTCCCATGGAAAAGCGCGACCGCGCGTTGATGGCATTTACCTTGCTGACCGGGGCCAGGGACAGCGCCATCGCTTCTATGAAGCTCAAGCATGTGGATTTGGTGGAATGCAGTGTTTTTCAGGATGCACGGGACGTGAACACCAAGTTCAGCAAGACCTTCACGACGCATTTTTTCCCAGTGGGTGACGATGTTGCCGCCATCCTGAAGGACTGGGTAGCGTTCTTGCGGGTTGATTTGCTGTGGAGTAATAACGACCCGCTGTTTCCTGCAACGCGGATTGAAGTCGGCGCAACACGCAAGTTTGAAGCGGTGGGGCTGGAGCGTGCACATTGGCGCAGTGCGGCGGCCATCCGTGGCGTGTTCAAGGCAGCCTTTGTACGGGCAGGTTTGCCTTACTTCAACCCGCACAGTTTCAGGAATACGCTTGTGCGCTTGGGGCAAGACATGTGCAAGACGCCAGAGGAGTTCAAGGCTTGGAGCCAGAACCTGGGGCATGACAAGGTGTTGACGACCTTTCTGAGTTACGGCCAGGTTGCGAGTCCCCGCCAAGGGGAAATCATCCGGGGGTTGGCGACACCACAGGCCCCGATGCAACCAGACATGAGTGGGCTCGCGAAAGCGCTGCTTCGGGAAATGCGGGGGATCGGTCAGGCAGATTTGCGTTGAAACGCCAGCACCTTGCCAGTGGTGCAGTTGTCCAGGTAGTCCGACCAGTCTTGCATCATCGTGGCACGCTGCTTGAGATAGGTTGCGTGGTTGTAGGCCGCACTCACTTCATCACGTTCCTGGTGCGCCAGTTGCAGTTCAATGTGGGCGTGGTCAAAACCCATTTCGTGCAGCAGCGTTGAAGCTACGCCACGGAATCCGTGCCCGGTCATTCGGCCCTTGTAGCCCATGCGCTCCAGGGCTTTGAGGATCGTGTTGTTGCTCATGCACTTTTCGTGATCCCGCTCGCCTGGAAACAGCATTTGGCTGTGGCCGCTAATCAACTGCAATGTCTTGAGCAGGTTCACCGCCTGCGTGGACAGCGACACGATGTGGGGGATTTTCATCTTCATGCGCTCAGCCGGTATGTCCCAGCGCGCCACGTCCAGGTCAAACTCGGCCCACCGTGCACCAATCAGTTCGGTAGTGCGCACAAAGGTCATCGCCATCAATTTCATGGCCAGTCGCGTGATGGCTGCGCCTTGGTAGGCGTCAATGTGGCGCAATAGGGCTGGCAGCTCTTTGCTGTCGATCCGGGCCAGATTTTTCTTTTGGCGTGACGCCAGCACATCGCTGGGCTTGATGTCGGTCGCTGGATTGCGCTTGGCCAGTCCGTGTGCAATGGCGTAGCGAAACACCTGTCCGGAAGTCTGTAGTGCCCGCTTGGCCAGGTCGTTGACGCCGCGCTTCTCAATCGCCTTGAGCATGACCACCAACTCCGGAGCCTGAATCTCTGCCACCGGCCTTGGCCCAATGTGCGGAAACACATTGGCTTCAAAACGCCGCATCACCTGCCCGGCGTGTTGGTCACTGCGCGCTGGCTTCCAGTGCGCCCACCACATGCGTGCCACCGTTTCAAATGAGTTTTCAGCGGCGGTACGGGATGCCACCTTGTCGGCCTTTCTAATCGCCATGGGGTCATTGCCTGCCGCCAGAACTTTGCGGGCCTTCTCCATGCCATCGCGGGCCTGCGCCAGCGAAACGTCGGGGTAGGCTCCTAGCGACATCACCTTTTCTTTGCCGAGCACACGATACTTCCAGCGCCAGAGCTTGGACCCCGCCGGATTGACCAGCAGGTACATGCCCTTGCTGTCGCTCAACTTGACGGGTTTGTCGCCGGGTTTGGTTTTTTTGATGGCGGTGTCAGTAAGAGGCATGGACGGCTCCAAAGGTGGCATTTGCGGCGATACCCCCAGTCGGATACCCCCATGCCCCCAAATATACCCCCAACAGGCATCGGCTTGCAATACCCCTTGTTGGACGTTAGAAAACAAAAAATCCCCGTGGATAGGGGCTTTTAGGGGTGTGTTTTGGACTGCAAAAAACAGTCTAAAACGCATCTTTGGCGGAGTGGACGGGACTCGAACCCGCGACCCCCGGCGTGACAGGCCGGTATTCTAACCAACTGAACTACCACTCCTGGTAGAAAAGCGTTTGCAAAGCAGACTGGCTGCTGAACCAAGTGCTAACGACTTGTTGCCTTGTGCATCACTTCCAAAAAAGAAGCCATGAATGCTGGCGACCCCACGGGGATTCGAACCCCGGTACCTACCGTGAAAGGGTAGTGTCCTAGGCCTCTAGACGATGGGGTCAAAACCTTGGAAATTGTCCGATCAGACTGCTTAGCTTTACACCAGCGGCCTGACAAAAAAAACTCTCTGCTAAATTTTTCAACAATTTTTGGTGGAGGTAAGCGGGATCGAACCGCTGACCTCTTGCATGCCATGCAAGCGCTCTCCCAGCTGAGCTATACCCCCCAAAATGTCGTAACGATCTCAAAGATTTCGCTGCAACTGTCGAGCTTTTGATTATAGCCCGAAAAAATCGAACGTTTGAAATTGACGTGTAGCGCTCAGGCCTAAATCAGACAGCCCGCAGGCGGGCAAGCACATCTTCACGCGTCATCAGCTCAAGAATCGCGTCGAGTGAAGGTGTTTGAGGTGTACCCATGACCAGCACGCGCACCGGCATGGCGAGTTGCGGCATCTTCAGGCCAGTATCAAGCAGCACCTGCTTGATAGCCGCTGCGATGGCGGGCTTGCTCCACTCACAGCTTTTAAGTAGCTCGGCCAGCTTGGCAAGCGCAGGGCGCACCGACTCAGTCACATGCGTGCTGATGTCGTCAAGACTGGCTTGGCCGCCTGTCACCAGCAACTGCAGCCAGTTAGAGAGTTCAACCAGCGTGCTACAGCGGTCCTTGAACAGGCCGCAACCGCGCGTCAGACGGGCTGCATCGAGGCTAAATCCTTGTAAGCCTTGCGTCGATAGGAAGGGTTTTACCAGTTGGGCCAATGTTTCGTCCGGCATCGCCTTGAGATGCTGGGCGTTGACCCAGCGCAGCTTCGCTTCATCGAACTGCGCGGCGCTTTTGCCAAGGTGGTCGAGGTTGAACCACTGCACGAATTGCCCGCGCGTGAATATCTCGTCATCACCATGGCTCCAGCCCAGGCGCGCCAGGTAGTTGAGCATGGCAT
This sequence comes from Polaromonas sp., assembly GCA_038902975.1. GTDB lineage: Bacteria > Pseudomonadota > Gammaproteobacteria > Burkholderiales > Burkholderiaceae_C > Polaromonas. The sequence goes on from JBCKMZ010000001.1 coordinate 9,580, forward strand.
CGGGCAGGTAGCCTTCAAGAGCGTATTGCGTGACGGCCTTTGCGCCACTCCGCTTGCTCATTTTTTCGCCCAGCTCGTTGAGCACGGTGGGCAGGTGCGCATACACCGGCACAGCTTTGCCGAGCGCACGAAAGATATTGATCTGGCGCGGCGTGTTGTTGACGTGGTCATCGCCGCGAATCACATGGGTGATGCCCATGTCCATATCGTCAACCACTACGCAGAAGTTGTAGGTCGGTGTGCCCACGGCTTGCCCGTTTTGGGCTGGCCTGGCAATCACCAGGTCATCCAGCTCAGCGTTGCTGATTTCGATGCGTCCCTTGACCTTGTCGTCCCATACCACCGAGCCGCCCTGCGGATTTTTAAAGCGCAGCACGGGCTGCACACCTGCGGGAATAGCTGGCAGGGTCTTGCCAGGCGCTGGCCGCCAGGTGCCGTCATAGCGCGGTTTTTGCTTGTCCGCCATCTGCTGCTCGCGCAGTGCATCGAGCTCGGCAACGCTCATGTAGCAGGGGTAGACGTGGCCTGCGGCCTGCAACTGGGCAAGCACCGCCCGGTAGCGCTCCATGCGCTGCATCTGGTAGAACGGGCCCTCGTCATAATCCAGGCCCAGCCAGCGCATGCCTTCGATGATGACATCGACGGCCGCCTGGCTCGATCGCTCAAGGTCGGTGTCTTCAATTCGCAAAATAAAAGCACCGCCCGTGGAGCGGGCAAAAGCCCACGGGTAAAGCGCAGAGCGGATATTGCCGAGATGGATAAAGCCGGTCGGGGACGGGGCAAAACGGGTACGTGTTTTTTGTGTCATGCGCGCGTGATCATGCGAGAGTACTTAAGCCGCGCAGCAAATCGGCCTTGATGTCTTCAATATGGTCAAGGCCAACCGCTACGCGAATCAGCCCCTGACTGATACCTGCGGCTTGGCGTTGGGCTTCTGTCAGCCGACCATGGGATGTGGTGCCAGGGTGGGTGATGATGGTTTTGGTATCGCCAAGATTGGTGGCAATGCTCAAAACCTGTGTGCTGTCGATCACATGGAACGCATTGGCGCGTGCTATTTCAGCGCCCTCACCCTTCACATCAAACGACACCACCGCACCACCCATGCCCGATTGCTGGCGCATGGCCAGATCGTGCTGCGGGTGCGAGGCCAGGCCAGGGTAGTAGACCCGCGCAACACCGGGCTGCGTCTCCAGCCAGCGGGCAACCGCCAGCGCATTGGCGCATTGCGCCTGCATACGGATGCCGAGCGTCTCCAGCCCCTTGAGCACCACCCATGCATTAAACGGCGACAGCGTCATGCCGGCCGTGCGAACGACCGGGCCAAACACATCGACGATGAGTTTTGCTGGCCCGCACAAAGCACCTGCCATCACGCGGCCCTGGCCGTCCAGGTACTTGGTGCCCGAATGCATCACCAGGTCCGCGCCCAACTCGGCGGGCCGCTGCAATGCGGGCGAGCAAAAACAGTTGTCAACGGCCAGCAAAGCGCCTACGCTGTGCGCCAGCTCGGCCAGCGCGGCGATGTCGCACACCTCGGTGAGCGGGTTGGTCGGTGTTTCGGCAAACAGCAGCTTGGTAGTTGGGCGCAGTGCGGCTTTCCATTGCGCCACATCGGTCTGCGACACAAACGTCGTCTCGACACCGAACTTGCCGAACTCGCGGCCAATCAACGTCAACGTCGAGCCGAACATCGAGCGCGAGCAGACGACGTGGTCTCCCGCTTTGAGCAACCCCATGCACATCATCAGTATCGCGCCCATGCCGCTGGCTGCAGCAATGGCAGATTCTGTGCCTTCAAGCGCGGCCAGGCGACGCTCGAAGCTGCTGACCGTCGGATTCGACGTGCGGCCGTAGGTGTAGCCGTCTTCAGTACCGGCAAAACGGCGCGCCGAGGTTTCAGCATCGGGCTGTATGAAGCCGCTTGTCAAATACAGTGCTTCAGAGTTTTCACCCCATTGGCTACGCTCAAGCGCAACACGCACGGCCAGCGTGTCGCGGTGCAGGTTGTCGGGTAATTTTTTTTGAGTCATACGGGCAGGCCGCATAGCGTGGCGGTGGCGGCAATCAAGGCATCGGGGAGTTTGAGGTTGTGCTCACGGCGAATGCGAGCTGCCTCATCGGCTGTGGCGGTATCTACACCCAGTTGCTCAAAACTGACCATGCCAGCCAGCGCGGCTTCAATGGACGCAGGCGTGTGTGATGGCCATGCCAAAACCTCTGCACGGGTAATCACTGACAGTGCGGCCGTGCCTTCTTCAATGGCTTGTTTGATGAGGGCGAGCGATGCGGTTGATACCGCATCATTGAAATAAAGGATGACAGCGCTGCTGTCAAAAAGTGAAGTTGTAGCCATCAACGCGACTGATCCACGTCAAAGGTCGCGTGCGCTTGGCAGGGCACCATCTAAGGGGTTACGCGACCAGTCTTCACGCAGGGTAGACAGCTCGGCCAATAGTTGGTCACGGCCAGCCAAACCCCGATGGCCAAGGCAACCACGCGCACGTTCAAAGCCCTTGATGCGGTCTTGCGCTGCCCCAGACATACCAGCGGATTCAGAGTCCTCCATCACCACGACCACGCGCTGATGCGCCAGCCTGGCGGGCGGTGTATCAATCCAAATAAGCTGCGTGCCGTTGAGCTGGGCTTGATAGCTGTGCAACATGGTCTTCCTTTCGGTTGGGGCATCCGTTGAATTGTAGACAAGACAGGGCGCTTCAATTCACTTCGGGTTTGGCTTCGGATAACTCCAGGCGTTCGGCCAGGATGCTCAATGCAAGGGCTTCGGCCTTGGCACAGGCTTGTTTTTGCGTAGCGCCATAGGCCAATGCGCCTGGCAAGCCGCTGACTTCAGCCAGCCAGCGGCCATCGTCTTCGCGTTCTGACTCTATGCAGTAGTTCATGGCATCACCTCGGTAGGGAAAATTGTATTTTGCCAGCAAGCTGTCCGCACGCACAGCCGAAGACTAATTGGAGTCTCACCCTAATTCTCCAAAACCAAAATATGCACTTGACGGAATATTCCATTGAGGCTATATTCTGGTATGACTTGGGACGTTGAATACACAGACGAATTTGGCGGCTGGTGGGCCAGCCTGACGGAAGACGAGCAAGTGTCATTGGCAGCCTCTGTCCAGTTGCTGGAAGAGCGGGGGCCGTCATTGGGGCACCCACACAGCAGCGGCATCAATGGCTCTAAGCGTGAAGGAGCGATTGATGGCTAAGAAATTTACACAACTGCGCGCAGGCATGAGCCAGGCCGCACGCGAGAAGTCTGACGGCATGGCCCGGCAGATGTTGGCAGAAATGCCGCTTAACGAACTACGCCAAGCCCGTGGCCTATCCCAAAAAATGTTGGCTGAGGTGCTACATGTGCAGCAGCCCTCGATTGCAAAGTTAGAGAAACGGACCGACATGTACCTGTCCACCCTGCGTAGCCATATCGAAGCTATGGGCGGCGAGCTGGATGTGATTGCGCGGTTCCCCGACGGGTCGGTAAAGATCAAAAACTTTACCGATTTGGGGGCTGCCGCCCCGCTCTGATTGCAGATGGTTGACCTGTTTTCAGTCGCACAAACGACTGCAAACGCCCACCGATCAAATACGACGGGTTATGTCAACTAAGTGGGTGTCCCTTATCTCCGTGCACCCTTATCTCCGTGCAGTTTTACTTGAAGCGATTGAAAAACTCGATAGTGCGTTGGGTCGCGTCTAGGGTGGCCTCCGGGCTGAAGCGCAACACAATGGTCTGACCAAAACCGTTCTTGCGGCTGCCGCGTGTGTCATCCGGACGATCCCAGAGGTGAGCTGCGCCCTTGAGCACGTGCCACTCGACGGGATTGTTGGTCGCCTTCATTTCTTCGAGTAGCGGAAAACAATTGCTGACGGCCACATCGGTCTCTGCAATCAGCATCAACAGCGGGTGATCCGTGTCGCGGCGCAGCACTGGGGCTGGCACCGCGTTGGGTGCTTCTTGGTACATGCAGTTGGCGTAATGGCTCACAGCCGCTCGAAAGCGCAGGGTAACGCCGCGTTCTTGCGAGCCGCTGGGGCTGGACGAAAACAGGGCACCGGCAGCGCCGCTGGACCAGCCCGCGACAAAAATCCGTTGTTTGTTCACTGCCTCAGATTTATGTAAATGCTGCAATGCGTCAAATGCATCGAACAGTACCGACCCGAACATGGACCCGCAATCACGCCAATTTTTGCCGCGTGGCCTGTACGAATCGACCACCAGAACCGCAAAATTGGCATCTAGCAGCTCATTGGCGCGCGCCTCCAATGCCTCGTTGACCCCCGCGCACGAGGGCATCAAGACTACGGCGGGAAACGGCCCTTGGCCTAGCGGCGTGATCAGTCGGTTGGGGTTTTTGAAGAAAATATTGACATCACGCGTCTTAGCGACGGCTTCAAATTGCAGTGCCTTGTGGGCACTCTTGCTGGCTTCAAAAATCTTCCAGAAACCTTCTTCAGCAGGCAGTCGTTGCGCCAGACAGGCTGTAGTTAGGAACAATCCTGCCAAGACCATGAGCGCGCGTTGACCGAGTGTGGTTTTTCGTTTCATATCCGGTTTCCTTTCGTGTTGAACAAAGTGAAGTAGGGGGGCGATTCTAAATGATATTGGCGAAAAATCTATAGCACAAGTTGTCATTTGGCCAAATGTCATTTGGCCAAACAATTAGAACAATTAGGGTCAGACTCCAATTAATTCGTAGCCGGATCGCGCACAAAAATTCGTGGTGCCTGTGATTTGGTATTCAAAGGCCGCAAGGCTAGGCCCTCGCGCAGTTGCGCACTGCGCGCACGCAGTTGCGCTACAAAGAGTTGCGAATCACGACCGACGGCATCAAAAGCAGTATCTTTGATTTGCCATATCGCTTGCAATACGGCATCTGGATGTTTCATTGCAGTTCTCCTTCGGTTAATTCATCGGGGGTGGCAATTCGGCAGGCGGGATACGTGAGGATTTCGAGCACCGCGCAACGCAGCAATTCGCCCGAATAATGAATTTATAGAAGTGCCCTCAAGCCTCTTGTGGATTCGGCAAAGCTAGTCGCGACACGTCCAGCTCGCCTTCTTCACTGCTGTCGCCACGTTGCTGGTTCATTTTGGCAATCGTGGCTGCCGTGATGTCGCCGGTGATGTAAATACCATCAAAACACGACGCATCAAAACCGTCGAGCTTGGGGTTGAGCGAACCAATGGCGCGCTTCATGTCTTCAACGTCCTGATAAATAAGCGCGTCGCAGCCAATCACCTGACGAATTTCTTCAATCGTGCGGCCATGCGCCACCAGCTCTTCGGGGGTCGGCATGTCTATGCCGTACACATTGGGAAAGCGCACCGGCGGCGCGGCGCTGGCAAAATAAACTTTTTTGGCACCGGCATCGCGCGCCATCTGCACAATCTCGCAGCTGGTGGTGCCGCGCACGATGGAGTCATCCACCAGCAACACGTTGCGGCCCTTGAATTCGCTGGCAATCACATTGAGCTTTTGGCGCACGGATTTTTTGCGCACGCCCTGCCCCGGCATGATGAAGGTACGGCCCACGTAGCGGTTTTTGACAAAGCCTTCGCGGTAGGGAATACCCAGCAGATGCGCCAGCTGCGTCGCGCTAGGGCGGCTTGATTCAGGGATCGGAATGATCACGTCAATCTCATTGGGCGGCACGGTCGATACAACGCGCTTGGCCAGTGTCTCACCCAGATTCAAACGCGCCTGGTAGACCGAAATGCCATCGAGCACCGAGTCAGGCCGTGCCAGGTACACAAACTCAAAAATGCATGGATTTAATTTGGCGTTGGCCGCGCACTGCTCGGCGTGTACCTTACCGTCCAGATCGACAAACACCGCTTCGCCCGGTGCAATGTCACGCTCAAACTGCTGCGACGTCCCTTCGAGTGCAACCGACTCACTGGCGAGCATCACGGTTTTTCCGAACTCGTTTTCGCCATGGCCCATGCACAATGGCCGGATACCGAAGGGGTCACGAAACGCCAGCAAACCATGGCCTGCAATCAGCGCCACCACGGCGTAAGAGCCCTTGATGCGTTTGTGTACGCCGCGCACTGCGGCAAACACGGCACCTGGCGTGAGCGGCAAACCGCGCGTGGTTTTTTCAAGCTCGTGCGCCAGCACATTGAGCAGCACTTCGGAGTCACTATCAGTATTGATGTGTCGATGATCGGTCATGAACAGCTCGGTTTTCAGTTCAGCCGCATTCGTCAGATTGCCGTTGTGCGACAGCACCAGGCCAAACGGCGCGTTGACGTAAAACGGCTGGGCCTCGTCGTCACTGAAGGCATTGCCCGCCGTCGGGTAACGCACCTGGCCCAGACCGACATTGCCCGGCAGTGCGAGCATGTTGCGGGTACGAAAAACATCGCGCACCATGCCCTTGGCCTTGTGCATGTAAAACTTACGCCCAAGCTGCGTGACGATGCCCGCCGCATCCTGGCCGCGATGCTGCAAGAGCAGCAAGCCGTCATAGATCAACTGGTTGACCGGGGCCTGGCTGACAACGCCGACTATTCCACACATAAATTGATATCCATGATTAGTTCAAATACTTTGCAAACTGTTCGGGTAGCACCGGCTTCAAGCCTTTAAGCGTGGCCGCTAGTGCCAGCGCACCTTTTGACTCCTGCCACCAGGCGCTTTGTTTGAGCGCCGTCATGTCCATCACCACCGCTGCTGCCAGCAACAGAATCACACCGCGCACCAGGCCAAATGCGGCTCCGAGCGTGCGGTCAATGGGCCGCAGGCCAATCGCTTGAATCAGCTTTTTAAGCATGAAAGCCAGCAGGCCTGCTGTAAATACTGATGCAATAAAAACCAACACAAAACCCGCCGCATAACGCACCGGTTCGCTCACCTCCTGCATCGGCAACAGACTGGCTAGCTGCGGCGCAAAAACCTGCGCGATGTAAAAAGAAGCCGCCCAGCCCAGCACCGACAACACCTCATACACCAACCCACGCCACGCACCCAGCAGCATAGACAACACCAGCACCGCCAGCAAAATCCAGTCAACAGCGGCCACGTACTCTGCCTTAGGGCACTTCTAGAAATTCAGATTTTCGGGATGAAGTGCAAGGCGCACGGAGCACAGCAACCGGAATGTACTTGTGTACATGAGGATTGCGAGCACCGCGCAACGCAGCAATTCGCCTGAAAAATGAATTTATAGACGTGCCCATTACAAGGTCAGGATGGAAACCGGCAGATCAAGCGTCTTAATCTTGCTGGCAGCCGTGTCGGCCTCGGCCTTGGTAGCGAATGGGCCAACGCGAACCCGTATGCGCTTGCCGTCTTTGGTCTCGGCCACCTGGGTGTAGGTTTTAAAGCCCGCTTTTTCAAGCTTCAGGCGCACCTCTCTAGCTTTGTCTGCATCGGCAAACGCGCCCACCTGCACCACGATACGGCCTTCGACTGCGGCAGATGCGGGCGCTGCGGCGTTTGCAGCCGCCTGCCCGTCCAACAAAGCCTTGGCGCGCGCGCCATCGTCAAGTGGTGCTGTGGGTTTCGCTGCTGCTTTGGTTTCAGGTTTAGGCTCTGGCAAAACAGGGGCCACGGGTGCTAGCACCTTTTTATCCGTGAGGATTTCTTCTTTCGATGACAAACTGGAAGCTGCGGCAACTTTTTCGGACGGCGGTGCAAACGCTGGCACCGGCAATGCGGCAGCAACAGGCGGCGCAGCAACAGGCGCTGAAGCAGCCCCAACCGGGCCAGCAGACACATTGGCCTCGGATTTTGCTGGCATCACCAGCGGTTTGACGCTGTTTTTAGCAGGAATTTCAATCGGAATATCAATGGCTATGGGCCGGGGCTGCGTATCAAACAGCAGGGGGAAACCCACCACGCCGACCAGCACCAGAACAGACGCACCTATCAGCCGATGTTTGGCTCGCTTGCGAATCACATCCACACTGTCAGGCGATGCGCTGGAAGCGTTGTTGGCAGCTAGAGTGCCGGACCGGCGAAAGTTGAAAAGCGGCATGGTTGTGATGAGCTCTTTTAGCGTTGCGGCGGCGGGTGGATGGCGATCTGGCCTCAGTTCGCTGGACTTGAAGGTAAATGCGGGGCCTGAAGACGCGGTATGCCGACCTTCAAAATACCGCCCACTGTGTAGAACGAACCGAACACCACGATTCTATCAGCGGGGTCTGCCCGCTCTATCGCGGCTTGCAGGGCCAACTCGGGGCTTGAATAAGCCTGGGCCGTGACATCTTTACGGCTATTGATGACCTCCCATTTACCCTTAAGCGCCTCGCCAGTGGCAGCACGCGGCGTGGGTAAATCGGTGAAATACCAACTGTCGATCAGCGGTGTAATCCGCGCCAGCATGGACGCTACGTCTTTGTCGGCCATGGCACCAAACACCGCGTGAGTAGTAGGGAAAAAACCCATCGCGTCGAGGTTTTCTGTCAGCGCGGCGACTGAATGCGGGTTGTGCGCGACATCCAGCACCAGCATCGGCTGGCCGGGAATGATTTGAAAACGCCCCGGCAGCTCGACCCTAGACAAGCCCACGCGCACCGCCTGCGCCGTCACAGGCAACAAATCACGCACCGCTGTCAACGCCGCCAACACACCTGATGCGTTCATCAATTGATTGGCACCACGCAGCGCCGGGTAGGCAAGGCCGGCATACCGTCTGCCCCGGCCTGCCCATGCCCACTGCTGCTTGTCGCCCGAAAAATTAAAGTCCTTGCCAAGGCGCCACAAATCGGCCCCTATGCTTGCAGCGTGGTCAATGATGCTTTGCGGCGGCATCGGGTCGCTCACCACCACGGGTTTGCCGGCGCGCATGATGCCGGCTTTTTCAAACCCGATCAACTCACGCGTGTTGCCCAGATACTCCATGTGGTCAAGGTCAATGCTGGTGATGACAGCGCAATCGGCATCCAGAATGTTCACCGCATCCAGCCGCCCGCCCAGACCGACCTCAAGAATCACCACATCAAGTTTTGCGCCCGCCAGCAGCTTCAAAATGGCCAGCGTGGTGAACTCAAAATAGGTCAACGAAATCTCTTGCCCAGCAAGCCGCGCAGTCTCAACCGCTGCAAAGCCATCGAGAAACCCGGCAGCAGTGACCACATCACCGCGCACCCGGCAGCGCTCCTCAAAATGCACCAGATGCGGCGAGGTGTAAAGGCCAGTGCGGTAACCCGCCTCGAGCAAAATCGCCTCCAGCATGGCGCAAGTAGAGCCCTTGCCGTTGGTACCGGCCACCGTAATCACCGGGCAATCAAAGTGAAGCCCGATGCGCTCAGCCACCGCCTTGACGCGGTGCAGCCCCATGTCAATGCCCACAGGGTGCAGCCGCTCGCAATGCGCCAGGCAGTCATTAAGGGTGTCAAGTTTGGCTGGAGATTGCAGATTTTTCATACTGCCGCTATTGTCGTCGCAGGCGTTGGATTCTATTTCAGGTCTCAATCCGTTTTGAGCATCTGAAATGTCGATTTTTTAGGTGCTTTTAGGGCTGAGTGCAGTGCAGAGTGCAGTGCTTGACACCCCCTCCCGCCAGGAATAGCCTCCCTGAGTCCGCAGTGCGTTCTCAGGGAGGCCCCTGGGGAGGATGCCGTGTACATAAGAAGGAGAAATTACCATGAAAAGAGGAAAGAAAGCCTTATTGGCTTGGTCTGGCGTGGCATTGGCGGCAGCGTTGACGGCTTGTGGTGGTGGTGGCGGAGGGGCACCGTCCGCTCCGGTTGCCACATCGGCAGCTTTAACCGTCTCCAATCAAACCGTGGTGGCGCAAGATACCATGGCAGTGGTATTTTTCCCGCTGTCGAGTAGTGAATTTCTGACGGGCGCGCAAACGACTGACGAGAGCGTTGTGTTCAAGATTGCACGCGGGTATCTAAGCAAACTGCCGACCTACCTGGCGGATGCCAAGGCCAAGCCCACCTTGACCGGTGCGGTAACGAGTGAAACCTATCCCTGCAGTGGCGGCGGCTCGGTTACTGGGATATTCAATGATTTGGACAATAACAATGTTCCTTCATCCGGCGATAGTCTCATCCTAACTATGAGCAATTGTTCCGAGGCAGAAGGCGTCATCAACGGCTCGCTGGGAATCGTAGTCAATAGCCACGTCGGCACCTTTGGCACGCTCCCTTACGGGCTGAATGCCACTTTGACATTTGGAAATTTCACAGTGGCAAGCGCCCAGATCAGCGCCAATATCAATGGCGACTTGACGCTGGCAGTAAATGTTACCGGCGCCAATGCCTCGACTGAATCGTATTCAACGCCGTCCTTGACCCTTGCCGGCAACTATGCGGGCGAGACGCGTAGCCGCAACTTGACCAATTACAGTGCGACCGTTGTGCGCGCGCCTAATGCCACATACGGTTACCTGACCAGTATTTCCAGCAGTGGAACTTTAACCAGTAGCGCTTTGTCGTCCCAGTCGATTTCGTTTGCCACCTCGTCACCGTTTGTTAGCCGCGGCTCCGACTATTATCCGGCGACCGGTATCTTGGTGGTGTCTGGGGCGAACAACTCCAAACTGAAGTTGACCGCCTTGTCCAACACCCAAGTCCGTCAAGAATTGGACGCGAATGGTGATGGTATCTACGAAAGCAGCACCGTGGTTAATTGGAACTCGTTGATTTGATGCCAATTCAGCCGCGCTGTTGCCGCAGATCGAATAGGGCGAGGCTGTTGGGTCTGTTGGTGGCGGCACTTCCGGTGGCCGCCACCGCAGATTGTGTGGATCGAGCAGTCTCGTGGCAAGTGGCCCACGTCAGTAACACGAGTCAGTGGGCTGAGCTTGATGTTTTGGGACGCAAGCTTGTTCGTGAGACGGGTACGCTGCCAGGGATGGAGTTTTCAGTCCGAGTGCGATGTGGTGACTGGAATTTGCAGGCACAGCTATCTCAGTTGGATGGCTCACGCTTTTATGATGGGCAAACTTCTACCGGTGTGCCGGTCACTTCCCGGTCTGCGCTGCGGCAACTGCACGGGAATTTGCAGGCGACTTTGAACGTTGCCGAAGCCTGGCAGTTGGGAACCCGGTTGTCGAGCTACACACTTTGGCGTGAAATTGCTTCGGCTGGAGGTGCCTCAGGCTACCCAGAGCGCTATGACTGGACGATGCTGTCTGTAGGTGCGCAATGGAAGACTGGCTTAGGCCCTGGCCAATTACGATTGGCGGCCTGGTCGGGTATGAAATTGCGCTCAAGTATGTTGCTCAGTTTGCCGGGGCGCGATCAGACCGTCATGCAGCTTGGCAGGATGAATCAGCATGAGCTGGAGGCAGGGTGGCGTACCCAGTTGGGGTCAGGCTGGTATTTGCAGGGAGACGTTCGCTACCGTAGCACGGACATGGGGCAGGGGGCGGATGCGATTATCAGACGGAGCGGTGTGCCTGTCGGTGTGGCGCATCAACCCCGAACGACGATGGTGGATATCCCCGTCTCAATTGGCATTGGGTACGAGTTTTGATCGCCACGATGGGCGCGAACGTGGTGGTTCTGGAGTGGCGGGTTGGAACTTAGGCATCAAGTAAAAATAACAATCAATACGAGCGTGATCAGCTACTGAATTTATAGCAATTACCTATGGCTTAGCGGTGTCTGCGTTCTCAGCCTCCTGCAACGCTCGCCACATTACCTTGCCCGAGCCGCTCTTGGGCAGCACATCCACAAACTCCACCACACGCGGGTATTTGTAGGCGGCCATGTTGTCTTTGCACCAGCTGATGATGTCGTCTGCCGTGGTGTTTTTACAATCCGTCCGCAGCACGACCATTGCCTTGACGGTCTCGCCCCGGTACGCATCGCGGGTTGAAATAATGCAGGCCTCCTGAATCGCCGGGTGCTTGAACATCAGCGCCTCTACCTCGGCCGGCCAGACCTTGAAGCCGGACGCGTTGATCATGCGTTTGAGCCTGTCGGTGATGAAGAAGTAGCCGTCTTCATCGACACGGCCCAAATCGCCAGAGCGAAAAAACTGTTTGCCATCCAACTCCAAAAAGGCCTTTGCTGTGGCTTCGGGATTTTTCCAGTAACCAGAAAAGTTTTGCGGCCCGCACATGATGATTTCGCCCTGCTCGCCTTGCGGCATTTCCTCCAGGGTCAACGGATCGATCACGCGCGACTCGACGTTGAGAAAGGGCACGCCCAGGCACTGCTGCTTGGTGGCATCGGGCGGGTTGCTGTGCGAGGGTGCAGCGGTTTCCGTCAGGCCATAACCTTCGGCAAAACGCAGGCCGTACTGCTCCCATAGCCGCTGTGCGACGGACTGCGGCATGGCCGCGCCGCCGCCGCCGATGTACACTAGGCTGCTCAAGTCAAAATTGGCAAAGTTGGGGCTGGCCAGCAAGTCGATCACCATGGTCGGGATGTTGGCCCAGTGCGTCACGCGCCAATGTGAGATGAGGTGCCCGGCAAGCTCCCTGTCCCAGCGCGGCATGATGACCAGCGTTGCACCGCCATACATGGCCGCATGCATCACCGACACCATGCCGGTGATGTGGAACATGGGCACCACCGACAGCACCACGTTTTCAAAAGTGCTGCCAGCCCACAGGCAACCGGCCACCGCGTTGTGCATGATGCTGGCATGGGTGTGGATGCAGCCCTTCGGCAGGCCGGTGGTGCCGCTGGTGTAAGGCAGTATGGCGATGTCTTGCGGCTCGGCGGTATGCAGCGGCAGGTGTTTGATGTCGCCTTGCAGCGCGTCAAGCCAGTCCATCACCACGCCACTTTTTAACCTAGGGAGTGGGTGGCGCGTACACAGCCAATCGCCCCACGCCTCGGGCAACGCGCCACTGGCTTGACTGGCGGCTACATCAAAGGCATCGTTGTAATGCACCGCAATCAGCGTTGAAAGTCTCTGTGCTTGGTCCAACTGCGCATCGGCTTTGGCAAGCTCTGCGGCCAAGTCGGCTGCCGCAATGGCGACATTGGTGTCGGGGTCAAGAATGTAATGCTTGAGTTCTTCAGCCCGGTTCATGGGGTTAACCGGCACCACCACCGCGTTGGCCCGCAAAATCGCAAAATGCGCAATCACCCACTGCGGCGAGTTCTGCATGTAGAGCACCACGCGGTCACCTCTTTTAACGCCCGCTTTGGCCAGCGTCGCAGCCAGGCGTTCGGCCTGCTGCATCACCTCACGGTAAGTCAGCACCGCATCAAAAAACACCAGCGCGGGTTTATCCGGAAAGCGCAGTGCATTGACGACCAGGTTGTGCCACAGCGATGTGGCCGGGGCCGTGATGCGGTGCGGCAGGCGGTTAGGCCAGAACTTGAAGTGCTCGGTATGGGAGGGGGTCATGACTAACGTGACTAGCGTAAATTGCCGGTATGCCCCAGTGAATAGCGCCCCGGCTGTGGCCATACCGTCAGGCCGTGCGGTTCGCGCCCGACCTTGACCTTGTCAACAGCGCCACTGTCGGTGTTGAAGCGATATACCTCGTTATCGAAGCGCCCACCAAGCCACAGGTACTTGCCGTCTGCGCTGACGTTGCCCATATCCGGGCTGCCACCGCCCGGAACAGGCCAGGTTTTGGTCACGCCGCGAGTGGCAAAGTCAATCACCGACACGCTGCCTTTGCCGCCTGGTGTGCCACGGATTTTGTTGCTACCGCGATTCGCCACATACAGGCTTTTACCGTCGCGGCTGGGGTACAAACCGTGGGCACCGACACCAGTGGCAATAAAACCAATCTGCTTGAACGATTCACCATCGACCAGATGCACGCCATCGGCCATCATGTCGGCGACAAAAAACAGTTTGCCGTCGGGCGATATGCGCACGTCCTGCGGCATACCCGGCGTGGTGCAAATGTCAGCACCGGGCTTGCTCGGGTCTGGCACATACCTGGGTTTTTTGCCGGGTGTGGCAATCAGCAGCAGCGCATCAGGCCGGTCAAAATATTGACTCAGCTTGATGGTGTCCATCACCTTACGGTTCACTAGGTCGATCTTGGTGATGGAGCCGTTGAACTCGCAGGTAAATAGGGCGAACCTGCCGTCGATTGAAAAATCGGTATGGTTGATGCCTGCGCACTTGGGTGTCGGAATCGTAAACTTCATCGCCATGGTGACCGGGTCACGAAAGTCCAGGCGCTTGTGGGCCTCTGCCACCACGATGGCGTACTGGCCATCGGGCGACCAGTACAGGTTGTAGGGGTCGTCTACCGGTATCGACTTGCCGGGTTTGCCGGTTTTGGGATCAATCGGGGTCAAGCTGCCGTCGGTACGGCCTTCTGCATTGTTGGTGACCCACAGGGTGCGCAAGTCCCAGCTTGGCACGATGTGCTGCGGGTGAATTCCGACCTTGAAGGTGTCAATCACTCTCAAGGTGTTGGGATCTATCACAGACACCGTGTTGGCACCCCGATTGGGTACATAGACCCGCTCCAGCGCGCCCGCAACAGCCGGGCTCATGCGGCCTGCCGCAATCTCGCTGTACAGATTATTCGGGTCCACCGCAGCAGGCATACCCGCCGCCATATCCACCGCTGCACTGCTTGCGGTCAGCGGCTTAGCTTCGGATTTAATGGCTGGTTTTGCAGCAGTCTGTGCCAGCGTCAGCGACACGGCAGCAGCGCAGGTCAGGGCAGCCAGCACGGCCATGATTGAATAATTTTTACGCATTGATTAATTTCTGAACTTTTGACTTTTTGACTGATGGATGACTCAAGGCTTGAACGCCCGCACTGAAGGCACGCGGGTCACCCAGCGTACCACCACGGCAGCCAGCGGGCGGGGGTTCAACATACGGACTCCGACATAATTCAGGGTTTCCAATCATCTCATCGGTATCAGTTACTCGTAAAAAAATGTCAGCCCATTGCCACGACCCTCACGCCAGCCCCGGCGCAAGCGACCCACGCTACCGCAAAATTTTATGGATTGCGCTGGTTCTGAACGCTGCCATGTTTTTTGTCGAACTGGGTGCGGGTTTTAAATCGGGCTCGGTGTCGCTGCTGGCCGATGCAATTGACTTTTTTGGCGATGCTGCCAACTACGCGGTGACCCTGGCGGTATTGTCCAGCAGCCTGGCTTGGCGCGCATGGGCAGCGGTGCTCAAGGGTTTGAGCATGTTTGGTTTCGGCTTGTTCGTGCTGGGACGGGTAAGTTGGAGCGCGATGCAAGGGGTGATGCCTGAACCAGCCACCATGGGGGCGATTGGCTTGCTGGCACTGATTGTCAATGTATTAGTTGCGGCGCTGCTGTACGCCTACCGCGAAGGCGATGCCAATATGCGCAGCGTGTGGCTGTGCTCACGCAACGATGCGATTGGCAACATTGCCGTCATGCTGGCCGCATTGGCCGTGCTGGGCACGCACACCGCCTGGCCCGATTTGGCCGTGGCGCTGGTCATGGGACTACTGGCGATCAGCGGCGGCTGGTCGGTGCTCATGCATGCGCGACGCGAGATACGCAGTCTGGCGAATGCCCCGCGACTGCGTGTGGCAAAAGATTAGCGATAATTGAACTTTTACAAACTCGCCGTATCATTACCTTATGCGTTTTTTAGTTCTTGTCCTCATGATTGCCCTGCTGCCCTTGCGCGGTTGGGCCAGTGAGGTGATGGCGACTGAAATGGCTTTTGAAGTGCCAAAAGCGTTGCTTGAAGCAAAAAACACTAAGGCAGCAGCCATGCCTGACTGCGAAGGCCATGCCAAAGCTGATGAAGCAACGCAAACAGATTCACACGGTGACTTATGCTACGCCGGCCAGGCTTGTCACACGGTGGCGCTGCCAACTGCGGCAGTCAGTTTGAATTTCACTTTTTCACCTCACACCCGACCGCGCCCTGCGGCTGCTCACTTTGCCAGTGCCACCTCCGCACTCGGCCAAAAACCACCGATCTCCTGACTTCCAGGCCCAAACTGGGCCTGTACTTGCGCTAGCACGGGCTTGACTGGGGTTATTGGGGTCAGACGCCAATTTCATTGCGATGTAGAGCATCGCTCCAGAAGGGCGTGCCAAAGGCACGATGAATTTGGACTCTGACCCCAAAAACCCCACGATTGTCGCAATCACCCCGCTTGTTTATCAGGAGATTATTTTGAATATCCGTCATTTTTCTAAGCTACCCCGCTGGCTTTCACTGCTTGCGATCTCGCTGTGGGTCACAACTGCGCATGCGCAGATGAACCCGGTAGCGCCCACTATCATGGAAAAAGCTCAGGTGACAAAGGTCACTCCCTCGGGCTTTCAGTCGGCTTTTGAGGGCTACAAGCCCTACACAGACGAAAAAACCGGCAATTGGGTAAACGCCAACGATAGGGTTGGCAAGATTGGCGGCTGGCGCGTTTACGCCAAAGAGGCGAGAGAGCCCGAGCCGGCCAAGGGTATGCCGGGGTCACACATGGGTCAGGGAGGCAAACCATGAAGCGCTTAAACCAGATGCCGCGCGTCAAGCTGATCGCCGCTGCGGTCTCATTGGTGATTTTGACGGGATGCGCGAGCGTCAATTTTGACCAGTCCATCGCCAAAACCAACCAGGATGCAGCCGATTTCACGGCGGGTCGGCTGACGCTGGCGCAAACCCATGCGCAGCGGGAAGCGCGCGAACGTACTGCTGCGGAGTTGCTCAAGCAGCCGCTCGGCCAGAGTGATGCGGTGCAACTTGCCTTGATCAACAGCCCTGCGTTGCAGGCCATGCTGGCAGACAACTGGGCCAATGCGGCCAACGCAGCGCAGTCAGGCCGAATAGCCAATCCCATTTTTACATTCGAGCGCCTGCGTACCGGCGCTGAGCTCGAATTGGGGCGCTTGCTCTCCTTTGGCTTGCTGGACCTGCTGACGCTGCCTCAGCGCAACGCCATCGCGCAGCGGCGCATCGCGCAAAGTCAGTTGCGCCTGAGCCTAGACGTCATCGACCAGGTGACCCAGGTGCGACAGACTTGGGTCAAGGCGGTGGCGGCACAACAAAGCCTGAGCTATGCCAGGCAGGTCGTTGACAGCGCGCAAGCCAGTGCCGAATTGGCGCGTCGCCTGCAGGCCGTTGGCAACTTCAACAAGCTGGCCCGTGCACGCCAGCAGATGTTCTACGCCGATGCCGCGACGCAACTGGCGGGCACACAGCACACGGCAACATCGACCCGCGAGGAACTGACTCGCTTGCTCGGCCTGACAGACGCGCAGGCCGAGCAGCTCAAACTGGCCGAGCGATTGCCCGATCTGCCAAAAGCGCCGCGCGACCCGGCCGAGGTCAGCAGACAAGCCAGCGCCTCACGGCTGGATATCCGTATGGCCCAATCAGCCTTTGAGGCTGCCGCCAAGGCGCAGGGCTTGAACTTCGTGACCAGCTTTACGGACATCGAGCTGGGCATGATCCGCAATACGGTATTTGACAACGAGCACGGCAGCAAGACGACCGGCCGCGGCTTTGAGATCAGCCTGCGTTTGCCGATTTTCGATTGGGGCGGTCCCCAGCGCGACGCGATGAACGCGCAGACCCTGGCAGCGGCGAATCGGCTGGAAGCGGCGGTACGCGCTGCAGGCTCCAGCTTGCGCGAGGGCTATTCCGCCTACCGCACGGCCTACGACATCACCCGGCACTACCGTGATGAAGTGATACCACTGCGCAAGACCATCTCGGAAGAGAATGTTCTTCGCTACAACGGTATGTTGATTGGCGTCTTCGAGCTGCTAGCCGATTCGCGCGCTGAGGTCGGCACGGTGATGGCGGCCATTTCTGCCGAGCAACAGTTCTGGCTGGCTGACGCGGCACTGCAGGCATCGGTGATGGGCAAGCCGATCATGGCGTCCCCAGAAACCATGCCGGCCGGCGGACCGGCCGGCGGCGCTGCGCCTCATTAAGAGAGTTGAAAACTTCAAACATACCTGTTTCGTCATTGCGAGCGCAGCGCGGCAATCCATTCCCCGCTGGCTCGCCACCATGGATTGCCGCGTCGCTTCGCTCCTCGCAATGACGAATACCCTCTATTTTAAAAATTCACCCAAGAGAAATTCCTATGAATTCAAGAAGACAGTTTTTTAAAGCCGCCGGTCTTGCCGGAGGCGCCGTAGCAGTCGCTGCAGTCAGCCGCGTTGCCATGGCGGCCTTGCCTGAACCGGTTTTTCAAACCAGTCCCAACACCATGCCGCCTTTGGTACCGACCAGCGGGCGCCCCTACAACCCGGTCGTCACCCTGAACGGCTGGACGCTGCCCTGGCGCATGAACAAGGGCGTGAAAGAATTTCACCTGGTGGCCGAACCAGTGGTGCGCGAAATGGCGCCCGGTTTCAAGGCCCACCTGTGGGGTTACAACGGCCAGTCACCGGGCCCGACGATCGAGGTGGTGGAGGGCGACCGCGTACGTATCTTCGTCACCAACAAGCTCGGTGAGCTGACCAGCGTCCATTGGCACGGCCAGCGCCTACCCAACGGCATGGACGGCGTGACCGGCCTCAACCAACCCGGCATCCCGCCGGGCAGGACCTTCGTTTACGAGTTTGAGGCGCGCCGGCCCGGCACCTTCATGTACCACTCGCACGCCGACGAGATGGTGCAGATGGCGATGGGCATGCATGGCTTCTGGATCACGCATCCCAAGGGTAAGCACCCGCTGATCGACGAAGTGGACCGTGACTTCGTCTTCCTGCTCAACGCCTTCGACATCGATCCCGGCAGCTACACGCCCAAGGTCATGACGATGGTGGACTTCAACATCTGGAGCTGGAACAGTCGCGTCTTCCCCGGTATCGACTCGCTCAATGTGCGCCACATGGACAAGGTGCGCATCCGCATCGGCAACCTGACCATGACAAACCACCCGATCCACCTGCACGGCCACGAATTTCTGGTTACCGGCACCGACGGAGGCCCCACGCCGAAGAGCGCGCGCAGGTACGAGGTCACCGAGGACATCGCGGTAGGCCAGATGCGCCAGCTCGATTTCCTGGCCGACGAGGAAGGCGACTGGGCTTTCCACTGCCACAAGAGCCACCACACGATGAACCCGATGGGGCATGACGTGCCGACCATGATCGGCGTAGATCACAGTGGCCTAGCCAAGCAGATCACCAAACTGATCCCCGACTACATGGTCATGGGCGAGCGCGGCATGAAGGACATGACCGAGATGGAGATGCCGATCCCGGACAACACCGTACCCATGATGACTGGACTAGGTCCCTTTGGCTCGGTCGGCATGGGCGGTATGTTCAGCGTGGTCAAGGTGCGCAAAGACCAGAAGCCCGGCGACTACAAGGACCCGGGCTGGTTCAAACACCCGCCGGGAACCGTTGCCTATGAGTGGACCGGTGCGTTGGCTGAGCCTGCACGCAGTCAGTCTGGTGGCGGGCACCTGATGCCTTCCGAAAACATGCCGTCAAAAAACATCGAAGTTCAGGCGCGCAAACCAAAGGCCAAACCCGGCCATTCCAGTCATTAAGTTTCAGTTTCAGTTTTTAACCCCCAAGGAGTATTTTTTGAAAGTCAGATTCATTTCCACCATCGCCGCCCTCGCCATCAGCGCACTGGCCCTATCAGCACTGTCAAGCGCCGCGTGGGCCGGCCCTGGCCACACAGACAAACACGGCGATTCGGCTATCGGCAAACCCGGCGTGGCGGCCAAGGTCACGCGCACAATCCATGTGGACATGACAGACGATATGCGCTTCCACTCTTCGAAAATCCCCGTCAAGCAGGGCGAAACCATCCGCTTCGTCGTGAAAAACTCAGGCAAACTCAAGCACGAGTTTGTGCTGGGCCTGGAGAAGGAACTGAAGGCGCATTACGAAGAGATGAAAAAACATCCTGAGATGGAGCATGACGAACCCAATATGGTCAGTGTCGCACCCGGCAAAACCGGCGAGGTGATCTGGCATTTCACCAAGGCCCGCAAGGTGGACTTCGCCTGCCTGCATCCGGGCCACTACACTGCTGGCATGAAGGGCCAGATAAATGTGGCAAGCAACAAGATTCTTCTAGCCAAGGGAGATGGCCGTGCCCAACAACAGCTTTGACGCTTTTTCGCGTCGGTCAGCGCTGCGGCTGGCGCTGCTCGGGGCTACGCTTCTCAGTCAACCTTTGCGCGCGCTCGCGCGGGCAGCTAAGCAAACTCAAATCACGGTCTGGAAAGACCCCAACTGTGGCTGCTGCAAGGACTGGATAACCCACCTGGAGGCCAACGGCTTTGAGGTCAAGGTCAACGACAGCGGCAACGCGGCGGCCAGGAAGCGGTTGGGTGTGCCGGAAAAGCTCGGCTCCTGCCACACCGCGCTGGTCGGCGGCTATGCCATCGAAGGCCATGTGCCGGCCCGCGAAATCCACCGTCTGCTGAAGGAGCGCCCGTCCGCCATTGGCCTGACCGTGCCCGGCATGCCGGTCGGCACGCCGGGCATGGACGGAGCGGTCTATGGTGGGCGCAAGGACCCGTATGACGTGCTGCTCATCAACCGTGACGGCAGCACGCGTGTTTATCAAAGTTACAACCGCACCTGAGTGCATTCAAAGGATTACCCATGAAACGTTTCACCACCCTGATAGCAACCCTCCTGACCTCGGCCGCTTTCGCGCAGGCCGCCCTGCCCCTCACCGAAGGCGAGGTCCGCAAAGTAAATAAGGAAGACGGCAAGATCACCCTCAAACACGGCGAGATCAAGAACCTCGACATGCCGCCCATGAGCATGGTGTTTCAGGTTAAAGACCCGGCCCTGCTGGATAAAGTCAAGGCCGGTGACAAGGTGAACTTCACCGCGGACAAGATCAACGGCGCGTTTACGGTTCTTTCCATCGAGCCGAAAAAGTAACTTCTCTTTGCGAACGGCTGACACGACTGAACTTTCCCGAATAAACTCGTTCTATACATTTATACTGCCGTTATGTCAGCCCACTCAATGTTCACCATCCCAACCTGTTCTGCAGCATGACCTGGAATCGTCGTAAGCGCTTTGCCATGGTGCTGTTCGCACTGGTGAATTTGCTGTTCATGCAGTTGGCGGTGGCCGCCTATGCCTGTCCGGGCGGCCTGTTCCAGCCAGGGGGCGATCAAGCTGCCGCGATGACGCAGCAGGCAGGCGTGTCTTGCGCCGAATCCCTGGCGCTCACGATGGACGATGAGCAGCCCAGCCTGTGCGCTGCCCATTGCAAGACCGACCAGCAGACCGCGGACAAGTACGAGCTTCCGGTTTTCGCTTCGCTGGCTGTGACGGCACGCGCCTTGCCGCCGCCTCGCCTGACCTCGGCCTCTTCGGACCCGCCTGTTCAGACGTCGCTTCTGGCGCGCACCACCGTGAAATCGGTGGCTGTGCGCCACTGCTGTTTCCGCCTTTAAGTCCTCCAGCTTCCTGTTTTCCGCTTGAGCACCTGCTCACCTGCTGTGCCCGGGCGGTTTTTCATGTTGTCTGGAGGTCTCATGTTTTCTTTCTCTCTTGTCTGTCGGGCTTGCCTGATTCGGGGCCTGGCGCTTTCTGCGTTGCTGATCCACATCGCGATGCCGCTGTACGCCGCAGAGCCCTTACCCGAGCCCTTGTCTTTACAGGAAGCGCAGCGACTAGCTGCCGCGCGTTCCCGGCAACTGCTAGCCCAGGATGCAGTCACCAGGGCAGCGCGCGACATGGCGGTGGCGGCCGGCCAACTGCCCGACCCGGTGCTCAAGATCGGCATCGACAACCTACCCGTCACGGGTCCCGACCGGCTGAGCCTGACGCGCGATTTCATGACCCAGGGCCGTATTGGCGTGATGCAGGAAATCACCCGCTCCGACAAGCTGCGGCTGCGTGCCGAGCGCTTTGAGCGCAGCGCACAAAAATCATTAGCCGAAAAGAACGTCACCGTCGCTGCCATTGGGCGCGACACTGCCCTGGCCTGGCTTGACCTGTATTACGCCCAAGCGATGGCGGCTGTCGTTGCCGAGCAAGGTAGTCAAGCCAGGCTCGAGGCGGAAGCGGCCGAAGGTGCCTATCGCGCGGGCCGCGGCAACCAGGCAGACATCTTTGCCGCGCGCAGCGCCCTGGTCAGTTTTGAGAACCTCACCAGTGAAGTCCGGCGCCGCGTGTTGAACGCCAAGACCATGCTCGCGCGTTGGATTGGCAGTGCTGCAGACCTGCCGCTGGCCGGAAAACCTGCCACCGAGGTGATTCGTCTGGACCCAGCGACGCTGGAGACGCAGCTAACGCATGATCCGCAAATCGCTGTCGCGACTAGACAGATAGAAATTGCTGAAAGCGAAGCCAAGCTTGCACAAGCGAACAAAAAATCCGACTGGACTGTAGAAGTCGCCTACCAGCAACGCGGCTCGGCCTACTCCAACTTGGTTTCAGTCGGCGTAACGATTCCATTCCAATGGGATCCGAAAAACCGGCAGGACCGGGAATTGTCAGCCACGCTGGCACTGCTCGAGCAAGCCAAAGCCGAGCGCGATGAAATGCTGCGCGACCGTATTGCGCAGATACGCACGATGATCAACGAATGGGAAAACAATCGCGAACGCTCGGCACGCTTTGAAGGCGAACTAATCCCGCTTGCCAGCAAGCGCACGCTGGCAGCCATTACCGCCTACCGCGGCGGCAAGGCGACGCTGACCGAGGTATTGGCGGGGCGTCGAAACGAGATCGACGTGCGCATCCAGGCATTGCAACTGCAAACCGACACAGCCCGGCTCTGGGCGCAACTCAACTTTCTTTTCCCGACCGATGGCGTTGCAGCGCACACGATTATGAATACCAACAAGGACACGAAATGAAACCTAACAAACTCATCCTGGCGCTGGCCGCGGCCGGACTTGTAGGCGCACTCGGCTACGGAATCTATTTGCTGGGTATGGACCAAGGCATGAAAATGGCCGCCACTATGCCAGCGGCGACAGATAAATCAGCCGGCGGCGGCGCTCAGGATGCCGGAAGCTCCGACAAAAAGGTTTTGTACTGGCACGATCCAATGGTGCCAGGCCAGAAGTTCGACAAGCCCGGCAAATCTCCCTTTATGGACATGCAACTTGTTCCCGTCTATGCGGGGGATGCGGGAGACGAAGGCAAGGTCAGCATCAGCCCCCGCGTCCAACAAAACCTGGGCATCCGCACGGCCGAAGTCACCAAAGGAACACTGGATGCGGCCGTGACCGCCGTCGGTAGCATCGCCTATAACGACCGCGACATGGTGCTGGTGCAGGCCCGCAGCAACGGATTTGTCGAAAAGCTGTATGCGCGTGCTGTGCTCGACCCGGTAAAGAAGGGCCAGCCATTGGCAGAGCTGTATGTGCCCGAATGGATCGCAGCGCAAGAAGAATACCTGTCCGTCAAACGCATGGGCAATGAACCTGGCATGGATACCCTGCTCGACGGCGCACGCCAGCGCATGCGCCTGGTTGGCATGGAAGACGAGCATATCCGTCAGGTGACGTCCAGCGGCAAGGTGCAGCCGCGCCTGACCATTACTGCCCCGATTGGCGGCGTCATAGCCGAACTGGCGGTGCGCGAAGGCATGACGGTGATGTCCGGCGCTCCGCTATTTCGCATCAACGCTACCAGCACGGTCTGGGTCAATGCCGAAGTCCCGGAAAATCTGTCGGCACAGGTGCGTCCCGGCAACAGGGTGGAAGCGCGTACGCCTTCGCTGCTAGGTGCCGTATTCAAAGGCAAAGTCAGCGCCTTGCTGCCTGAAGTGAACGCCTCTACCCGCACATTGAAAGCACGTATCGAGCTGGTCAACCCGAAAGGCAAATTGGTGCCGGGCATGTTTGCCACGATCGATTTTTCACCGGCTGCCCGCCAGGAGGTGCTGCTGGTGCCCACTGAAGCAGTGATCCAGACCGGCAAGCGAAGCGTCGTGATGGTCGCCGAGGGCGAAGGCAAGTTTGCAGCGGTCGACGTCGAAACCGGCACCGAGAGCAATGGCAAGACCGAGATCCGCAAAGGCTTGACAGCCGGGCAAAAGGTTGTCGTATCCGGCCAGTTCCTGATCGATTCGGAAGCCAGTCTGAAAGGCACCATTACCCGTATGGCAGATATGCCGGTCGCCGAAGGAGCCAAAGGCAACAAGACTGACAAACCTACGGCCGCTCAAGCGCACCGTGGCGAAGGCAAAGTCGAAAAAATCGACAAGGCCGAGATCACGCTTTCGCATGGCCCGATTCCGGGCTTGCAATGGGGACCGATGACGATGGGCTTTAAGCTGCCAGCCGGCGGCTTACCCAAGAATGTCGCAGTCGGCGATACCGTTGTATTCGAGGTTCGTGGGCTCAAGGACGGCATGTTCGAGATCGCCAGCATCTCCCGCACCGCCGCTGCCCCAAAGCCCGAAATGAAATCGAATAAAGCCGGAGCCGCGAAATGATTGCCAAACTGATCCGCTGGTCCATCGTCAATCGTTTTTTGGTTTTGCTGGCGACGCTGATGCTCACCGCTTGGGGCCTCTGGTCGATGTCAA
The DNA here is from genome assembly GCA_038902975.1 of Polaromonas sp. Lineage (GTDB taxonomy): Bacteria > Pseudomonadota > Gammaproteobacteria > Burkholderiales > Burkholderiaceae_C > Polaromonas. The sequence goes on from JBCKMZ010000001.1 coordinate 33,926, forward strand.
AAACACCGTTTGACGCCATCCCCGACCTATCTGATGTGCAAGTCATCATCCGCACCAGCTACCCGGGGCAGGCGCCGCAGATTGTCGAGAACCAGGTGACTTATCCGCTGACAACCACCATGCTGTCGGTGCCGGGCGCCAAAACCGTACGCGGCTATTCGTTCTTCGGCGATTCGTTCGTCTATATCTTGTTTGAGGATGGCACTGATCCGTATTGGGCGCGTTCTCGCGTGCTCGAATACCTGAACCAGGTCCAGTCGCGCCTGCCGCCGCAAGCAAAAACCGCGCTCGGACCGGATGCGACAGGTGTCGGCTGGGTCTATCAATATGCATTGGTTGACCGCAGCGGCAAGATGGACTTATCGCAGTTACGCGCGCTGCAAGACTGGTTTTTAAAGTACGAGCTTAAAACAGTCGTGAATGTCTCCGAAGTCGCCAGCATCGGCGGCATGGTGCGCCAGTATCAAATCGTGCTCGACCCGGACAAGATGCGGGCATACAACATCCCGCACGGCAAGATAATCGAAGCGGTCCAGAAAGCCAACCAGGAAACCGGCGGCTCGGTGCTGGAACTGGGCGAAGCCGAGTACATGGTGCGTGTCTCAGGTTATCTAAAAACGCTCGATGACTTCCGCAAGATTCCACTGATGACAACCGATGCCGGCGTGTCGGTACGCCTGGGGGATGTGGCACGCATCCAGGTGGGCCCGGAAATGCGGCGCGGCATCGCCGACTTGAACGGTGAAGGCGAAGTCGCCGGTGGCGTCGTTATCATGCGCTTCGGCAAGAACGCGCTGGAGACGATTGATGCGGTCAAGGCCAAGCTGGAGCAACTCAAACCTGGGCTGCCTCCGGGAGTGGAAATTATCCCGGTCTATGACCGCTCGCACCTGATCCAACGCGCGGTAAGAAACCTCGGAGAAAAGCTGGTCGAGGAATTCATTGTCGTGGCGATCGTTTGTGCCATCTTCCTGTTTCACCTGCGCTCGGCGTTAGTCGCCATCGTCACGCTGCCAATTGGCATCCTGCTGGCCTTTATCGTCATGTATTACCAGGGAGTCAACGCCAATATTCTGTCACTCGGCGGCATTGCGATTGCCGTGGGTGCGATGGTCGATGCGGCGGTGGTCATGATAGAGAATGCGCACAAACACATCGAGGCTTGGAATCATGCGAATCCCGGCAAGGAGTTAAAAGGAGAAGCCCATTGGCATGTCATTGGTGATGCCGCCGCCGAAGTCGGCCCCGCCCTGTTCTTCGCGCTGCTCATCATTGTCCTATCATTCATCCCCGTGTTCACGCTGGAAGCGCAGGAAGGACGTTTGTTCTCGCCGTTGGCCTTCACCAAAACCTATGCGATGGCAGCGGCAGCCGGACTGGCCGTCACGCTGATCCCGGTATTGATGGGCTATCTGATACGCGGACGCATACCCGCTGAGCAAAAAAATCCGCTCAACCGCTTTCTGATTGCACTGTACCGGCCAATGCTCGAAGGCGTTTTGCGCTTTCCAAAGATGACGCTCGTCGCAGCAGCGGTGGTCGCGGTTGTGACCATCTGGCCGATGTCGCGTCTCGGTGGTGAATTCATGCCGCCGCTCGACGAAGGCGATTTGCTCTATATGCCATCGGCGCTGCCGGGCCTGTCTGCCGGCAAGGTGTCGGAATTATTGCAACAGACCGACCGTCTGATCAAGACTGTGCCCGAAGTTCAAAGCGTATTTGGCAAGGCTGGACGGGCTGAGTCTGCGACAGATCCGGCGCCGCTGGAAATGTTTGAGACGACCATCCAGTTCAAGCCCAAGGACCAATGGCGCGCTGGCATGACAACCGAGAAGCTGGTCGAAGAACTTGACCGCATCGTCAAGGTTCCGGGCTTGTCGAACATCTGGGTGCCACCGATTCGCAACCGCATCGACATGTTGTCAACCGGCATCAAGAGCCCGGTGGGTGTCAAGGTTGCAGGGGCAAGTCTGCAGGAAATCGACCGTATTACAGGCGACATCGAACGCGTCGTTAAAAAGGTGCCCGGCGTGTCGTCGGCCCTGGCCGAACGGTTGACCGGAGGACGGTATATTGACATCAATATCGACCGGAATGCCGCTGCCCGTTACGGACTGAACATCGCCGACGTGCAAAGCATCGTCTCGGCAGGCATTGGTGGCGACAACATCGGGGAAACGGTCGAAGGCCTGCAACGCTTCCCGATCAATGTGCGCTATCCCCGGGAAGTGCGGGATTCAGTCGAAAAACTGCGCCAGCTATCGGTTCTGACTGACCGCGGTGCGCAGATTCGCCTGGGTGACGTCGCCAATATTCGCATCAATGACGGCCCGCCGATGTTAAGAAGCGAGAACGCACGCCTGTCGGGATGGGTGTATGTGGATATTCGTGACCGGGACCTGAGCTCCGCGGTGCGCGACATGCAGCAGGCTGTTGCGAGGGAAGTCAAACTGCCGGCGGGCTACTCGGTAGCGTGGTCCGGGCAATTCGAATACCTGGAGCGCGCCACCGCGAAATTGAAGATGGTGGTGCCGGCAACGCTGCTCATCATTTTTGTGCTTCTTTATATAACCTTCAAGCGCTTTGACGAAGCGGCGCTGATCATGGCAACACTGCCGTTTGCACTGGTAGGCGCCATCTGGTTGCTGTGGGCCCTGGGCCACAACCTGTCAGTGGCCAGCGGCGTCGGCTTCATTGCCTTGGCCGGCGTCTCAGCCGAGTTTGGCGTCATCATGCTGGTGTACCTGAAGCACGCGTGGGAAAAGCGCCTGGCCGACGGTAAAGGCTCCGAGGCCGATCTGCTCGACGCGATCCGCGAAGGCGCGGTGCTGCGCGTGCGGCCCAAGGCCATGACGGTAGCGGTGATCATCGCCGGTCTCCTACCCATCATGTACGGCACCGGCACCGGCTCCGAAGTCATGCAACGGATTGCCGCGCCGATGGTCGGCGGCATGATCACTGCGCCTCTGTTGTCAATGTTTGTGGTGCCAGCTGTCTATCTGCTTCTGCGCCGACGCCAGGCGCGCAAGGCACTGGCTGCATCTCTGCAGAGTGATCAAGCTCGGCACTCTGCTAATGATTCGCCCGTAAATCCGTGAAGTCAATTCGTCGGTTAATTTCTCATCAACGGCAATCGTTTAAGCCTGCAGTTTCAAAGTACGACTCAGTGCTTATGCTCGGCAGCCTTGCCAGCAACAGCGCCTGGCGCTGCCAAGCCAACCGGCAACACCAAATCCAGCTTGCTCTGAACGCCCTTCGCGTCCTTAAAGCGCAAGGTCATGGGCATGGTGCTGTCTTTCGCGAGCGGTGCTTTCAAGTCCATCAACATGATGTGATAGCCGCCGGACTTGAGCTGCACGGTTTGGCCAGCAGGCAAGTCAAGACTGGGTACCGCCCGCATTTTCATGATATCGTTTTCGATCTTCATCTCATGCACTTCGGCCACACCCGCTGCGGGTGACGACACACCAACCAGCCGCGTACCCTCTTTGGCCGTGAGGTTCATAAAAGCGCCTGTACCCTTTTGGCCCTGCACGGTTGCCCGCACCCATGCGCCCTCGACTTTAACGGCGGCGGTTTGTGCTGCGACCAACCCCGTAGCGACTATGAAGGCTACAGCTAGGCCAGCTTTTACAAACAGATGTGATGTCATGTTCCGATTCCGTTGATGGGGTTACGGGGGTGATTATTCCAATTCACATTAAAACCACTATTTTTATAGCAAACAAGACCTGAATCCGCAAAAAATGTCGTCTCTATCAGGCTGGTAGAAATTGCGGTAGCTGGGGCTTTTCATACGGGAGCGGGTTGCAAACGAGCCTCCGCGCAGCACCTTGTGGCTACCAAACCAGGGGGCTGAATAGTCCGTATACGGGTCTGGTTTGAAACTGCGGTTGCCATCATTGTCGGGGTAGGGGTTGAAAGTGCTGCCCGTCCACTCCCACACATCGCCCCACCTGAAGCCGCGCCTTGATGCCGTATGCGCCGCGACTTCCCATTCAACTTCAAAGGGCAAACGCCGCCCGGCCCAGCGGCACCAGGCATCGGCTTCATACCAGCTCATGTGCATGGCCGGTTGCACGCCCTGCATACGCATGGCCTGACCGAAACGGGTCTGCATGACTGCGCCACTGGCTACGCCTATCTGGTCTACGTAGCGCGGGCCTCTTCTTCCTTCCTCGGCGCTGATCTTTTGCAACCACTGCCAGCCGCTTGGCCGCCACAGCTCGGCGCGGTCATAGCCGCCGTCGTCAACAAACTCGACAAACTGCGCCCAGGTCACGGGCTGGGCATCAATTTCAAATTCAGGTACTTGCACGGCGTGCAGCGGGCGCTCGTTGTCAAACGCAAAACCGGCATCCGGTACGCTTCCCATTTGCCAGGTGATGGCGGGTATCAGCAGCGGCTCGCGCACGGCCATCGGCTGTAGGGTAAACACCGTTTGCAACGCCTTGCCGAGTGGCAGGCCCAGCGTCTGGGCGGTGTTCACCAGCGCCTCGCCGTGCATGTCTTCATGGAACAGACACAGGCGGTAAAAGTAAAGCGCGTCGTCGCTGTCGTCGGCTTTATGCAGCAGGTCCAGCGTGCTTTCCAGGGTGTCGAGCAGGTAAGCGCGAATATGGGCAACGTCGGGCAAGGCTAGGCCCCAGCGGGTGTTGTGGGCCACGCGGCTGGAGTCCCACCAGATGTCGGCATTGGGCTCAATCGAGGCCAGCCGCGCGTGGTCGGGTGCGCAGCGGGTGCCCAAAGCGCGCTGCAGGTTGCGGCCGATCCACCACTCCTGAAACCAGCCCACATGGCCCAGCTCCCATAACGGCGGATTGACGCTAGCGAGTTGCGGAACGACAAAATTTGTAGCCTCAAGCGCCTCTTGATACTGCGCAAAAAGGTGCAGCGTATGATTGCGCGCATCCATCAGCGCCAGTGACAACTCCTCCTTACCCGCACTGCGCATCAGGGGGGAATCAATCAAGGCCGCAGAAGGTGCAGCAGATGAATCAGATGACGAAGAAGGATCGGTTGGCAAAATAATGAAGTTGTCTCAATGAGGGTCGTGCTGGTAAGCCCAGCGACACAAGAAGCCAACAACGGTAACTGGCATACGGCGCACCGTTGGTCGCAATTTTTGTCGCAAGGCCTGGATCATTGTGACACTGCCATCGTGACCCAGTGGCCTAGTGCGCATGGTAAGCCTGCTACGCCTGATGCCGATTCAAAACAAGCAGCTGATCTAATGATTGCCCTGCACGCCAAGCGTTCAGCGGCATCGATTGCGGCATGGGCCACCGCCTGCCCCGCCAAGCCGCTGATTCTGGTGCTGACAGGTACCGACCTATACCGGGACATTCAGCACGACCGACTCGCCCAACAGTCCCTTGCCCTCGCCAGCCATATCGTGGTGCTGCAAGAGGCCGGGTTGGCTGCACTACCAGAAGCGTATCGCGCAAAGACGCATGTGATTTACCAATCGGCCCGCAGGCTCAAACCGGCAGTGAAAGCTAGGCATCGGTTTGTGGCGCTGATGGTCGGCCACCTGCGGGATGAAAAAGACCCGCTGACGTTTATGAAAGCGGCGCGCTGTGTGGCCAGCAGCACGATTCATTTCGAGCAGATCGGCATGGCGCTAGAGCCAGACTTTGGGCAGGTGGCGCTGGAAACTGCCCGGCTGAATTCAGGCTATCGCTGGCTCGGCGGTTTGCCCAGAGCCGCTACCCGCCAGCGCATCAAGCGTGCCCATGTGCTGGTGAACGGCTCGAAGATGGAGGGCGGTGCCCACGTCATTCTGGAGGCCGTACAGTCTGGCACGCCGGTGCTGGCATCACGCATTGACGGCAACGTCGGTATGCTGGGCAAACATTATTCGGGTTACTTTGAACTCGGTCATGCCGCGCAACTGGCAAAACTGGTGCAGCGCTGCGCGTTAGAACCCGATTTTCTGGCCCTGCTGCAAAGCCAATGCGGGCAACGTGCCCATTGGTTTGAGCCGGCCCTCGAAAAGCGCCTTGTTTTAAACTTGGTCACCTCCGCATTAGCTACGCATTAACCACGCACGAAAATATCTGAAAGCCCCCATGAACGCACCCGACAAACTCACTACCCTCGCCGTGCCACGGCTCACCAGCCTGTCACACGGCGGCGGCTGTGGCTGCAAAATTGCACCCGGCGTGCTGAGTGAAATCCTTAAAAATTCCAGCAATCTGCCGATACCCAAAGAGCTACTGGTAGGCATAGAAACCGCTGACGACGCAGCCGTGTATTGGCTGAACGAGAACCAGGCGCTGATTGCCACGACCGACTTTTTCATGCCCATCGTCGATGACCCGTATGACTTTGGCCGCATCGCCGCGACCAATGCCATCAGCGACGTGTATGCCATGGGCGGCACGCCGATCATGGCGTTGGCGCTGGTTGCTATGCCGATCAATGTGCTGCCGCTGGAGACCATAGGCGCTATCTTGCGCGGTGGGCAAGACGTTTGCCGCGATGCGGGCATCCCAATTGCCGGCGGCCACACGATTGATTCAGTCGAGCCGATTTATGGCTTGGCGGTGCTCGGTCTGGTGCACCCGTCGCGGGTCAAGAAAAATTCGGGCGCCCGGGTCGGCGATGTACTGATCCTGGGCAAACCACTGGGTGTCGGTATCCTGTCGGCAGCGCTGAAGAAGGATGCGCTCAGCCCCGAGGGCTATGCGCGCATGATCGCCGTGACCACCCAGCTCAACAAACCGGGCATCACGCTGGCGCAGATGGACGGCGTGCATGCGCTGACCGACATCACCGGCTTCGGCCTGCTCGGCCATGGGCTGGAACTGGCGCGCGGCGCCAAACTGAAAATGCAGTTGCAGATGGACCAGATACCGTTGTTGCCCGGGGTGCTTGAGTTGGCCGCTCAAGGCATGGTCACCGGCGCATCAGGCCGCAACTGGGCCAGCTACGGCAGCGAAGTCATTCTGCCGGCCGGCATCAGCCCGGCCCACCAGGCCCTGCTCAGCGACCCACAGACCAGCGGCGGCCTGCTGGTGTCCTGCAGCCCCGACATCGCCGACCAGGTTCTGACTTGCTTTCACAGCCAGGGCTTTGGCGACGCGCGCGCCATTGGCCGCATGACAGAAGGCAGCGGCGTGCAGATCATCTAAAATCGACCTGTTCCCGGCGTAACGCACCCGTTTGGGGTCGCGCCAGTCACGCACAAGCCCGGCTGCTACGGGATAACACCCTCAAAAAGCTGTCAGCTTGCCTTCTATAGTCCTTTATAAAATTTAAACCGCGTGGACTCGCACCCGACATGCCTCCCTGCTTGGGGGGTTGCCGGATGATTTTCATTGCGTGGACGCTTTTTTCGTGGAGACAACATGACCTTTCTTCTTTCCCTGTCGCAGCTGATCGACAGGATCAGCACCTGGATCGGCATCTCGACCATGTGGCTGATTCTGGCCGCCACCCTCATCAGCGCGGGCAACGCCATCGTGCGCAAGGCTTTTGACATGAGCTCCAACGGCCTGCTGGAAATCCAGTGGTACCTGTTTGCCGCCGTGTTCATGCTGGGGGCTGGTTATGGTTTCCTGAAAAATACGCATGTCCGCATTGACTTCATTTCATCACGCCTGAGCGACCGCGCCCGCAACTGGATCGACGTGTTCGGCATCGTCGCCGTGCTGCTGCCGTTTTGCGTGCTGATGATCTCGCTGAGCTGGGGCCCATTCGTGGACGCCTACGCCAACCAGGAAATGTCGCAAAACGCCGGCGGCCTGATGCGCTGGCCGGTGTACATGCTGGTGCCGCTGGGCTTCTCGCTCTTGGCCCTGCAGGCGGTGTCCGAGCTGATCAAGCGGCTGGCCTTTCTGATGGGCCGTGGGCATGACGCACTGTCGGACGAAGATACCAAGTCACTCAAGGTCGAGGCCTTTCAGATGGGCCGCGGGCAAGACGTGCTGTCGGGCGAAGATGCCAAGTCCGATGAACAAAAGCCCCTTGAAGAACTCGAAATCGTTGCCGCGCGCAAATTGGCTGGAGAAGCATAAATGCAAACCACCTTCCTCGCACTAAATTTTGCGCCCCTGATGTTCGCCGGGCTGTTGGTCCTGCTGCTGACCGGCTTTCCGGTCGCTTTCGGGCTGGCCGCCACCGGCCTAGCCTTTGGTTTCATCGGCATGGAAGCCGGCATTTTCCCGGCCGCGCTGTTCGGCGCGCTGCCGTCGCGCATCTTCGGCATCATGCAGAACGACACGCTGCTGGCGATTCCCTTCTTCGTCTTCATGGGCATCATTCTGGAGCGCTCCGGGATGGCCGAGGATCTGCTCGAGACGGTGGGCCAGGTTTTTGGTCCACTGCGCGGCGGCCTGGCGATTGCCGTGATCCTGGTGGGCGCGCTGCTGGCGGCGACCACCGGTGTCGTGGCAGCCGCCGTGATCTCCATGGGCCTGATCTCGCTGCCCATCATGCTGCGCTATGGCTACAGCCAGGTGATCGCCACCGGCGTCATCACGGCCTCGGGCACGCTGGCGCAGGCAATTCCGCCGTCGCTGGTGCTGATCGTGCTGGCCGACCAGCTCGGCCGCTCGGTGGGCGACATGTACGCCGGCGCGCTGCTGCCCGGCCTGCTGCTGGTGGGTCTGTACGTCCTGTTCATCGTGGTAGTAGCAATCGTGCGGCCTGCCATGGTGCCAGCCCTGCCGCCCGAGGCCCGCATCTACCGCGAGGCCAGTGGCCACTCGGGACACCGTTCGCTGCTGGTGCTGCTGCTACTCTGCGTGGCGGTGGGCTTTGCCTGGTCGCGCGTGCACAACGACCTGCTGACCGCCTGGCTGCAACGACCACTACCTGCGGCAGGAGATGAGATCTTCATCCTGTCGATGACACTGGCCTCACTGCTGGGTCTGAGCTTGGCGATCGTCAACCACGTCACCGGCCTGAAGCTGCTCTCCAAGCTGGCCGAGCAGGTCACCTTCGTGCTGATGCCGCCGCTGGTTCTCATTTTCCTGGTGCTGGGCACCATTTTCCTGGGCATTGCGACGCCCACCGAGGGCGGCGCCATGGGAGCTTTGGGCGCGCTGATCCTGGCGCTGGGCAAGAGGCGGCTGAACTTTAGCCTGCTCAAGCAGGCGCTGGACAACACCGCCAAGCTGGCCTCGTTTGTGCTATTCATCTTGATCGGCGCCACGGTCTTCAGCTTCACCTTCAATGCCGCCGACGGCCCTATCTGGATCGAGCACCTGTTCACCGGCATTCCCGGCGGCGCTTGGGGCTTCCTGATCGTGGTGAACATTCTGGTGTTCATTCTGGGCATGTTCATCGACTTCTTCGAAATCGCCTTCATCGTGATCCCGCTGCTGGCCCCGGTGGCCGCAAAAATCCTGCCCAGCATTGTTCCCGGCATGACCGAGGATGACGCCATGATCTGGTTCGGCGTGATGATCGCGATGAATCTGCAGACTTCCTTCCTGACGCCGCCGTTCGGCTTTGCCCTGTTCTACCTGCGCAGCGTGGCAGCCAAGAAGGACTATAAGGACCGCGTCACCGGCCAGACCATTCCGGCGGTGACAACGACGCAGATCTACAAGGGCTCGATCGCTTTCATCATCCTGCAAATCTGCATGATAGCGGCCATCATGCTGTTCCCCAATCTGGTCACCGGCGGCATCGAGAAGACCGAAAAACTCACCGCCGAGCAGGTGATGGAGCAACTGGCGATGCCCCAGGCAGACGATGAGCCGGCCGCTGACCCCGCGACTGAGCCGGCTTCTGGAGCGGCCTCCGAAGCGTCTGCTAGCGAGAGCAAAGAAGAAGACCCGATGAAGGCCCTGCTCGAAGCCATGCAGAAGCAAGACAAGAAGTAGCTGGCATCCAGCCACACGTCACCCGCACCGGGTGGCGCCGTCAACTGACACATAAAAAAAGCCCGTCACATGAACGGGCTTTTTGAGTGCTAAAGAGGCCGCCACCGGCGGCTCCTTTGCAGGGCTTGGAAATTACAGTTTTTGCGCCTGCATGAACTGGTCGAAACGCATTTCGGTAAAGCGGAACCACAGGTTCTGCTCGCGACGGAACACCGACCAGTCGTCGTAAATCTTCTTCCAGTCGGGGTTGCTGGCCGACAGCTCGGCGTACAGCGCCTGTGTTTCCTTGAAAGCCAGTTCCATCACGTCCTTGGGGAAAGGCAAAACCTTGACCTTGAGCGCCACCAGTTGCTTGAGGGCTTCCGGGTTCTTCGCATCGTACTTGGCCTGCATGTCGGTGTGGACAAAAGCTGCAGCGGCTTCCAGGATGGCCTTGTTCTCGGGCGAGAGCTTATCGTAAGCGGTCTTGTTGACGTAAGCATCAAGCTGCGGGCCGCCTTCCCACCAGCCGGGGTAGTGGTAGACCGGTGCCACTTTGTGAAAGCCCAGCTTCAGGTCGTCGTAGGGACCGACCCACTCGGCCGCGTCAATCGTGCCTTTTTCCAGTGCCTGATAAATCTCGCCACCAGGAATGTTCTGCGCCACCACGCCCATACGGCCGAGCACCTTGCCGGCGAAGCCGCCTGCGCGGAACTTCAGGCCTTTCATGTCCTTGACCGACTTGATTGGCTTGCGGAACCAGCCGCCCATTTGCACGCCGGTGTTGCCCATGGGGAAGTTGACGATGTTGTACTTGGCATAGAACTCGCGCATCAGCTTGCCGCCGTTGCCCTGGTACATCCAGGCCGTCTGCTGCCGACTGTTCAGGCCGAAGGGAATGGCACAGCCAAAGGCAAAGGCGTCGTTCACGCCGAAGAAGTAGTACGGCGCGGTATGCACCATTTCAGTGGTGCCTTTGGAGATGTTGTCGATCATGCCGGCAATCGCCGGCATCAGCTCGCCGGGCCCATGCACGGAAATAATAAACTTGCCGCCAGACATGTCGCTGACTTTTTTGGCAAAGGTTTCAGCACCGCCAAAAATGGTGTCCAGCACCTTGGGGAAGCTGGAAGCCAGACGCCAGCGAACAACCTCCTGCGCATGCACCGCAGGCGCAACGCCGGCTGCCAGGACGCCGGCAATGCCGGCATTTTTAATAAGGGAACGACGATCCATGAGTAACTCCTCGGGTCTAGATTGAAAGAGACAGTGAACGAGACAGTCGGGAGTCTAGCAGACGCTTAATCCATAAATATAGGGAATTACCCACTCAGGGCTTGACCTCACTGGTTTTCCAGCGAAAACGCTTCTGGAAGGCCCGATCTTCAGGAGTTTAGTGTGCTGCCCACTGGATAGTCGATAAGTCAATACCATCCTTGAACCTTTCCCAGAGCGGGGAAAGTTCGCGCAGCTTGGCGACGTTCTCTTTGATGGTGCCAACCGCGTAGTCAATTTCTTCTTCGGTCGTCCAGCGGCCAATCGTCATGCGCAGGCTGCTGTGGGCCAGCTCGTCGCTGCGGCCCAGTGCGCGCAGCACATAGCTGGGCTCCAGGCTGGCGGACGTGCAGGCCGAGCCGCTGGACACCGCCAAACCCTTGATACCCATGATGAGCGACTCGCCCTCGACATAGTTAAAGCTCATGTTGAGGTTGTGCGGTACGCGCTTGTCGGCATGGCCGTTCAAAAATACTTCTTCAACATCTTTCAGGCCATTGAACATGCGTTCATGCAGGGCGCGAATGCGTTTGTTTTCTTCATGCATCTCGGCTTTGGCGATGCGGTAGGCCTCGCCCATGCCGACGCACTGATGCGTTGGCAGCGTGCCAGAGCGCATACCGCGCTCGTGACCGCCACCGTGCATTTGGGCTTCCAGGCGCACGCGCGGCTTGCGGCGCACGAACAGCGCGCCAATGCCTTTGGGTCCATAGGTTTTGTGCGCGGTCAGGCTCATCAAATCGACCGGCAAAGTGACCATGTCGATGTCGACCCGGCCCGTGGCTTGAGCCGCATCAACGTGGAAGATGATGCCTTTTTCACGGCACAGCGCACCAATGGCCGCAATGTCCTGCAGCACACCGATTTCGTTGTTCACGAACATGACGCTGACCAAAATCGTGTCAGGTCGAATCGCAACCTTGAGCACTTCGATATCAACCAGTCCGTCCGCCTGAACATCAAGATAGGTGCAATCAAAACCCTGGCACTCCAGCTCACGGCAGCTGTCGAGCACGGCTTTGTGCTCGGTCTTGACGGTGATGATGTGCTTGCCCTTGGACTTGTAGAAGTGCGCAGCGCCCTTGAGAGCGAGGTTGTTGGACTCGGTTGCGCCGCTGGTCCAGACGATCTCACGCGGGTCAGCGCCTATCAGGTCGGCAATTTGCTCCCTAGCTTTTTCAACGGCGGCTTCGGCCTCCCAGCCCCACGCATGGCTGCGCGATGCAGGGTTGCCGAAATGCTCGCGCAACCACGGAATCATGGCATCCACCACGCGCGGGTCGCACGGGGTGGTGGCGCTGTAGTCCATGTAAATCGGGAAGTGTGGGGTTCCCATCAGGTCTTCAAAAACGCATTACCCAAAGCAAACACCGAGTTGGGTGCGTTCACGCGCATGGGTTTGGCTATGGGCGATGTGAAAATCGCTTTTTTGATCATGGAGGTTTTCTCGACAACCACACCCTTGGCGAGCTGGTCATCGACCAACTTTTGCAGGGTGATGGAGTCCAGAAACTCGACCACGCGGCTGTTCAGTGATGCCCACAGATCGTGCGTCATGCAGCGGCCGCCCTCACCCGTACAATTTTCCTTCCCTCCGCACTGGGTGGCATCAAGCGGCTCGTCTACCGACACAATGATGTCGGCCACGGTGATGGCAGATGCCTTGCGGCCCAGCGTGTAACCGCCGCCAGGGCCACGGGTCGACTCAACCAGCTCGTGGCGGCGCAGTTTGCCGAAAAGCTGCTCTAAATATGAGAGCGAAATTTGCTGGCGCTGGCTAATGGCTGCCAGCGTTACCGGGCCACTGTTTTGGCGCAGGCCCAAGTCAATCATGGCAGTGACCGCAAAGCGGCCTTTGGTTGTGAGGCGCATATCAATCTCCTTTTAAGTTGACTTGAAGGCACCTCTATAAATTCATTTTTCGGGCGAACTGCGTCGTTGGGCGGTACTCGCAATCCTCACGTACCTGAGTACGTTCCGGTTGCTGCGTTCCGTCCGCCTAGCATTTCATCCCGAAAATCTGAATTTCTAGAAGCGCCCTTTTTATATTTCCGACTGAATTAGTCAAGTATAGCACTTCTAAGGGTTTACCGCAGGCTACGACGATGGAGAGAAATATAGATGCTTGGTAACTTGTCTTGCGCCCAAGATCTCAATTCCTTCAGCCGCGCGCAGGCCCCGCTGCTGAAATCGGCATCACGTTGTCTGTACCAGGCGCGCCAAAGGCTTGGCTCTTTAAGATATGCAACTGGTCGCGCACCCTTGCGGCTTTTTCGAATTCGAGGTTTTTGGCGTGATCCAGCATCTGCTTTTCCAGCCGCTTGATCTCGCGCGAGATGTCTTTCTCGCTCATGTCCTCGACCAGCGCCTTTTGCATCTGAAGCTTCTCGGCTTCCTTGCCTGATTTTTCGCTGTACACACCGTCGAGCAAATCCTTGATACGCTTGACGATGCTCTTAGGCGTGATGCCATGCTCCAGATTAAAGGCGATTTGCTTGTTGCGTCTGCGCTCGGTTTCGCCGATGGCTTTTTTCATCGAATCGGTGATGCGGTCGGCATACAAAATCGCGCGGCCATTGATGTTTCGCGCGGCGCGGCCAATCGTCTGGATCAGGCTGCGCTCTGACCTTAAAAAGCCTTCCTTGTCGGCATCCAGAATGGCGACCAGCGACACCTCGGGAAGGTCCAGCCCCTCGCGCAGCAGGTTGATGCCAACCAGCACATCAAAAGCGCCCAGCCGCAGGTCACGCAGTATCTCGACGCGCTCCACGGTATCGACATCGCTGTGCAGGTAGCGCACTTTCACGCCGTTGTCGGTCAAATAATCCGTCAGTTGCTCGGCCATGCGCTTGGTCAGGGTGGTAATTAACACGCGCTCGTTCTTCTCCACACGGATGCGGATTTCACCCAGCACGTCATCCACCTGATGGGTTGCGGGCCGCACTTCAACCTCGGGGTCAACCAGCCCGGTGGGCCGTACCAGTTGTTCAACTACCTGCCCTGCGTGCTCTTGCTCATAGGCCGCTGGCGTGGCCGATACAAAAACAGCCTGTCGCATCTTGGCTTCAAATTCTTCGAACTTCAGCGGCCGATTGTCCAGCGCGCTGGGCAAACGAAAACCATAGTCCACCAGGTTATTTTTTCGTGCGCGGTCGCCGTTGTACATGGCGTTGAGCTGGCCGATCATGACGTGGCTCTCGTCGAGAAACATCAGCGCGTCTTTCGGCAGGTAGTCGCACAACGTCGAGGGCGGCGCGCCCGGCGGCGCGCCGCTCAGGTGGCGGGTGTAGTTTTCAATGCCCTTGCAGTGACCGATTTCACTCAGCATTTCCAGATCAAACCGGGTGCGCTGCTCGATGCGCTGCGCTTCAACCAGCTTGCCTTCTTTGACAAACTGCGCCACGCGCTCGACCAGCTCCAGCTTGATGGTTTCAAGCGCCATCAGCACCTTGTCGCGCGGCGTGACGTAATGGCTTTTCGGGTAGACCACAAAACGCGGAATCTTCTGGCGGATGCGCCCGGTCAGTGGGTCAAACAACGACAGTGCTTCGATCTCATCGTCAAACAGCTCGATACGAATCGCCAACTCCGAATGCTCGGCCGGGAAAACGTCAATCACATCGCCGCGCACGCGGAAGGTGCCGCGCGCAAAGTCCTGGTCGTTGCGGCTGTACTGCATCCGGATCAAACGCGCAATCACATCACGCTGGCCCAGCTTGTCGCCAATGCGGGCGATGAAACGCATCTGGGTGTAGTCCTCGGGGGTGCCTATGCCGTAGATGGCGCTGACCGTCGCCACAATGACGGTGTCGCGCCGCTCCAGCACGCTTTTGGTGGCCGACAGGCGCATCTGCTCGATGTGCTCGTTGATGGCCGAGTCTTTTTCAATGAAAAGATCGCGCTGCGGCACATAGGCCTCAGGCTGGTAATAGTCGTAGTAGCTGACGAAATATTCCACCGCATTTTTCGGAAAGAACTCGCGAAACTCGCTGTAGAGCTGCGCCGCCAGCGTCTTGTTGGGTGCAAACACAATCGCCGGCTTACCAATCCGGGCAATCACATTGGCCATGGTGAAGGTTTTGCCCGAGCCGGTCACGCCCAGCAGGGTCTGGAACACTTCGCCGTCGTTGATGCCTTCGACCAGCTTGTCAATCGCCTGCGGCTGGTCGCCAGCGGGCTGGTAGGGCATGAAAAGCTCGAACGGCGAGTTGGGGAAGCTTGCGAATGTGCCCTTGAGCTGGGCATCATTCGTTGGGGTTATGAGTTCTAGTACTTCTGGCATGGGAACCTCAAATCAGCTTTCAAGCACAGTTAAAATTAGTGCAACTCTCTAGCTTACGTCTTTTTTACTTTTCAGGAGTCCCATGTCTTTATTTACTGCCGTCGAAATGGCCCCACGCGACCCCATCCTGGGTCTTAACGAACAGTTCGCCGCCGACAGCAACCCCAACAAGGTCAACCTGGGTGTCGGTGTGTACTACGACGGCGACGGCAAGCTGCCCCTGCTCAAATGTGTACAGGCAGCTGAAAAGCAGATGATGGAATCGCCCAAACCACGCGGCTACCTGCCGATCGACGGCATTCCGGCCTATGACTCGGCCGTCAAGTCACTGGTCTTTGGTGCTGACAGCGAGCCCGTAAAAAGTGGCCGCATTGCCACTGCTCAAGGCATAGGCGGCACCGGTGGCCTGAAGATTGGCGCCGA
Organism: Polaromonas sp.; assembly: GCA_038902975.1. GTDB lineage: Bacteria > Pseudomonadota > Gammaproteobacteria > Burkholderiales > Burkholderiaceae_C > Polaromonas. The sequence goes on from JBCKMZ010000001.1 coordinate 49,721, forward strand.
CTTTTTGAAGAAGCTGCTGCCCAACGCCAAGGTGCTGCTTTCCGACCCGAGCTGGGAAAACCACCGCGCCCTGTTCACCCAGGCCGGCTTTTTGGTGACTAGCCACCCCTACTACGACGCAGCCAAAAAAGGCATCAACTTCGACGGCATGTTGACTGCGCTGAACGCCGCCGCCGAAGGCACCATCGTCGTGCTGCACGCCTGCTGCCACAACCCGACCGGCTACGACATCACCAGCGCGCAGTGGGATCAGGTCATTGCCGTCGTCAAGGCTAGAGGGCTCACGCCTTTTCTTGACATGGCTTATCAGGGCTTTGGCTATGGCCTCCAGGAAGACGGTGCGGCGGTCGCCAAATTTGTCGCCGCTGGCCTGTCGTTTTTTGTATCCACCTCGTTCTCGAAAAGCTTCAGCCTGTATGGTGAGCGCGTCGGTGCGCTGTCGGTTCTGTGCCAGAGCAAGGAAGAAGCCGACAAGGTGTTGTCGCAGCTCAAACTGGTGATCCGCAGCAACTACAGCAACCCGCAGATTCACGGCGGCACGGTAGTAGCCACGGTGCTCAACACTCCCGCCCTGCGCGCCCAGTGGGAAGAAGAGCTGACCGAAATGCGCGTTCGTATCAAGGCCATGCGGCAAAAGCTGGTCGATGGTTTGAAGGCGGCCGGCGTGAAGCAGGACATGAGCTTCATCACCGACCAGATCGGCATGTTCAGCTACTCGGGCCTCTCCAAGGACCAGATGGTGCGCCTGCGCAGCGAGTTCGGCATTTACGGCACCGACACCGGCCGCATGTGCGTGGCCTCACTGAACAGCAAGAACATCGACTACGTTTGTGCGGCGATTGCCAAAGTGATCTGAAACTCAAGGGCACCTCTATAAATTACCGTTCGCCCTGAGCTTGTCGAAGGGTTTTCTGGCTAAGTGGTTGTTTTTCGCCGGGCGCAATGGCGCTGGGCGGGGTCATAATCTGTCGTAAAGGTAGGGCGATTGAATCAAATCCCCTTATAGTGCAACTACCGCAACACGACCGCAGCACGGGCGGTTCAGTCCAACATGGTTTATCCGCCGCGATTGATGTCTTCGTCTTGTGCTGGCTTTATGGCGCGGCGGATAAACGCTGATTGTTCGGTGGCACGGCTCTTTGGGAAAGGAAACCCCATGGACAAGATTCGACGATGGCAGTATCTGGTTGCGGGGGGTGCCTTGCTCGTTGCGTCGCTAGCTGCACCGTTCAACGCTGAAGCCCAGCGCACTGAAAGGGTCCATCGAATCGGATTTGTGTCGCCGGTCTCGCCCGGTCAGAGAAACGAAGCGTTTGTCCAGGGGCTCCGGGAGCTGGGCTATGTCGAGGGGCGCAATGTCCATATCGAAATGCGATTCGCGGATGGTCGGCCCGACCGCCTTCCCGGGCTGGTCGAGGAGATGATTCGCCTGCGGGTCGACGTGCTCGTGGTCGGCGCGACGATCGGCGCACGCGCCGCCAAGAACGCCACGACAACGATCCCTATCGTGTTCGCGGCCTCGAGCGATCCGGTTGCCGGGGGCATCGTCACCAACCTTGCTCGCCCGGAAGGCAACATCACCGGTACTTCCCTGGCGCAAAGCGACGACTTTGCCGCAAAATACCTGGAGTTGCTCAAGCAGGCCGCCCCCAACGTATCGCACTTTGCGGTGCTCTGGAGCTCAGCCAATCCAGCCGCCACGAGGTTCGTGAGGGATCTGCAGGCGGCCGCCAGGATTTTGGCCGTGAGGCTCGATGTGCATCATGCGGCCGACCCCCCAGAGCTCGACGTGGCACTTGCCGCGATCAGCAGCAGCGGCGCGCGGGGCCTGATCGTGTGTCCATACCCGTTTGCGGTGGTCAATCGAGACAAACTCGTCCAGTTCGCAGCGATCAGACGGCTGCCCGCTATGTACTTCGACGAGAATTTCCCCATGGCGGGAGGCCTGATGGCGTACGGCCCGAGCAACTCCGATGCCTACCGACGAGCTGCGACGTACGTCGACAAGATCCTGAAGGGCGCGAAACCCGGCGATCTTCCCGTCGAGCAGCCAACGAGATTCGATCTGATCGTGAACCTGAAAACTGCGAACGCGCTCGGCCTCAAGATCCCGCAAATGGTCCTGATTCGTGCAGACCGGGTGATCGAGTGAGCGCGCTTGACTGCTTTCGGTCTGTCACGACGGTAACGGCAAGGTGCGCGCGCCACCGAATCGGGTAGCCAGAGGCTTCTAACCTCCGGCCCCCACACCACCCACCATGCGGGTCCGCAGTGGGCGGTTCAACAAGCTGGCTTGCACGACGAAGCTTTCTTTGGCGTGTAGCCCTGGGCCTTGCACCACAGATCCTTCACGCTCAGTAGTCCCTGCGCTGCCAACCATGTGTTGTTCAGCGCCTGTTGTGTCACCGGGGTTCGCGCCATATGCCAGTAGCTCTTGCTACTCACACCATGCTGGATCGCTGACTTCAGGCTCACGCCCAAAGCCAACAGGTTCTTGATCTTCGTGCGCGGCCAGCGCCACCTTTTCCAGTAGCACATGCGGATTCGCCTTCTGATCCACTCGTCCAGCTCGGGAACAGGTCGGTAGTATTGGCTGATGCCAAAGTAGCCCACCCATCCCCTCAGGTACTGCCCCAGTTTGTACAGCCGGTATTCCATGGATACCCCCCAGCTTCTACCCGTCAGCTCCTTGATCCGGTGCTTGAATTTCGCTTCGGACTTCTCAGTCCAGCGGGTCTTCTTGCCCTTGATCGAGAAACCCAGGAAGCTGCATTCGCTCATCGGAGCCACTTTGCTTTTGGCAAGGTTGACCGTGAGTTTGAGGGTGCGCTCCAGATACCGGCACATCTCCCCCGGTCGGGTTCGGTGATGCGTTCGAGTGGGCCACGTCTGCTCCTTGTGTCTCATTGTTCAGCCCTTCATTGGCCCGACTCCTGGCCAACTACTATGGCGTCTGCTGACTTCTGCCTCGTCACGACTCACATTTCTGTCAGTCGCGCTGTACCTCTGGATGATGTTGCTGCCGCTTTCTTCGACACGCAGCGGGCAGCTCGCCACGGCGCTTGGGTCTTGGTATCCCGGTTGAACCGATCCGGGTTTGTCATCATCCAATTGCACCGCACGCGGTGCAGATCTCCCCAGGTAAGGACGCGAACGTTCCATGCGCAAGCGCCGCATTTACCATGCCCACTGAACCAAAGGGCTTTGTCGTCATGTGCCAACTCGCCCCGCAGGCTTGGCCTTGTATGCGGTTTCTGTTCGTCGCCTCGCACTTTTGCACTCGGGCTTCCTCCAGACAAGACCTCGCGGGCCTGCCCTTGCCGTCGGCTAGTGGTTAAGATTGCTCTCTATGAGTCCAATTTGGTTCTCCCACAGGGGACTTTCACCCCATAAGTTCGCGCCCATGCTGGGCGCACACAACGGCGTGCAGAGCGACGCGCCAAGAGCGGCGCGCGCCTGACGCCGGACGTTGAGGCTGTAAAAAACCCCCTCCACAACGATAGAAACATGAAAATGCAGAAATCGACCTCTCAGAACGCGCTGTATTCGACGATCATGACCTCGGCAAGGGTAAACGCACCCCCAAAATCGGAGCATTTCTCCAGGGGTGGAGTTTTTTTACAGCCTCGTTAGACCACATCAACAGAACGATCTCTGATGCCAACCGACATTGAAAACCAGGTCACAGTTTCTGAGGAACGCCTACGGCTTGCCATGCTTGCCTCGGACGTTGATGCGCTCGACGAACTGATTTCTTCCGACCTCATGTTCACGAATCACTTTGGTCAGGTTCTTGGCAAACATGACGATCTGGTATTGCACCGATCTGGAGTACTCAAATTCCATACACTTGAACCATCGGAGAGGAAAATGAAGATCAGTGGGCAAATTGCTGTCGTCTCGGTTCGCATGAAGCTGTCTGGCGTCTACGGTGGTTCGCCGTTTACGGGCGACCTTCGATACACACGCATATGGCGCATTTCGCAGAGCGGTACATTGCAGGTCGTCGCCGGCCATAGCAGCGCAGTGCAGGAGTAGCGGCCAAGTGTGGTCTAACTCTACGTTGGGCATCATGATCGCTAAGTTCAGAAACCTCGGCCAGCACTCGCAAGAGATGCTTGCCACTGCGGGCATCAAGACCGAGAGTCAGCTACGGGCAAAAGGCTCGGCGGCGGCCTTTGTTGCCGTAAAGCGCGCGGGCTGTACACCGAGCTTGAATCTTCTCTGGGCAATCGAGGGTGCCCTGACAAATCGTGACTGGAAGGAGGTCGCAAAGAACGATCGTCTTTCCCTGCTCACTCAAGTTGAAATACTGGAAAAGGAACAACCATGAACAAAGCAATCGAGGTGGTCATCTTCAAGGCCAAGGCCGATGTCTCGGACAGTCAACTGCAAACCGCTGCCCTGGCGGTCACTCCCATCCTCAAGAAAATGCCGGGCTTTATCAGCCGAGAGTTCGGCGCATCGGAGGACGGCCAATACATCGATATTGTCCACTGGAAAGATATTCCGTCGGCGAAGGCTGCGGCTGAAAAGGTCATGGGTATCCCAAAGTGCGGCGAATTCTTTGGCCTCATAGATCAGAACCAAATGCAGTTCATGCACTATACCAAGGTGGCGTGATGCCCAACGCGAACGTTATACGACAGAGAAGGATTGCCGGTGGCTAAAGAATATCTAGAGCAATTGTCCGCGCTAGTGGACAAGGCAGCCTCCGGGAAAATTAGGGACGACTTGGAATGCAAACATTTTTTCAGTGGAGCTGCCGTTTACGCAAAAGGGAGAATTTGTATGTCGTTAACCCCTGTCGGTTTCGCCATCAAACTGCCCGAGGAGTCGCGCAATATATTGATTAAGGAGCAAGGTGCGAAACCGCTTCGATATTTCCCCAAAGGACCTATAAAAAAGGATTACGTCGTCCTACCGAAGACCGTCTTAAACGATATAAAGGGATTGCGTAACTGGCTGAAAATCAGCGTTGAATACGTGGTCGCGTTACCACTCCCCGCCAAGGAAAGCCGCAAGTGATCGGCTGCCGTATAACATGGCGGTGTACTCGGACGCGCGTTAAGCACCGCGCCTTGGTCTTCTGTCCGTAGTCGCGCGCCGGTAACCTCTACATTATGCGTCACAAATACGCTTCTTCCCCATGCAGCACGAAGTCTTCTCCATCGGTCTTGAGTTCTGGTGCTGCGGCAAGCGCTGGCGCTGCACGGACGTAGGAACGCGAGTAATTGTCGCTATCTCGCTCGAGCCGCGAGAGATGGTTCAGGTCGAAACTGATCCCGTCGACAGATCGAAGCGAATAGAAACTAGGTTCATTTCAAACGATCAGCGAGATTTGAACGGCCCACCGTACGGAATCGCGGAGAGCGTCTTTGATGAATACGACCTCGAAGACTGCACACTCAAGCCGGAGGACGACGAAGAGTGAATGCACGCTATGGCACCTGCGGCGGGGACGGGGTCAATCAGTTTGTAACGCTTGGCAGCGAATTGCAATTATCCCCACACCACAGACCGCATCGAAATCGACCCCATCTGAAAGCTGGTGTTGAAAAACCGCATCCGTTCGCCGCTATCAACCGCAGCGGCGGTGTACAGCAGCGGTAGGTAGTGCTCGTGCGTGGGTTGCGCCATCTTGGCGACCTGGCCGAGCTTTAGGAAGTTCTGCAAGGCATCAAGGTTGCCTTGCTGGATGTAGCCGCCAATCGTCTGGTCAAATTCCAGCGCCCAGTCAAAGGCCTGGTTGCCGGTAGCGCCGCGCTGCATCTGGCGCAGGTTGTGGACGATGTTGCCGCTGCCGACAATCAGCACGCCGCGATGCCGCAGGCTTTTAAGTTGTTTTGCCAGTGCGTAGTGGTCTTCAGGCGGGCGGCTGTAGTCCATGCTGAGTTGCAGGATCGGGATGTCCGCTTTCGGGAACATGGGCTTGAGCACCGACCATGCGCCGTGGTCCAGACCCCATTCAGTCATGTCCAGACCAAGGGGCCGTGAGCCGCGCTGTTTGACTATCTGGCTGATGACCTGCGCCGCTGCCGCATCGCCGGGTGCCGGGTATTGCTCGTCAAACAGCTCCTGCGGGAAGCCGCTAAAGTCGTGGATGGTTTTCGGCTGGTCCATGCCCGTGAGCCACCAGCCTTCGGTCAGCCAGTGCGCCGAGATGCACAGTATCAGTTGCGGCATCGGCATTTTGGAGCCAAACTCAGCGCCCAAGACCTGCCAGCTACGGCGGTATTCGTTGTCGCCAATCGCATTCATGGGGCTGCCATGGCCGAGGAACAGCACGGGCAGTCTTTCAGATTTTTTAAGCGCGGCAATGCTCTCGATGGAGCGACAAGCATTGATATCAAGCATAAGCTGATTTTCCTTGGGTGGGCTGAGGGCTAGGCGGCGGTGTTTGCCGCGCCTGTTATATTGCACTGCACCATTTAATTTTATATTGTCATCGCCAACCAACCACTCAAAGGTTTTTTACCCATGCTTTATCAATTCTATGAAACCCAGCGCAGGCTGATGGAGCCGTTTGTTGATTTTGCGCAGGCGGCTTCAAAAATTTATAGCAATCCACTATCGCCCGTGGGACAAAACCCGTTTGCCCAGCGCATGGCAGCCGCCTACAGCCTGATTTACCGCCTCGGCAAGGATTACGAAAAACCAGCCTTTGGCATACAGACGATTGATGTTGACGGCACCAGCATCGCCATCCATGAGCGGGTTGAAATCGACAAGCCGTTTTGCGAGCTGCGCCGCTTCAAGCGCTTCTCCGACGATACCAACACCCTGGCCAAGCTCAAGGGCCAGCCTGCGGTGCTGATCGTCGCGCCACTCTCGGGCCACTACGCCACGCTGCTGCGCGACACCGTTAAAACGATGCTGAAAGAGCATAAGGTCTACACCACCGACTGGAAAAACGCACGTACCGTGCCCTTGTCTGATGGCGCGTTTCACCTCGACGACTACGTCAACTATGTGCAGGAGTTCATTCGCCACCTGCAGGGCAAGTACGGCAACTGCCACGTCATCAGCGTCTGCCAGCCGACGGTGCCGGTGCTGGCCGCCATTTCGCTGATGGCCTCACGCGGCGAGACCACCCCGCTGTCGATGGTCATGATGGGTGGCCCGATTGATGCACGCAAGTCGCCCACCGCCGTCAACAACCTGGCCACTACCAAGCCCTATGAGTGGTTTGAAAACAATGTAATCTTCCCCGTACCGAGCAACTTTGCAGGCGCAGGCCGCCGCGTCTACCCCGGCTTTTTGCAGCACACCGGCTTTGTGGCCATGAACCCGGACCGCCACGCCAGCAGCCACTTTGACTACTTCAAAGACCTGATCAAAGGCGACGATGCCAGCGTCGAAGCGCACCGCAAGTTTTACGACGAGTACAACGCCGTGCTCGACATGGATGCCGACTACTACCTGGAAACCATCAAGACCGTGTTCCAGGAGTTCAAGCTCGTCAATGGCACCTGGGACGTGAAGTCGGTGGACGGCCAGCTTGAACGCGTGCGGCCCCAGGACATCACGACCACGGCTCACTTCACGATCGAAGGCGAACTCGACGACATCTCCGGCTCCGGCCAGACCGAAGCCGCCCACGGCCTTTGCTACAACGTACCCAAGGCGCGCCAGAAGCATCTGGAAGTCAAAGGCGCAGGCCATTACGGCATCTTCAGCGGCAGGCGCTGGCGCGACATGGTCTACCCGGCGGTCAAGGCCTTTATTCTTGACCACAACAAGGCTGGAGCAAGGCCGACGACCAGGCGCGCAGCGGCCAAAGCAACGCGCAGCAAATAATGTGATGCCTGCCCCACCGCTGGCCAACACCCCGCTGGCCAGCCGCATACTCGCCGCATTGCCGCAAACGCAATGCACACGTTGCGGCTACCCGGACTGCGCAGCTTATGCAGATGCCATCGTCACAGGCGCAGCCAGCATCAACCAGTGCCCGCCCGGCGGCGCCGAAGGCATTGAGCGCCTAGCAGCCATCACAGGCCTTGCCTTGCCAAACGCCCTGAACCCGGCCAAAGGCACAGAAGGCCCACGCTCGGTCGCCATCATTGACGAGGAATGGTGCATAGGCTGCACCCTGTGCCTGGATGCCTGCCCGACCGACGCGATTGTCGGCAGCAACAAGCTCATGCACACCGTGATCGAGCCGTATTGCACCGGTTGCGAACTTTGTCTTCCAGTCTGCCCGGTGGATTGCATCCAGTTGGAAAACGTCAGTAGTGTGGCCACCGGCTGGGATGCCTGGTCAGCGGCGCAAGCTGACACAGCCCGAACCCGCTATGAATTTCATGGCTTTAGAGGCCTACGGGACAAGGATGAGAACGATAAAAGACTGGAAGAAAAGGCCGTCACCAAACTGGCGGACCTGGCCGAACATTCACTGCACACCGATCCGGCCGTGCTGGACAAGAAACGCACCGTGATCGAAGCGGCCCTGGCGCGCGCGCGCGCCAAGCGGCTGCCCGGCAGCGGCACGTCCTGAACCAGGGCCTGGCGACTTCACGCCATTCCGGCGAACGCCGCGACCACTTCAGGCGGTGCCTGCACCATCTCAATCAGCACGCCCTCACCGGCAATCGGAAACTCATCATTCGCCTTCGGGTGCATGAAGCAGATGTCAAAACCCGCTGCGCCCTTGCGAATGCCACCTGGCGCAAAACGCACGCCCTGCGCCGTCAACCATTCCACGGCTTTGGGCAAATCGTCAATCCACAAGCCGACATGATTGAGCGGCGTGGTGTGAACGGCGGGCTTCTTTTCAATGTCTAGCGGCTGCATCAAGTCCACCTCGACCTTGAACGGCCCACTGCCGATAGCACAGATGTCTTCATCGACGTTCTCGCGTTCGCTGACGAAATTGCCAGTCACTTCAAGACCCAGCATGTCTACCCACAGGGTGCGCAGGCGGTCTTTGCTAGTGGCACCTATGGCGATTTGCTGGATGCCCAACACCTTGAACGGACGGCGGCTCATACAAACTCCACAATCGGCTGATCCACGCTGAGTGATTCGCCTTTGTTGGCCAGCACCTTGCCAACGACACCGTCGACAATAGCGAATAAAACGTTTTCCATCTTCATCGCTTCAATCACCGCCACACGCTCACCAGCCTGCACTTTCTGGCCGACCTGAACCGACACTTCGGCCAGCAGACCAGGCATGGGCGAGAGCACAAAACGGCTCATGTCGGGCGGCGCTTTAAACGGCATCAGCGCGTGCAGCGCGGCTGCGCGCGGCGACAACACCAGCGCATCAAGCCGGGTGCCGTTATGCGCAATGCGGATAGCCAGCGGATTCTTCACGGAACCATGTCCAACACCGCGCTCGACCTGCGCTGTAAACGGTTTGCCGTTCACTGTACCGCGTATGCGCGCACCACCCAAGTGCCAGTTGCTACAAATTTCGTAGCTGCTCACGCCCACATCTATTGCGCTGGAGCCTGTTTTTGCCTCGTAATCACGTACCGTCACGGCCTGGTGGGTATTTTTTCCGCCTGGCCCAAGGCCTATCACCACAAACTCCTCACCCACTTCAACGCCATGCCCTGGCAGTTGCCCGCTGATGCCCGCCGCACGGCCCAACTGGCGGCGGTTGACGTAAGCCGCCAGCGCCACCAGAAAGTCCGGGTCATCGTGCGCAACGTCTTCTGCGCGAAAGCCCTGGCTATAGTTCTCGGCAATAAAGCCGGTGTTGAAGTCACCCGCCACAAACTTCGGGTGCGCCAGCAAGGCCGACTGGAACGGGATATTGCTGGAGATGCCGCGAATCACGAAACCATTAAGCGCCTCGCGCATTTTTGCAATCGCGTCCAGCCTGTCCTTGCCATGCACGATGAGCTTGGCAATCATCGAGTCGTAAAACATCGGTATCTCGCCGCCGTCCTGCACGCCGGTATCGACACGCACGCCGTAGAGGTGTGCGGTGTCGGCGGCAAACATGGTTTCTTTTGGCGGCTGAAAGCGTACCAGTCGGCCTGTGGAAGGCAAAAAATTGCGAAACGGATCTTCAGCATTGATGCGGCACTCGATAGCCCAGCCATCGCGCTTGACCTGGCTTTGAGTCAAAGGCAGCTTCTCACCCGCCGCCACACGAATCATCAGCTCAACCAGGTCCAGCCCGGTGATGCATTCCGTCACCGGGTGCTCGACCTGCAGGCGGGTGTTCATTTCCAGAAAGTAAAAGCTCTGGTCTTTGCCGACCACAAACTCGACCGTGCCGGCGCTCTGGTAGTTGACGGCCTTGGCCAGCAGCACCGCCTGCTCGCCCATGGCCTTGCGCGTGGCCTCGCTGATAAAGGGTGATGGCGCTTCTTCAATCACCTTCTGGTGGCGGCGCTGGATCGAGCATTCGCGTTCGTTGAGATAAATCACATTGCCCTGGCTGTCCCCAATCAGCTGAATCTCGATGTGGCGTGGCTCTTGAATAAATTTTTCAATGAAGACGCGGTCATCGCCAAAGCTGCTCTGCGCTTCGTTGCGGCAGGACGTGAAACCTTCAAGCGCCTCTTTGTCATTGAAGGCCACGCGCAAGCCCTTGCCACCACCGCCAGCGCTGGCTTTAATCATCACCGGATAGCCAATGCCTTTTGCAATTTCAACGGCGCGCTCAGGCGTTTCAATCGCGTCGTTCACGCCTGGAATGCAGTTGACTCCGGCAGCACCCGCCAGTTTTTTCGATCCAATCTTGTCGCCCATGGTGGCAATTGAATCATGCTTGGGGCCAATGAAAATAATGCCCTCTTCTTCAACCCGCTTGGCGAAACTCGCGTTCTCGCTGAGGAAACCATAACCTGGATGCACAGCTTCTGCGCCAGTCTGCTTGCACGCTGCAATGATTTTTTCGGCCTGCAAATAGCTGTCACGACTCGGTGCCGGGCCGATGTTGATGGCCTCATCGGCCAGCTCGACATGGCGCGCATCCTTGTCGGCGTCGGAATACACCGCGACGGTTTTGATGCCCATCTTGCGGGCGGTAAGGATGACGCGGCAGGCGATTTCACCCCGATTTGCAATCAGAATCTTATTAAACATGGCCAGTCTCCATCGGGTTGAAATCGCCTGCATGCGCTTCGCGCACCATGCAATTTAGCTTCGCTGCTGCGCCGCTTTGCGACTGGTCACCTCGGTTGGCGATTAGTATTTTGGTAAACATAGTGCTCTCCTAACGTTATTTGGTCAGCGAATGTTGGAATTCGTTGTGGTACTGAGCCTGTCATGTTGACGGTGCTCCAAGGTTTTCTTCTGGGCCCGCAACAGGCTGGGGGTATCTGTCTCCGCTCATGTCCCCCGTCGAAAGGCTCCCGCCTTTGGACTCCTCCTTTACTTCGCTACGACAGACACCTCCAACCTGATGCTGCGAAGTGCTGACCTTGTATTTCGCATTGGAATACCAAGTGGCCGGGATCGGGCTGCCTGGGTGTTCTGCGCAGGTAAAGGAGGAGGCCGCAGGCCGGGGGACACGGAGCAGAGCACCCGGGCAGCCCGATCCAGCGCGATATAACGTAAAAGTAAGGGGCTGCGCGCTTTTGCGGAGTCCCGCTTGAGCGCCGTTAGGCATAACCTTTACTCGCTTGGTCTTTAATGTGGCATTCATGACAAACCAACCGCACGTTGTTTTCGACGTAACCGAGATAGGCCTCGGTACGGTCAAGCTCGGAACCCTTTTGAGGCATGGGATGATTGCAAAGCGCGCAATTGCCGCTTTGCTTGGCCCACATGAGGGCTTTAAGTTTGTTTCTTACTGCCGGTGTGCTGCGCTCAATATAAACCAGTTCTTTGGCAAGCTTTCTCCGAAGCGCCCACATTAGGCGGGCATCGCCACCTGATAATGAGTGAAGCTCTGTTTTGACACGCTCAAAGAGCGGAGCAAACAGTTGTTCACGTTGCTCTTTGGTTAATTGTGGATTGCCCATGTGCTGCCCAACTTCATATAAAGCCCCAATGGGAGTTACAACGGTATATTCCCATGCTTGCGCCACGGGTTCTCAAGTTTCTTGTCCTTGAGCATGACCAGCGAACGGCAGATGCGCTTGCGGGTTTCGTGCAGCAAGCTGGGCGTATCTGTCTCCGCTCATGTCCCCCGTCCAAAGGCTCCCACCTTTGGACTCCTCCTTGACTTCGCTGCAACAGATACCCCCAGCCTGCTGCTGCGAAGTGCTGACCTTGTATTTCGCATTGGAATACCAAGTGGCCGGGATCGGGCTGCCTGGGTGTTCTGCGCAGGTAAAGGAGGAGGCCGCAGGCCGGGGGACACGAAGCAAAGCACCCGGGCAGCCCGATCCAGCGCGATACAACTTCATATGGAGCCCAATGGAAGTCACAACGGAATATTCCCGTGCTTACGCCATGGGTTCTCAAGTTTCTTGTCCTTGAGCATCACCAGCGAGCGGCAGATGCGCTTGCGGGTTTCGTGCGGCAAGATCACGTCATCAATATAACCACGTGCGCTGGCCACAAACGGATTGGCAAAGCGGGCTTTGTATTCGGCTTCGCGTGCAGCTAACTTCACTGGATCACCCTTGTCTTCGCGGAAGATGATTTCAACTGCACCCTTGGCACCCATCACGGCAATCTCGGCATTCGGCCAGGCGAAGTTGACATCGCCGCGCAAATGTTTGGATGACATCACGTCATACGCGCCGCCATAGGCCTTGCGCGTGATGACGGTAATTTTTGGTACCGTGCACTCGGCATACGCATACAGCAACTTCGCACCATGCTTGATGATGCCGCCGTATTCTTGTGATGTACCGGGCATGAAGCCGGGCACATCGACAAACGTGATGACGGGGATATTGAAGGCATCGCAAAAGCGCACAAAGCGCGCCGCCTTAATGGCGCTTTTGATGTCGAGGCAACCGGCCAGCACCAGCGGCTGGTTGGCGACAATGCCCACGCTCTGGCCTTCCATGCGGGCAAAACCGATGATGATGTTCTTCGCGTACTCCGGCTGAATTTCAAAAAAATCACCGTCATCAACCGTTTTGGCAATCAGTTCCTTCATGTCGTAAGGCTTGTTGGCGTTCTCTGGTACCAGCGTGTCCAGACTCAAGTCCATGCGATTGGCCGGGTCGGCACTCGGGCGCACCGGGGCTTTCTCGCGGTTATTCAGCGGCAGGTAGTTATAAAGGCGGCGCAGCATCAAGAGCGCTTCAACATCGTTCTCGAAAGCCAAGTCTGCCACGCCGCTTTTGGTGGTGTGCGTAATCGCTCCCCCCAGTTCTTCGGCGCTGACTTCTTCATGCGTCACGGTTTTAACAACTTCAGGGCCGGTCACAAACATATAGCTTGAGTCTTTGACCATGAAGATGAAGTCAGTCATGGCGGGTGAATACACCGCACCACCCGCGCACGGCCCCATGATCATGCTGATCTGCGGAATCACGCCGCTGGCCATCACATTGCGCTGGAACACATCGGCATAACCGCCCAGTGATGCCACGCCTTCCTGGATGCGCGCGCCGCCGGAATCGTTCAGGCCAATCACTGGCGCACCGACTTTCATGGCCTGGTCCATCACCTTGCAAATTTTCTCGGCATGGGCTTCACTCAATGCACCGCCGAACACGGTGAAGTCCTGGCTGTAGACAAACACCAATCGGCCGTTGATCATGCCGTAGCCGGTGACTACGCCGTCGCCGGGGATTTTTTGTGTCTCCATGCCGAAGTCGGTGCAGCGGTGTTCAACGAACATGTCCCACTCTTCAAACGTGCCTTCGTCCAGCAGTACCTCCAGCCGCTCACGCGCGGTGAGCTTGCCCTTGCCGTGCTGCACATCAATGCGTTTTTGCCCACCGCCCAAACGCGCTGCGCTTCGCTTTTTTTCCAACTGTTGAAGAATATCTTGCATGGTTTACTTCTCTGGCTTATTTCAATATGCTATCTAATTAATAGCTGGTCACGTTCTATTTAATTGGGCTGCAAGCAGATTTCGTGCTGCGGTGGAGGCCGGGAGCTGGCCGCTGACGACTTCCATCATCATTTTTGGTAACAGGCCAGCCACGGTTGGGTCTTGTCTGAAAGCCTGTTTCAATCCAGCGTCAATACGCTCCCACATCCAACTAAGTGCCTGCTGCTTGCGGCGCTCTGCGAGCTTGCCGTTGGCTGTTTGCAGTGTTTTGAATTGCGTGACCGCCACCCAGAAAGCATCAACACCTTTGTTGTGCAGCGCGCTGAGTTGCAGCACCTGTGGATGCCATAAGCTGTCAAACACCGCAGCTTGGGCCTTATCGTTGTGATAGGCCATCGCGTTATTGACAAGCCCAAACAGCCGCATCGCAGAGGTAATTTGTGCCTCAGCCCGCATCGCTGCATCAGCATCAATATCAGCCTTGTTGATGATGACCAGATCAGCCAGTTCCATCACGCCTTTTTTAATCCCCTGCAAATCGTCGCCCGCATTGGGCAACTGCATCAGCACAAACAGGTCAGTCATGTTGGCAACTGCTGTCTCAGACTGGCCAACACCTACCGTTTCAACAATCACCACGTCATAGCCAGCGGCTTCGCAGACCAGCATGGCCTCACGTGTTTTTTCAGCCACGCCACCCAGCGTGCCGCTCGACGGGCTGGGGCGGATGTAGGCTTGGCTTTGTACCGAGAGCATTTCCATGCGCGTCTTGTCGCCAAGGATGGAGCCACCTGACAGCGTGGAAGACGGATCTATCGTCAGCACCGCGACGCGATGGCCCTGCTTGATGAGATACAGGCCCAGCACTTCAATGAAGGTTGATTTGCCAACGCCGGGAACGCCGCTGATGCCAAGGCGAAAGGATTTTCCGGTGCTGGGGAGTAATGCAGTTAATAGCTCGTCGGCTTGTACGCGGTGATCTGCGCGGGTTGATTCCAAAAGCGTGATGGCTTTGGCGATGGCGCGGCGTTGCTGTGCCCCGCTTGCTTTGACGATGGCGTCCACGGAAATTGGGGGCAGAGCCCAATTCCGTTGTACGTTGTTTGTCTCCGTTGGCATCGCTGTCCTGAATTCTGATTTCACCCCGGTTTCCTTATTTTCCAAGGGCTTGCTTGATCTGCTCCAGCACATCCTTGGCACTGGCTGGAATCGGTGTACCCGGCCCATAAATGCCCTTCACGCCGGCCTCATAAAGCATGTCGTAGTCTTGGCGCGGAATCACGCCGCCTACAAACACGATGATGTCGTCAGCGCCCTGCTTTTTAAGCTCGGCAATGATGGCTGGCACCAGCGTTTTGTGGCCTGCTGCCAGCGTTGAAACGCCAACCGCATGTACGTCGTTTTCAATCGCCTGACGGGCGCACTCTTCGGGTGTCTGGAACAGCGGGCCTATGTCCACGTCAAAGCCCAAATCAGCAAACGCGGTGGCGACGACTTTTGCGCCACGATCGTGGCCGTCCTGGCCGAGTTTTGAAATCATCACGCGGGGTCGGCGGCCCTGTTCTTCTGCAAACTGGTTGATTTCGGTCTTGAGGGTTTCCCAGCCTTCGGCTGAATCGTAAGCAGCAGCGTACACACCGGTCACCTTTTGTGTATTGGCGCGATGGCGCCCGTAAATTTTTTCTAACGCATCACTCACCTCGCCTACTGTAGCGCGCAGGCGCACGGCCTTGATGCTCAGGTCGAGCAGGTTGCCGCTGTTATTTTCAGCCGCGTCGGTCAACGCGTCGAGTGCTGCTTGTACCGCCGCGCTATCGCGCTTGGCCTTGATGACTTTAAGCCTTGAGATTTGCCCTTCACGCACGGCCACATTATCAATGTCGCGCGTCTCAATCGCGTCTTCGGTTTTCAGCTTGTATTTGTTGACGCCGACAATCACGTCGCGACCGCTGTCGATGCGGGCTTGCTTGTCTGCCGCTGCCGCTTCAATCTTGAGCTTGGCCCAGCCGCTGTCAACGGCCTTGGTCATGCCACCCATCTGCTCGACTTCTTCAATGATTTTCCAGGCCGCATCGGCCATGTCTTGCGTGAGCTTTTCCATCATATAGCTGCCCGCCCAAGGGTCGATCACACTGGTGATGTGGGTTTCTTCTTGAATGATGAGCTGCGTGTTGCGGGCGATGCGCGATGAAAACTCAGTCGGTAGCGCAATCGCCTCGTCAAAGCTGTTGGTGTGCAGGCTTTGTGTACCGCCAAACACTGCCGCCATCGCTTCGATGGTGGTGCGCACCACGTTGTTGTAAGGGTCCTGCTCGGTCAGGCTCCAGCCGCTGGTCTGGCAGTGGGTGCGCAGCATCAGGCTCTTGGGGCTTTTCGCGTTGAAGCCCTTCATGATGCGGCACCACAGCAAACGGGCAGCGCGCATCTTGGCGACTTCGAGGTAGAAGTTCATGCCGATGGCCCAGAAAAAACTCAGGCGGGCGGCAAAGTCATCCACATCCAGACCCTTGACCGTGGCGGTCTTGACGTACTCTTTGCCGTCGGCCAGCGTGAAGGCCAGCTCCAGCACCTGATTCGCCCCCGCCTCTTGCATGTGGTAGCCCGAAATCGAAATTGAATTAAACTTCGGCATGTGTTTAGCCGTGTATTCAATGATGTCGCCAACGATGCGAATGCTCGGCACCGGTGGGTAGATATAGGTGTTGCGCACCATGAACTCTTTGAGGATGTCGTTCTGGATCGTGCCACTCAATTTGTCCTGCGCCACACCCTGTTCTTCGGCCGCTACGATGTAGCCCGCCAGCACGGGCAGCACCGCACCGTTCATGGTCATGGACACGCTCACGCTATCGAGCGGGATCTGGTCGAAGAGGATTTTCATATCTTCGACCGAATCAATCGCTACGCCAGCCTTACCGACATCGCCCGTCACGCGCGGGTGGTCACTGTCATAGCCACGGTGCGTGGCCAAGTCAAACGCCACGCTGACACCCTGCCCGCCTTCGGCCAAGGCCTTGCGGTAAAACGCATTCGACTCTTCGGCAGTCGAGAAACCTGCGTACTGGCGAATCGTCCAGGGCCGCACCGCATACATCGTGGCCTGCGGGCCTCGAATGAACGGCTCAAAGCCCGGCAGCGTGTTGGTGTGGGCTAAGTCCTTGATGTCTTCAGCCGTGTACAGCGGCTTCACAGTAATGCCGTCTGGCGTTTGCCAATTTAATGCGTCTAGGTTGCCGCCGGGGGCAGATTTAGCGGCGGCTTTTTCCCAATCGGCGAGGTTTGACGGTTTGAATGTGTTGCTCATACGTTCGAGTTTACTCAAAAGCGGGCGCATTGAAGAGTCGCTGACCGAGCACAAGGCCATCATGCAGGCGCTGTCAAGTCGCAACGCCAAAGCCGCCATGCAGCGTATGCGCGAGCATTTCAGGAACGGACTGGAAGCGGCGGCTTAACGGAACGCCCGGACGCGTTGGTCACCAGAAACACGCCAGGCAGAATCAGAAGTGCCCCCATCGCATGGTGCCAGCCAAGCGGCTCGTCAAGCACGCCCCAGGCAACCACAGCAGCATACATCGGGCCAAGGTACAAGGCCACGGCCACCCGGCTGGCACCAAGAATTTTTTGTGCCCAGCCGTAAATCCAGTAAGCGCCCAGTCCGGGTATCAGCGCAGCCAGCAGCACCAAACCGAATGCGGATCCGCTCCACCGCGGCGCATCGGGTTGCAACGCCTCCCAGAGCGCAAACGGCAGCAGAACCAGCACGCCGCCCACGCAAATCGCCGCAAGCCGCGCTGTCGCGCTCAGGGGACTGGGCCACTTTTTTTGCAGCAAGGCGTAAGCCGCCCAAGCCACGGCTGCAGCCACGATCCAGGCATCCCCCGCCACAAATTGAACCTCCGTCAGCGCCATCCAGTGGCCTTTGACAATGACATGCATCACACCAACCAGTGCCAACACCAGCCCCAGACCCTGGCGCACGCCAAAACGCTCGCCCAGCCAAAACACGGCACCCAGGCCGATCAGCACGGGGGATGCGGAGTAAATCAGGGAGATGTTCATAGCACCGGTGGAGCGCGCACCCTGGTAAACCCAGGCGCCACAAATCAGCATGCCCAGCGTGCCCAAAACCAGGTATTGCCACCAGTCCTGGGCCAGATTTGCACGCTCACGCCAGAGCTCGGAGCGCGCCATCGCCAACAACACGATCGCTGCGAGCGCCCAGCGCCCCAGAGCCAGCAGGTAAGGATCAATCACGCCGGGCGCCTTTCGCGCCACGATGTAGTTGACCGTCCACAAGGCCGGCACCAGCCAGAGCAGGCCTAATGCCAGGCGCGCAGACCGCTGCCCCGAGTCAGGCATGCACCGCTTCGTCGAACTGCACATCGTGACGGATGCCCTCGTGAGCCTTCTGCATCACACCATGCGGCGACTCATCGCGCAGGCGATGGTCGCTCCACACCTGGCGCCAGCGGCGGCTGCCTACCATGCCGTGGCGCAGGCCCAGCATGTGCCTGGCAATGGCGCTCCATGGCGTGCCGTGCATTGCAAACTGCACCGCCATGTAGTCGCACATTTGCGCTTCAATGCTTTCACGGGTTACGCTGGGGGCCGTCTGGGCGGTAGCGCCAAAAAACGCTGCGTCCCAATCGGCCATGACCCACGGGTTGTGATACGCCTCACGCCCGACCATCACACCATCGACGTGCTGTAGTTCGTCCGCAATCTGGCTGGCTGTGGTGATGCCGCCATTGATGACGATGGTTAGCTCGGGAAAGTCGCGCTTGAGTTGATGCACCATCTGATAACGCAAGGGTGGTACTTCGCGGTTTTCTTTCGGGCTTAGGCCTTTGAGCCAGGCATTGCGCGCGTGGATGATGAAGGTGTTGCAACCGGCTTGGCTTACCGTACCAATAAAGTCACGCACGAATTCATAGCTCTCGCTTTTGTCGATGCCGATGCGATGCTTGACGGTGACGGGCACAGTCACCACATCTGCCATCGCCTTGACACAGTCGGCCACCAGTTGTGGCTCGGCCATCAGGCAGGCGCCAAACGATCCGCGCTGCACGCGCTCACTAGGGCAGCCGCAGTTGAGGTTGATCTCGTTGTAGCCCCACTGCTCGCCGAGTTTGGCGCATTGCGCCAGGTCGTTGGGCTCGCTGCCGCCGAGTTGCAGCGCTACCGGGTGCTCTTCTGCGTTAAAACGCAGGTGGCGCTCCACGTCGCCATGCACCAGCGCGCCAGTCGTCACCATCTCGGTGTAGAGCAGCGCGTGGCGACTGAGCAGCCTGTGAAAGTAGCGGCAATGCCTGTCGGTCCAGTTCATCATAGGGGCCACGGACAAGCGCCATGGGCTTGCAGCATGCGAGGGCAACGCTGCGGTGGGGTCTACCATTGAGACCTGACCCCAAATTTCCTCATGCGGCCAATGGCAAGGGTGCCTGGAACCTCCCCAGCGCAGCCCCTGTGACCGTAATGTCTTCGTCCAAAGTATCCCAACGCAACGAAGACCCGTCAAGCCGCAGCGTGACTTCGGCTAACTGCTCGTTTGTTGCCTGCGCCAACCGATGAAATCTTGCGGCTGGGAAACCAATCTGCCGCCCGTCTGTCAACTCCATGAAAACGGTACGGTCGGCGACCCATGCCCGGGTAGCTACAAACTCAAATTCATTCGGACTGAAAATCATGGTACTTCTCCAATAGAAACGCTTGATTTTCATAGACCAGGCGCTCCACCTTGCGTATATCGACTGCACTTAGCCCTCGATTTCAGGCTAACGCGACAGGCGACAACCAGAACTTGCACTCCCGGTCTCCAGCATCAACGTGGATATGGGGTGGATCGCTTCCTTCATCTGAATAGAAGTGAAAACGAAAACCAAAAAGTCTAAGGACAGTTGGCATACGCAAAAGTATAGACCATAGCCATCCTTGCAAACAAGGACTCAACTGAGTCGGGTCATAGATGCAAGCATCTAACACGACGAGTGTGCTATTGAGTGTCTGACCCCTCTAATTCTAGAAAGGAAAAACGTTGGCTGCCCGTGATGCCACACCCTAAACCCGACAGCCGCACTTTGGCCTCGTTGTATTCACGCCTGAGCTGCTCGATAAACGCTGCGACGCTTTGCACCTTGGTCACTGCGCCAATGCCCTGACCGCAACCCCAGATGTCTTTCCAGGCTTTGGTTTTGTCAGCGCCAAAGTTCATGGCGCTGGCGTCGCTGGTGGGCAGGTTGTCGGGGTCCAGGCCCGCTGAACGAATCGACGGCGCGAGGTAGTTGCCGTGTACGCCTGTAAATAAGTTGCTGTAGACAATGGCGTCGGAATTGCTGTCAACAATAGCCTGCTTGTAGTCGTTTGCAGCGCGTGCTTCATCAGTGGCGATAAAGGCCGAACCAATATAGGCAAAGTCCGCGCCCATGGCTTGTGCGGCCAGTACCGCAGCGCCGGTGGCGATGGCACCCGACAGCGCAATCGGGCCGTCAAACCACTGGCGGATTTCCTGGATCAATGCGAACGGGCTTTTCACACCCGCGTGGCCACCTGCTCCAGCCGCCACGGCTATCAGGCCATCAGCGCCTTTTTCAATCGCCTTGCGGGCATGTTTGATGTTGATGATGTCGTGCAACACCACGCCGCCATAGCTGTGCGCTGCAGCGTTGATGTCTTCACGTGCGCCCAGGCTGGTGATGATGATGGGCACCTTGTACTTGACGCACAGGGCCATGTCGTGCTCCAGCCTGTCGTTGGACTTGTGGACGATCTGGTTGATGGCAAAGGGGGCGGCGGGCTTGTCGGGGTTGGCTTTGTTGTAGGCAGCCAGCGTTTCGGTGATCTCGATCAGCCACTCTTCAAGCTGCGCGGCAGGCCGGGAATTGAGAGCTGGCATGGCACCCACCACACCTGCGATGCACTGTGCAATGACCAGCTTGGGGTTGCTGATGATGAAGAGCGGCGCGCCAATGATGGGCAGTGGCAAGTTGTGGAGTGGCGGGGGGAGCTTGGACATAAGGCACTTCTATAAATTCATTTTTCGGGCGAATTGCGTCGTTGGGCGGTACTCGCAATCCTCACGTACCTGAAGTACGTTCCGGTTGCTGCGTTCCGTCCGCCTTGCACTTCATCCCGAAAATCTGAATTTCTAGAAGTGCCCATAAGTTGCTTGCAGAGGGTTATTTAAAACGCCTCCAGTGCCAGCGCTGTTACGCAGTCAGCACCTTCGACAATGCTGTCGCGCATGCCCGGCGCTTTGGTCAGCAGGTGGTCGGCGTAAAAACGTGCGGTGATAATTTTGGCTTGCATGAAAGCGCTATCAACACCCTGCGCCAACTGCTCTTGCGCAACCAGTAGCGAGCGGCCCATCTGCCAGCCAGCAAGCACATTGCCAGCCAGCATCAGGTAGGGCACGCTGCCCGCGAACACGGCGTTCGGGCTGGCTTTGGCGGACCCGTCAGGGGCCTTGCCAAGCCCGCCGACCACAAAGTCAACCACATCGACAAACGCCTCACGCGCAGCCTTCAGGCGCCTGGCCATCGCCACCGCATCAGGGCTGCCCTGCCGGGTCAATTCGTTTTCGGTGGCCTCGATCTGCTTGGCAATCGCCTTGGCCGTCTGGCCACCATCGCGCGAAGTTTTGCGGCCGATCAAGTCATTCGCCTGGATCGCAGTGGTGCCTTCGTAAATCGTCAGGATTTTCGCGTCGCGGTAGTACTGCGCCGCACCGGTTTCTTCGATAAAACCCATGCCGCCATGCACCTGCACGCCGAGCGATGTGACTTCAAGACTCATCTCGGTGCTGTAGCCCTTGACCAGCGGCACCATGAATTCGTAAAACGCCAGGTTCTGTTTGCGCACGTCCGCATCAGGGTGGTGGTGCGACGCATCGTAGGCCGCAGCAGCAACCGAGGCCATGGCGCGGCAGCCTTCGATGTAGGCGCGCATGGTCATCAACATGCGCTTGACATCGGGGTGATGAATGATGGGCGCACTGGCCTTGATGGAACCATCAACCGGGCGGCTCTGCACGCGGTCTTTTGCAAACGTCACAGCCTTTTGGTAGGCGCGCTCGGCAATCGCTACGCCCTGCACTCCAACCGCGTACCGGGCTGCAGTCATCATGATGAACATGTACTCCAAGCCACGGTTTTCTTCGCCAACGATGTAACCCACAGCACCGCCGTTGTCGCCGTATTGCAGCACTGCTGTTGGTGATGCCTTGATGCCCATCTTGTGCTCGATGCTGACGCAATGCACGTCGTTGCGTGCGCCCAGCGAACCATCTTTGCCGACCATGAACTTCGGCACCACAAACAGGCTGATGCCCTTCACGCCTTCGGGCGCACCGCTCACGCGCGCCAGCACCATATGCACAATGTTTTCGGCCATGTCGTGCTCACCGTAGGTGATGAAAATCTTGGTGCCGAAAACCTTGTAGCTGCCGTCGGATTGCGGCTCGGCCCTGGAGCGGACTGCCGCCAGGTCAGAGCCGGCCTGTGGCTCGGTCAAATTCATGGTGCCTGTCCACTGGCCGCTGACCAGCTTCTCCAGATAGACCGCCTTGAGCTCGTCCGAGCCGGCGGTCAGCAGTGCTTCAATCGCGCCATCACTGAGCAGCGGGCACAGCGCAAAACTCAGGTTGGCCGAATTGAACATTTCGCCGCACGCCGCACCAATGGTTTTGGGCAGGCCCTGACCGCCATAGTCAAGCGGATGTTGCAGGCCCTGCCAGCCACCTTCAGCGTATTGCCTGAAGGCCTCCTTAAAGCCGGGCGTGGTGGTGACCACACCGTCCTTGAAGCTTGAAGGGTTCTTGTCGCCTTCCCAATTTAACGGTGACAGTACGCCCTCATTGAACTTGGCGCACTCTTCCAGCACCGCCTGGGTAGTTTCAAAACCGGCATCTTCAAAGTCCGGGATTTTTGCGATCTGCTCGATGTTGGCCAGGTACTTGATGTCAAACAGCATGTCCTTGAGGGGGGCTTTATAAGTCATGGACACCTCTACAACGCAGCAACCAGTTCAGGCACCGCCGTGAACAAATCGGCCACCAGGCCGTAATCAGCCACCGAGAAAATCGGGGCTTCTTCATCCTTGTTGATAGCCACAATGACCTTGCTGTCCTTCATGCCGGCCAGGTGCTGGATGGCACCCGAAATACCGACAGCGATATAGAGCTGAGGCGCGACGATCTTGCCGGTCTGGCCGACTTGCCAGTCGTTGGGCGCATAGCCCGCATCAACTGCAGCGCGTGACGCACCCAGTGCCGCGCCGAGCTTGTCGGCCAGTGGTGTCAGCACGGCGTTGAACTTTTCGGCAGAACCGAATGCGCGGCCACCCGATACGATGATCTTGGCGGCCGTCAGTTCGGGTCTGTCGTTCTTGGCAATTTCTGAACCCACAAAAGTTGATTTGCCGCTGTCAGCAACGCCTGCAAGTGTCTCAATCGCAGCCGCGCCACCGCTAGCCGCCGCAGCATCAAAGCCGGTCGTGCGAACCGTGATGACTTTGGTGGCATCGAGGCTTTGCACCGTCAAGATGGCACTGCCGGCATAGATCGGGCGCTCAAAGGTGTCAGCCGAATCGACCTTGGTCACGTCAGAAATCTGGCCCACATCCAGCAGCGCAGCAACGCGCGGGGCGATGTTTTTACCCGATGCAGTAGACGGAAACAGGATGTGCGAATAGCTAGATGCAATGACCAGCACCTGGGCGGCCATGTTCTCGGCCAGGCCGTGGGCGAAATGATCGCCTTCGACGTGGATGACTTTGGCAACGCCGGCAATTTGCGCGGCGGCTTTGGCTGCGCCTTCTGCGCCCTTGCCTGCTACCAGGACATGAACCTCACCACCACACTGGATGGCTGCGGTGACGGTGTTCAGTGTTGCGGGCTTGATGCTGGCGTTGTTGTGTTCTGCGATTACGAGTGAGGTCATGTCATCAGTCCTTAAATTACCTTGGCTTCGTTGCGGAGCTTGTCAACCAACGCGGCAACGTCGGCGACCTTGATACCGGCGCTGCGCTTGGGCGGCTCGCTGACCTTGAGCGTCTTGATGCGCGGCTTGACATCAACACCGAGGTCTTCAGGCTTGAAGTTGTCCATCTGCTTTTTCTTGGCCTTCATGATGTTGGGCAGCGTGACGTAGCGCGGCTCATTAAGGCGCAGGTCAGTCGTGATGATGGCTGGCAGGCTGAGCGACAGTATCTCAAGACCGCCATCAACCTCGCGGGTGACCTTGACTTTGTCACCTTCCACTTCGACTTTCGATGCAAACGTAGCCTGTGGCCAGCCCAGCAGTGCGGCCAGCATTTGGCCGGTCTGGTTGCAGTCATCATCAATCGCCTGCTTGCCGAGGATGACGAGCTGGGGCTGCTCTTTTTCGACCAGTGCCTTGAGCAGCTTGGCAACGGCCAGTGGTTGCAGCTCTTCTTCGGTTTCAACCAGAATGGCGCGGTCAGCACCAATGGCCATGGCGGTGCGCAGGGTTTCCTGGCACTTGAGCACGCCGCAACTAA
Source organism: Polaromonas sp. (assembly GCA_038902975.1). GTDB lineage: Bacteria > Pseudomonadota > Gammaproteobacteria > Burkholderiales > Burkholderiaceae_C > Polaromonas. Next base: position 74,099 of record JBCKMZ010000001.1, read on the forward strand.
CAGCGATGACTTCGACCGCAACGCCCTTTTCTTTCAGGCGCATGGCTTCTTCAATCGCGATCTCGTCAAACGGGTTCATGCTCATTTTGACGTTGGCGATATCGACACCGGTGCCATCGGATTTGACGCGGACTTTGACGTTGAAGTCGACTACACGTTTAACAGGGACCAAGACCTTCATTGCGCGGCTCCAGAGTTTATTGATTGAGGGTTTGGGGAGTCAGCCGCCAATAACCCCATGTAAAGGTAAACCCTGCATTCTATGCTGGGGCCATCAGGATTTTGCAGCGGCTGCCGCATGCACCACCCGCTGCGGAAACGGAATCTCCACCCGATTCGCCCGCAGTGCTTTCAAGATGTTGAGATTGATGCACGAGCGCAGGTTTTGCTGGCCGTTTTCAGGGTCTGTCATCCAGTAATTGAGGGTGAATTCAAGCCCGTCAGCGCCGAAATTGGTCAGATGGGCACTCGGCACCGGCTCACGCTCCACACGGTCTTGTGCCAGGGCGGCATCGCTCAGCAGGCGCATCACCAGCTCAACATCGCTGTCGTAGCCCACCGAGACCACCGTGGTCTGCAGCACTTGCGAATCGGACAGCGACAGGTTTTCAATCCGGTTGCTGATGAACATCTCGTTGGGCACGATGGACTCGCGCCCCGACAGCGCGCGCACCACGGTGTAGCGCGCATTGATGTCAGTGATGCGGCCCTCAAAGTTGTCTATGCGGATGTTGTCGCCTATGCGCACGCTGCGCTCGGCCAGCATGACAAAGCCGCTGACATAACTGGCAGCGAGTTTTTGCAGGCCAAAGCCGACACCCACACCAATCGCACCACCCAGTACCGACAGCGCCGTCATATCAATGCCGACCGAGGACAACGCCAGCAGCAGGCCGACAAACATCAACACCGCACGCACCGCATTGCTCACCGCCTTGCGCAGCGACAGCTCGCTGCCGGTGGCCGAACGCAGCAGCCGCGACTCAATGGATGATGCAATCCACAGCGTGATCAAAAGCACCACGCCAGCCGTCAGCGCGCCTTCCAGTAGGGTGCGCAGCGACAGGCTCGAATGCCCGACTTTCCACTTGATGCCATCCAATTCCTCCAGCAGGACGGGCAGCAAACCACTGACCCAGAGCACCATGGCCAGCCAGGCAAGCCATGAGAACGTTCGCTCCAGCGCCCGCACCCACGGTGCATTTTTAAATGCGGTCTGCAGCACCTTGACACTGAGGCGAATCAGCGCCAGAGCCAGCAACGCCGGCAGCGCCACCTTGTAAATGGCCAGTGGCAGCACTTGTGCCAACCAGCCTTTGCTCAAATAGGCCAACAGCAGCAACAGTAGCGGAAACAGCACGCCATCAACGATGCGCTTGCCAAACAGGATGGACAAGTCGCCCGCTTCGTGCCCCTGCCTCTCATGCCCCTGCATCACGCGCTGGAGCAGGCGAGTCAGCACCCAGGCCAGCAGCCCGCAGCCAATCAATGCTGCCAGCTCGGTCAATGATGCTGGCTGAAGCAGCGCGGCAAGCCATTCGTCCAGGGTATCAACCCTGGACGGCACACGCGAGCTGGAGCCGAACGGGAAGCTTGACATATGGGTGAAATAACCAGTTGCGTTCATGTCGTGAAACTTTTTAGGAAATGGGGGTCAGACACCAATTTCGCTGCGGCGTGTCGCGCCGACCCTGCGGGCGAACTGAAGGCTCGGCGAATTTGGGCTCTGAGCCCCAATTCCTCCCGAAAAAATTCAAATGTAGGTCAAATAAAAACTCCAAGCACTTTTAAATCAGCTTAACACGGCCATCTATGATTGGCGAGTTCGACAGAGTCAGTTAAAGTGGCAGCGTCAGTCAAAACAGAAATTAGCCGAGTTCAAGCACCGATCCGACCCGGAAAAACATGCCACATCCGCCACATCCCAAAACTCATCAACCGCGAATTGTTCTGATCGCGGGAACCATTCTGATGGTCGTTACCCTGCTGGTGGGCGTAACCGTCTTTGTGGTCATGCAGCGTCAAGCAGAGTTGCATGTACCCGTGTGGGACCAGCTGCGCTATCTGATTCCGCTTCTGGCTGGCGGGCTTGTCATCGCGCTGCTGTTGCTGCGTTGGCTGCTCGCCCCGCTGGTGCTCAAGCTGGTGCGCTCGGAAGCGGAAGCGGCGCAGCGCACCACTGCGCTGACCGAGGAGATCACCGCCCGCAAGCAGGCAGAAGACCGACTGAATTACCTTGCGAAGAATGACGCTCTGACCGGGCTGCCCAACCGCGTGCTGTTCAAAGAGCGTCTCGAACAGGCCATGCTAAAGGCCAAAGAGGCCAAAGGTCACGAAGGAATGGTGGCGGTGGTGTTTCTGGACCTGGTCCGTTTCAAGAACGTCAACGACACGCTCGGGCACGATGCTGGCGACCAGATGCTCAAAGAGGTGGGCCAGCGCCTGCTGGGGACTGTGCCTAGCGGCGACACCGTAGCGCGGCTGTCGGGCGACGAGTTCACGATCGTGCTGACCGACATAGCGGACGAGGGCGATGCGGCGCGCGTGGCGCAGAAGATTCTCCACGCCTTCGAGCCGCCGTTTCACATCGCCGGACGCGAGTTGGTCATGGGCGCAAGCCTTGGCATCGCGATATTCCCGCTTCACACGGGCGACGCGAACAAGCTGCTGAGCTACGCCGATCTCGCCATGTACAGCGCCAAGGCGGCAGGCGGCAACCGCTATCAGTTCTATGCCGCGGAGATGACCACCCAGGCTGTGAACGCGTTGGCGCTGGAAAACGATCTGCGCCAGGGCCTTGAACGCGGTGAGTTCTTCCTGAACTACCAGCCGATTGTCGACGCTGGCGGCAACATTGTGGGCGCCGAAGCCCTGCTGCGCTGGCAGCACGGTCGGCGCGGGCTGATTTCGCCGGCGAGATTTATTTCGCTGGCCGAGACCACCGGTCTGATCCTGCCGATCGGCGAGTGGGTGCTGCGCCAGGCCTGTATCCAGGCGACGGCCTGGTGCAAGCCGAATGGCGCGTTGTTGCGTATGACGGTGAATGTTTCGCCACGCCAGTTCAAGCATGGCGACCTGGCGAAGACCCTAGCGACGATCCTGGCAGAGACCGGGCTCGCCCCGACTGCCCTCGATCTCGAGATCACCGAGGGCGTCCTGATGCAGGGGGAAACGTTGGCACAGGAATTGTTTTATCAGCTCAGCGAACTCGGCATCTCCTTTGCGATTGACGACTTCGGCACCGGCTTCTCGAACTTTTCTTATTTAAAGCGTTTCCCGATTAACAGTCTGAAGATCGATCAGGCTTTCATTCGAGACCTCATCACCGATCCGAACGATGCTGCGATTGTGAAGGCCATCATCAGCATGGCGCAGAGTCTGGGCATCAAGACCATCGCCGAAGGGGTGGAAACCCTGGAGCAGAAGGAGTTTCTGCTGGCGTACGGCTGCGACCTCATGCAAGGCTATTATTTCAGCCGCCCGCTCTTGCCGGAGGCGTTTACGGCGCTGCTCGATGCCAGTAAACCCCTGCTCGGTAACGATTCAGGCGGTTCCTGATGGCCTGGAGTTATTGGGGTCAGACACCGGAAGTTATTGGGGTCAGACACCAATTTTGCAATGTCAGGTTTGCGCTGGTGTTCATGGTATTCACGCTCATTCTCGCGTCACCCGGCACTGCAAAACCGGTTAAAAAAACTGTAGCTACAAAGCCCACGTCAGCCCAGGGCCCACTTTACGCCACGCGGGTAGAAGCCATGCAATTTGCAGACGACGTGGCAGCAAGGCGCGATCTTGATCCGGCATGGGTGCGCGATGCGATTGGCCAGGCACGTTACAACGCAACCGTTGCACGGCTCATGCAACCAGCAGAAAAATCCTTTATTAAAAACTGGCGCGTGTACCGCAGCCGCTTCATTGACCCAATCCGCATTGCAGCAGGTGTGAAGTTCTGGCGTGACAACCAAAGCACGCTTGAACGCGCAGAAAAAGCATACGGCGTACCGCCAGAAATCATCGTCGGCATCATAGGCGTTGAAACGATTTATGGCCGAGACACCGGCAACTTTCGCGTCATGGATGCCATCACCACGCTCGCCTTTGACTTCCCCTCCAAGCACCCGCACGCCAAAGAGCGCAGCGAGTTTTTCAAGGGTGAAATCGAGCAGTTTCTGACCCTGCAAAGCCGCCGGGGCGCTGATCCGTTTACAGCCAAAGGCAGCTACGCCGGTGCCATGGGCATGCCCCAGTTCATGCCATCCAGCCGGGCCAAATACGCGATTGATTTTGATGGTGATGGCAAAGTCGATTTATGGGGCAGTCCGGGAGATGTGATCGGCTCCGTCGCCAACTACTTCAAAGCCTTCAACTGGCAACCCGGTATGCCCACCCATTACCCGGTGAGCTTTGACAACAGCCGCCTGGACATGAACGCCTTGACGGCACCAGACATCTTGCCCACGTTTAGCGTTGCGAGTTTTACCGCGAAAGGCGCAGTGCTTGAAGGCGCTGGATTGCAGCACACCGGCCAGCTTGCATTGATCGAATTGTTCAACGGCCCTGATGCGCCGCAGTACGTGGCCGGTACCGATAACTTTTATGCCATTACACGCTACAACTGGAGCAGCTATTACGCCATGGCCGTGATTGAGCTGGGGCGGGAAGTGGCGGCGCGGGTCAGGTAACTCAAGGGCACGATGAATTTAAAGCCCGCCCAGGCTTTCACCGGGGCGGGCTTTGCACAGGTGGCTGAAAACCCCCGATCAAACCAAGTCGTAGCGATCCAAGTTCATCACCTTGGTCCAGGCGACCACGAAGTCTTGGACGAACTTCTCCTTGCCATTGGCGCTGGCATAGACCTCAGCATAGGCGCGCAGCACCGAGTTGGAGCCGAAGATCAGGTCGTTGCGGGTGCCGGTGTATTTCACCTTGCCGCTGGTGCGATCCCGGCCTTCGAAGACTTCCGCATCGCTTCCCACCGCGCGCCACTCCGTACCCATGTCGAGCAGGTTGACGAAGAAGTCATTGCTGAGTGCGCCCACCTTGTCGGTGAACACGCCGTGCTTGCTGCCATCAAAGTTGGCACCCAGCACGCGCAGGCCGCCGACCAATGCGGTCATCTCCGGCGCGGTCAGGGTCAGCAGCTGGGCCCGGTCGATCAGCAGGGCTTCGGTTGACGCGCCGATCTTGCCTCGTATGTAGTTACGGAAACCGTCAGACTGAGGTTCGAGCAGGGCGAAAGACTCAACATCGGTCTGCGCCTGCGTGGCATCGACGCGGCCCGGCGCGAACGGCACTTGCACTGTGACACCGGCTGCTTTTGCCGCCTGCTCGACGCCGACGCTGCCGGCCAGCACGATCACATCAGCCAGCGAGGCCTTGCCCGACGCCTTCTGGATCTCCACCAGCTTGGACAGTGCCTGGACGGCGATTTTGTTGACCGGCCAGTCCTTCTGCGGGGCCAGAGCCAGGCGCGCACCGTTGGCGCCGCCACGCTTGTCACCACCACGGAAGGTGGAGGCAGACGCCCAGGCCACGGACACCAGCTCAGCTACCGAGAGGCCGGAAGCAGCGATCTTGGCCTTGAGGTCGGTGATATCGGCAGCACTCGGCTGGTGAGTGGCCGCCGGCAAGGGGTCTTGCCAGATCAGTTCTTCCTTTGGCACTTCGGGGCCCAGATAACGCGCCTTCGGGCCCATGTCGCGGTGGGTCAGCTTGAACCAGGCGCGGGCAAAGGCTTCGGCAAAGGCTTGCGGGTTGTCGAGGAAGCGCTTGGAAATCTTGCCGAACTCCGTGTCAAAACGCAGGGTCAGATCGGTGGTGAGCATGGTGGGCTTGTGGAACGTGCCCTTCACATGCGCGTCCGGAATGATGGCTTCGGCGTTCTTGGCCACCCACTGTTTGGCGCCGGCCGGCGAATTGGTGAGTTCCCATTCGTACTTGAACAGGTTCTCGAAGAAGTTGTTGCCCCACTGCGCCGGGGTCGTGGTCCAGGTCACCTCTAGCCCGCTGGAGACGGTGTCCTTGCCGTGGCCTTGACCGTAATTGCTGTTCCAGCCCAGACCTTGCGCTTCGATTCCCGCCGCCTCGGGCGCTGGGCCCTTGTGCGATTCCGGCGCAGCACCATGGGCCTTGCCGAAAGTGTGTCCCCCCGCGATCAGAGCAACAGTCTCCTCGTCGTCCATGGCCATGCGGCTGAAGGTAGCGCGGATGTCTTTGGCAGCTGCCATGTAGTCGCCACTGGCGTTCGGGCCTTCCGGGTTCACGTAGATCAGGCCCATGTGGGTGGCCGCGAGGTTGTGGTCCAGCTCACGCTCGCCATGAAAGCGCTTGTCTGTGGCCAGCCACGAGGTTTCTGCGCCAAAGTTCACATCCATGTCGGGTTCCCAGACATCGGCGCGGCCGCCGGCAAAGCCGAAGGTGCGAAAGCCCATCGATTCCAGCGCCACATTGCCGGCCAGGACGAACAGGTCGGCCCATGAAATCTGTTGACCGTATTTTTGCTTGATGGGCCACAGCAGGCGGCGCGACTTATCAATGTTGACGTTGTCGGGCCAGGAGTTGAGCGGTGCAAAGCGCTGCTGACCGCGACCACCGCCGCCACGACCATCGAGCGTGCGGTAGGTGCCGGTTGCATGCCAAGCCATGCGAACCATCTGCGGGCCGTAGTGACCAAAATCGGCCGGCCACCAGACCTGGCTGTCAGTCATGAGCTTGACCAGGTCGGCCTTGAGAGCCTGGTAGTCCAGCTTCTTGAATTCTTCAGCATAGTTGAAATTGCCGCCCAGCGGATTGGACTTGTTCGAGTGCTGGTTCAGCAGATCGACGCGCAACTGGTTCGGCCACCAGTCACGGTTGGACGTGCCGCCGCCTGCGGCATGGTGGAATGGGCACTTGGCTTCGCTTTGCATTTGTTGCTCAGACATGATGGTTCCTTTTCAATGGATAAGTGTGGCTTGCCGCAGCACCGGGAGCCTCGTGAGAGCGCCAGGACCTGAAATGCTAGTCTATATTTCAGAGGAAAATATTCAAAAA
>JBCKMZ010000002.1:0-52355 GCA_038902975.1 Polaromonas sp.
TCTTCGCGCCCATGCCTTTTTCCCAGGGCGAGACGCTGATGGTGCGGGCATCTAACAACGACACATTAGCCACCTGACTGATGGGCACCATGGAGCCGTAATAGTCCACATGTACGCTGTCTAACAGGCCCGGGTTGGCGCGACCCGTGCGGATTTTAGTCAACCCACCCTTGAACGAGTCAATCGACTGCTGCATTTTTTGTTCTGCGTTCTGCTTGATCTGAACGATGCTCATACTTGAAACTCCGAGTTTTCTGACTTGGCAAAAACCAAGCTCCTAGACATGTATCAGCGTACCCTCATCTTCACCCTGTACGACGCGTTTGAGTGCGCCATTCTTAAAAATATTGAAAACCTTGACAGGCAGCTTTTGGTCGCGACAAAGGGCAAACGCCGTGGCATCCATCACCTCTAGCTTTTTACCCATTGCTTCGTCAAAAGTGATGCTGGCATAGCGTGTGGCCTTAGGGTCTTTTTTAGGATCTGCACTGTAAACACCATCGACCTTGGTGGCCTTGAGCACAATCTCCGCGCCGATTTCAGCGCCACGAAGAGCTGCAGCGGTATCAGTAGTAAAAAAGGGATTACCGGTTCCGGCGGCAAAAATGACAACCTTGCCTTCTTCCAGATATTGCAGCGCCTTGGGCCGAACATAAGGCTCGACCACACGCTCAATGCTGATAGCCGACATGACACGCGGCGTGAGTCCCGCCTTGTCCATGGTGTCGCCAAGGGCCAGCGCATTCATCACGGTAGCCAGCATACCCATGTAGTCGGCGGTGGCGCGGTCCATGCCGACCGAGCCGCCCGCCACACCGCGAAAGATGTTGCCGCCACCAATGACGACTGCCACCTGCACACCCATACGGGTGATTTCAGCGATTTCTTCGACGATGCGCACAATGGTGGCACGGTTGATGCCAAAGGCATCGTCACCCATCAAGGCCTCACCCGACAGTTTTAACAAGATTCGCTTGTAGGCTGGCATGCGGGGACTTTCTTGGAAATTGGGTTGTGGTGAAGTTTAGCGGCCTTCCGGCTGGTATTTGAAAAAAATCAGGCAGCTTTGGCAGCAGCGATCTGTGCAGCCACTTCAGCCGCAAAGTCATCTACCTTTTTCTCAATGCCCTCGCCCACCACGTACAGGGTGAAGGATTTCACTGCGGTGGCTTTTTCTTTCAGCATTTGCTCAACGGTCTGCTTGTCGTTTTTGACAAAGCTCTGGTTGTGCAGGCTGACTTCTTTCAGGTACTTCTGTACACCGCCTTCGATGCGCTTGACAACAATTTCAGCCGATTGCACGGGCTTGCCTGCTGCCGTGGCCACAGATGCATCTTCAGCCGCCTTGGCTGCGGCAACAGAACGCTCTTTGGCGATCAGTTCGGCAGGCACGTCGCTACTTGCCAGCGACACCGGCTTCATGGCGGCAACGTGCATGGCAACGTCTTTGGCAGCGGCCTCATTCCCGTCAAATTCAACCACCACGCCAATCCGCGTGCCGTGCAGGTAAGAAGCCAGCTTGCCACTTGCAAAACGCTTGAAGCGGCGCACCGACAGGTTCTCGCCAATCTTGCCGATCAGACCCTTGCGCACGTCTTCAACCGTCGGGCCAAAGCCGTCCATTGAAAGCGCCATGGCAGCCATCGCGACCATGTCTGCCGGGTTGTTTTTAACGATGCCAACGGCTAGCGCATCGGTGAAGGCTAAAAAGCTGTCGTTTTTGGTGACAAAGTCGGTTTCGCAGTTGATCTCGACCAGTGCGCCTACTTTAGCGTCACCTTCGCCTTCGGCGTGATACGCAATCACGCCTTCAGCCGTCACACGGGAAGCCGCCTTGCCAGCCTTGCTGCCGAGCTTGACGCGCAGGATTTCTTCTGCTTTTTCGTGGTTGCCATCAGCCTCGGTGAGTGCTTTTTTGCACTCCATCATGGGGGCACCAGTCTTGGCGCGCAGTTCTGCGACCATGCTTGCTGTGATTGCCATCTTCAGTTCTCCGTGTGTCGTGTTGACTTCAAATAAATACGTTGTGCCTTCGGTAAGGCTGTGAAAAAGGGGCTACGCGAGCCCCTATAACAAACTTTCCGCGTCTGGTTCAGATCCAGTGATGCCGAAATCAATCAGGCAGCAGTAGGCACTTCAACAAATTCGTCCAAGCTTTCAGGCTGAACCATCTTGACCACTTCGTTGGATGCGTTGGCGCGGCCTTCAATGATGGCATCGGCAATGCCGCGTGCGTACAGCGCCACAGCCTTGGACGAGTCATCGTTGCCAGGGATCACGTAGTCAATGCCGATAGGCGAATGGTTGGTGTCAACCACACCAATCAGGGGAATACCGAGTTTTTGGGCTTCGAGAATCGCGATTTTATGAAAGCCCACGTCGATCACGAAAATCGCATCCGGCAAGGCAGCCATGTCTTGAATGCCACCTATGTTTTTTTCAAGCTTTTCGATTTCGCGCTTGAAAGTGAGTTGTTCTTTTTTGCTGATGGTGTCAAGGCCGGCTTCTTGCTGGGCTTTCATTTCCTTCAGGCGCTTGATGGAAATTTTGACCGTTTTGAAGTTGGTCAACATGCCGCCCAGCCAGCGCTGATCAACAAAAGGCACGCCGGCGCGCTTGGCTTCCATGGCGACGGTTTCACGGGCCTGGCGCTTGGTACCGACCATCAGGATGGTGCCGCGGTTGGCGGTCAGCTGCTTGGCGAACTTCATCGCGTCCTGGTACATCGGCAGCGATTTTTCCAGGTTGATGATGTGGATACGGTTGCGATGGCCGAAGATATACGGGGCCATCTTGGGGTTCCAGAAGCGGGTTTGGTGTCCGAAATGAACGCCAGCTTCCAGCATTTCACGCATGGTGGTTGACATATGAATACTCCAAAAGGTTGTGTCTAAAATCAGCACTTATCACCTGCAAGCCAGAAGTTCTTCTGAAAATTCCAAAAATTCCGAGAAGTGTCCTCTAGCCAACCGGCAACACCTTGTGTGGCTGATTTGCGATTTACCCTACAGTAGGCAAAATCGCCACCTGCAAAGCCGTTCGAGTATAACACCTCCCGCCCAATGAACCAGCCCCTCCTGACCGTCAACATCCACAGTACCCGTCAGGCCATCCAGGCCGACAAGAGCTACCTGACCGACATTCTTGAGCAAGCCCGTGCGGTAGCCCAAAGCGATGCATGTCGCCATGTTTTCATGCCTGGCCAGCTAGAGACGACCTTTTCACCTCCCCATCTTGACTTGAGCCTGCCGCTGGCGGGTATTACGGTTTCAACCAAGGATTTGTTCGATATTGCCGGGCAGACCACTGCTGCCGGCTCAACGGTGCTGGCCAATGCGCCCGCTGCAAGCACAGACAGCGCCGCCGTCGCCCGCCTGCGTGCTGCCGGTGCCGTGCTGACAGGCCGTACCAACATGGTCGAGTTTGCCTTTTCAGGTGTCGGCATCAACCCGCATTACGGCACGCCCGTCAACCCGGCGGACACCAGCGTTGAACGCATTCCCGGTGGCTCGTCGTCTGGCGCTGCAGTGTCGGTTGCCACGGGTGCCGCGCTCATCGGCTTGGGCTCTGACACGGGAGGCTCGATCCGCATTCCTGCCGCGCTGTGCGGCATCGTCGGCTTTAAAAGCACCGCCCGACTGGTGCCAACCACGGGTGCCCTGCCGCTGTCCACCAGCCTTGACACGGTATGCGCCCTGACGCGATCGGTACGCGATGCCATCACAGCGCATGAAGTTCTGGCCGCACGCAGCGTCGTGTTGGCTGGCAAGCCGCTTTCAAGCTGCCGCTTTGCAATAGCTCGCACGCTGATGCAGGACGGCATGGACGCTACCTGCGCAACGGCTTTTGAGCGTGCTTTGAAAACCTTGCGACTGGCAGGCGCGCAGATCGAAGACATCGCACTGCCAGAGATCAATGAACTGGCCAGCATCAATGCCACAGGTGGTTTGTCTGCCGCCGAGAGCTACACCTGGCATCGCAAGCTGATAGCCGAACACGTTGCCGAATACGACCCCCGTGTAGCCCTGCGCATACTGCGCGGTGCCAGCATGAGCGCAGCCGACTACATAGACTTGGTGGCAGCTAGGTGCGAATGGATCATTCGTATGCAGCTACAGCTTGCAGGTTTTGATGCCGCGCTGTCGCCCACTGTACCCATCGTCGCAGCCCCGATTGCCAGCCTGCTGAGCGACGATACCGAGTTTTTCAGGGTCAACGGCCTACTGCTGCGCAACACGGCGGTGGTTAACATGCTGGATGGCTGCGGCATTTCGTTGCCCTGCCAACAAAGCGGCGAACTGCCGGTTGGCCTGATGCTCTGGCACGCGGCCCTGCATGATGATGCGCTGCTTGACGCGGCGCTCCAGGTTGAAGCAGCGTTGGCAAGTTCGCTATAAATTTAATGCAAAAAATCACCAGCGCAACCAGCCACCCGCTTTTCAGCGCGGCAGCCACGCGCACGCTGGAGCGCGCCACACAGGCGCAGTTGCTACCCCACACACTGATGCAGCGGGCGGGCCTGGCGGTGGCGCGTTTGGCGCTGGCGCTGGGGCCGCATGCCCAATGCATCTGGGTCGCTTGCGGGCCCGGCAACAACGGCGGTGATGGTTTTGAGGCGGCTATGCACCTGCACCAGTGGGGCAAGCGTGTTGTGCTGACGTGGACCGGTCTGCCTGCAGGCCGGACGGCACTGCCACCTGATGCGCAGGCTTCACAGGCCCGAGCACTGGCAGCCGGTGTGACTATGGCTGATCAACCGCCGCCTGACTTTGATTTTTGTATTGATGCCCTGCTCGGCATTGGCGCAAACATCGACAAAATAGACGCTGAGGCACCTGAAAAGCGCCCCATCAACGCACTCATGGCGCAATGGCTGGGCATCATGCAAGCCAGCGGCAAGCCGACGCTCGCGGTTGATATTCCCACCGGACTGAATGCAGATACCGGGCACTCAGCAGCCACTTTTTCACCTTATTTCCAGCGTTTTACCCTCAGTTTGCTGACCTTAAAGCCCGGTTTGTTTACCGCCAGTGGGCGAGACAGCGCAGGGGAAGTCTGGTTTGATGCTCTGGGCGTTCATGGCGTTGAGGCCGCAGCAGGCCCAACGGCAATCCTGCTGGGCAAAGATCAAGTCACGCGACGACGAGTAGCCAAAAGCGCAGCGCCCCAAGCCAGTCACAAAGGCAGCTTTGGCGATGTAGCCGTGCTGGGTGGCGAAGCAACGCCGCGCAGCCACATGGCAGGTGCCGTATTGCTCGCCGCACGCGCAGCGCTACATGCAGGTGCCGGGCGCGTGTTCGTCGCCCTGCTGGGTCACGAGAGTTTGGCTGCCGGTTTAAGCGTTGACCCACAGCAACCCGAGCTGATGTTTCGCAGCCCGGAGGCGCTCGACCTTAAACAACAAGTCATCGTGTGTGGCTGCGGTGGTGGTGAGGCCATCAAAAGCGTATTGGCCAAAGTGCTCTCAAACGCGCCGCGCGTAGTGCTGGATGCGGATGCGCTGAATGCGATTTCCAACGATAGCTCGCTGCAAACATTGCTGGTTGCTAGACGCGCGCGCGGCTACAAAACCGTGCTGACACCGCATCCGCTGGAAGCCGCGCGCCTGGCTGGCACAACAGCCGCTGCGGTACAAGCCGACCGCATGGCGGTTGCCTGCGCGCTGGCAGAGCGCTTTCAGTGCGTTGTGGTACTCAAGGGTTCAGGCACAGTTATCGCTGCGCCCGGCGAGTTGCCAGCCATCAACGCCAGTGGTTGCGCGCTACTGGCTAGCGCCGGTACCGGGGACGTGCTCGCAGGCATGGTGGGGGCTTACCTGGCCGCTGGCCTGAGTGCTTTTGAGGCGGCTTGCGGGGCGGTGTTTGTACACGGGGATTTAGCCGACGTTTGGCTTCGGCAAAGGCCCGGCGAAGTGCTGACGGCATCGGCGTTGGCTAATCACCGGTAGTTCGGTCACCAGCTCTTTGTACCAGCCGGTGAAAAATAGACCGCTGCGGCGCTTTTTCGCTATCGATGCCGAAAGCCCGACAGACTCCTAGGCTCAACGCATCAAGCCACAGACTTAAGCGCAACCCGGGTGGCCGCGGTTGATGCCGCAAGGTCTTTAAACCGCAGCCTGATAGACACCTCAATCCCCGCCGCATCCAGCCCTAGCATCGCCAGCAGTTTGGCCGGATCACCATGCTCGATGAATTCATCGGGCAGACCCAGGTGCAGCACGGGTTTGCTGACACCAGCGGCTTGCAGCGCTTCACTGACTGCGCTGCCTGCACCGCCCATGATGGCACCCTCTTCTAGCGTGACGAGCGCGTCATGCGTAGCTGCCATCTGAAGCAGAAGATCAATATCCAGCGGCTTGACCCAGCGCATATTGACCACTGTGCAGCCGAGTTTTTCACCCGCCTGGAAGGCCGGGTACAGCAGCGTGCCGAAAGCCAGTATGGCGATGCTGGTACCTTGTGGGCCACCTGCCGTGCGCTCTAGCCGCTTCAAACGTATTTCGCCTTTGCCGTAAGGCAGCGCATCCAGATTGGCTTCAGGTGCAATACCTGCCCCAGCACCGCGCGGGTAACGCACTGCCACCGGATGATTTTGTGCAAATGCCGAGCTCAGGAGCTTGCGGCACTCGCGCTCGTCTGCCGGGCAGGCAATGCCCATGTTGGGGATGCAGCGCAAATAGGGAATGTCATAGGCACCCTGGTGGGTGGATCCATCGGCACCCACCAAGCCGGCGCGATCCAGCGCAAACACCACCGGCAGGTTCTGAATGGCCACATCGTGAATCAGTTGGTCATAACCGCGCTGCAAAAAAGTCGAGTAAATCGCCACCACGGGCTTGAGGCCTTCGCAGGCCATGCCTGCTGCAAACGTGACTGCATGCTGCTCGGCAATGCCAACATCGTGGTAACGCTCTGGAAAGCGCTGGTGGAACTCCACCATGCCCGAACCTTCGCGCATCGCGGGCGTGATGCCGACCAAACGCTTATCTGCCGCCGCCATATCGCATAGCCAAGTGCCGAAGACTTGCGTGAAGGTTTGTTTGGCGGGGGTGGTGGTTTTTTGCAGGCCCATGGCCGGGTCAAACTTGCCGGGGCCGTGATAGGCCACCGGGTCGGCTTCGGCGAGCTTGTAGCCCTGGCCTTTTTTGGTTACCACATGCAAAAACTGCGGGCGGTCGCCATTCGCCATGAGCTGCTTGATGTTCTCTAACGTGGGGATCAGTGACTCCAGGTCATGCCCGTCAATCGGGCCTATGTAGTTGAAGCCAAAATTTTCAAACAGCGTTGCGGGCACGACCATGCCCTTGGCGTGCATCTCAAGTCGCTTGGCCAGCTCAAGCAGGGGCGGTGCAACACTGAGCAAGTGCTTGCCGACGTTTTTGGCCGATGCATAAAACCGCCCGCTCATCAGTTGCGCCAGGTAGCGGTTCAGCGCGCCAACTGGCGGGCTGATGCTCATATCGTTGTCATTGAGCACCACCAGCAGCTTGCAGTTGTCGTGTACGCCAGCGTTGTTGAGCGCTTCAAACGCCATGCCTGCGCTCATGGCACCATCGCCAATAATGGCGACCGAATAACGCTCTTCACCTTTTTGTTTGGAGGCCAGCGCCATGCCGAGGGCGGCAGAAATCGAGGTCGATGCATGCGCGGTGCCAAAGGTGTCGTAAGGGCTTTCGTCACGGCGCGGAAAGCCCGACAAACCGCCAAACTGGCGCAGGCTGTCCATGCGCTCACGCCGACCCGTGAGGATTTTGTGCGGATAGGTTTGATGGCCCACGTCCCACACCAGGCGGTCATCAGGTGTGTTGAAAACATAGTGCAGCGCTACCGTCAACTCGACCGTACCGAGGTTGGAGCTTAAATGTCCGCCGGTTCTTGAAACACTGTCTAACAGGTAGGCGCGCAATTCGTCTGCCACAGACTTCAGCTGTGTACGCGGCAGCCTGCGCAGGTCTGCGGGGCTGTTGATGGATGCTAGCAATGAAGTCATCGTGTGATTAGTTCGTAATGGCGGCGGCGTAGCTTAAGGTGCAGTTAAGGGTACTTCTAGAAATTCAGATTTTCGGGATGAAGTGCAAGGCGCCCGGAGCGCAGGAACCGGAACGTACTTCAGGTACGTGAGGATTTCGAGCACCGCGCAACGCAGCAATTCGCCCGAAAAATGAATTTATAGAAGTACCCCTAATTGTGACGGTTGACCAGCATGTCTGCCAGTGCGCGCAGGGCATCGGTGTTGTGAGGGCTATTGACGCTAACTTTGTCGTCCATTTTGTCTAGGCTTGCCAGAGCTTTCGCCAGCAACTGCTGGGCATAGCCCCTTGAGGCATCCAGCCCCATCAGCGATACAAAGGTGGGCTTGTTTTGATCGGCATCTTTGCCAGCGGTTTTACCCAGCGTGGCGGAATCGGTGGTGACATCGAGAATATCGTCCACTACCTGAAACGCCAGGCCCACTGAGGCACCGTAGTCCCGCAGCGCCTCGCATACCGGCAAGCTGGCCTGACCGCAACTGGCCCCCATCAACACGCTGGCCTGTAGCAGCGCGCCGGTTTTGAGACGGTGCATTTCGTGCAACTGCACAGAAGTCAGGGGCAGGCCCACGCTGGCCAGGTCTATCGCCTGCCCGCCCGCCATGCCCTGAAAGCCCGCCGCCTTGGCCAACATGCGGCACAGGCGTGCCTGCATCGCCGCATCGACAGAGTCGTCGTCGGGCGTCAAAAATTCAAACGCCAGGGCTTGTAACGCATCACCTGCCAGCAGCGCCTGTGCCTCGCCAAACTTGATGTGTACCGTGGGCTTGCCCCGGCGCAGTATGTCGTTGTCCATGCAGGGCATGTCGTCGTGAACCAGCGAATAGGCGTGTATGAGTTCAACCGCGCAGGCCGAACGCAATGCAGCCTGCGGATTGCCGTTGACGGCTTCGCAGGCGGCCATTACCAGCAAGGGGCGCAGGCGCTTGCCACCATCGAGCACGGCGTAGCGCATGGCATCGCCCAGACGTGCAGGCGCGGGCGCGTCGTTCGGGCCGGCAACCCATCGCGTGAGGGCCTGCTCGATCTGGCCGAGCTGTTGTTCGCTCCAGTCGGCCAGCACAAAATTTGACTGCGAAGGTAGCTGCGTGGTCGGCACTGGCATGGTCATGGATGTCAGCTTGATGCCCAGGGCTTCAACTCGCTCCCTTCAAGCACCTTGACCTGGGTTTCCACGGCTTCGAGTTTTCTCTTGCAAAAGCCCAGTAGCTGTGCGCCGCGCTGGTAGCCGGTGAGCAACTGGTCCAGCGGCAACTGGCCGGACTCCAGGCTGGCAACCAGGGCTTCAAGCTCTTGCAGCGCTGCCTCGTAGGTGGCGGGCAATGCGGAAGCTGGCGGTGTTGTAGAAGCGGAAGATTTAGCCATGGTATTTTTAGTGAGCCCTGATTTTAGACCTGCTAATGTCGTCTCAGGGCGGCTATCCCGCATGTAGAATTGAGAACTGTTCTCGATAGCCTACAAAGCATGTCTGATTTAAGCCTTAGGCTGCTGCAAGCGACCAGCCAGCTCCCCATTTCCAGCTACTTTGATGCCGGGATCTACGAGCGGGAGCAGCAAAAACTGTTCGCCCGTGGGCCGCGTTACCTGGGCCACGAGCTGGCCGTGCCGCAACTCGGTGATTTTTATGCGCTACCGCATGAGGGTGAAGGCCGGGCGCTGGTGCGCAACGCCTCGGGCATAGAGCTGATTTCAAATGTTTGCCGTCACCGCCAGGCCACCATGCTACAGGGCAGAGGCTCGCTTGGCACCAGGGCCGACAGCAACATCGTCTGCCCGCTGCACCACTGGACCTACAACACATCGGGCGAACTGATAGGCGCGCCGCACTTCGAGATTGACCCCTGCCTCAATTTAAACCGCTATAAAACCACAAGCTGGAACGGCTTGGTGTTTGAAGATAATGGCCGCGATGTCGTCGCTGAGATGGCATCGCTGGCCACCATGGCAGACCTCGATTTTTCAGGCTACCAGTTAGATAAGATCCACCTGCACGAGTGCAACTACAACTGGAAGACTTTCATTGAGGTGTATCTGGAGGACTACCACGTCGGCCCCGCCCACCCCGGCCTGGGCGGTTTTGTCAGCACGCACGACTTGCAGTGGGAACTGAACAAGCACTACTCGGTGCAGACCGTCGGCGTATCTGACAAGCTGGGCAAGCCTGGCACCGACACCTATAAGAAGTGGCACGACGTGGTGCTGCAATACCGCAAGGGCGTGCCGCCCAAGTACGGTGCAATCTGGCTTAGCTACTACCCGCATGTGATGCTCGAGTGGTACCCGCACGCGCTGGTGGTCAGCACCCTGCACCCGCAGGGGCCAGACCAGACCCTCAACGTGGTCGAGTTTTTCTACCCCGAGGAAATCTGTGCTTTCGAGCGCGAGTTCATGGATGCGCAGCAGGCCGCCTATATGGAAACCTGCGTCGAAGACGACGAAATCGCGCTGCGCATGGATGCAGGCCGCAAGGCGCTGATGCTGCGCGGCGACAACGAGTTTGGCCCTTACCAAAGCCCGATGGAAGACGGTATGCAGCACTTTCACGAGTGGTACCGCCGCGAAATGGGTGCTAGCAAAACCACACAGATGATCTGAAGGGCACTTAAACGCCATGAACTACACGACATTGATTTCAGTACCGCAATTGCAGGCCTTGATCGCATCAAGCCAGCCGCTGCGCATCTTTGACTGCACGTTTGAGTTGATGCAGCCGCACGCTGGTGAAAAGCAATACCTTGAGTCACACATCCCGGGCGCGGTCTACGCCAACCTTGACACGGCACTGAGCGCCAAACATGGCAGCAACCCCGGCAAACCCGGCGCTGTTGGTGTTATCACCGCCACAGGTGCTGATGCGCCTGCATCGGGTGGCCGTCACCCCTTGCCGAATCGCGAAAAATTTGCCACTTGGCTATCGAGCGTTGGTTTTGCCAACGACATGCAGGCCGTGGTGTATGACCGCAATGGGGTCAACTACTGCGGCCGCCTGTGGTGGATGCTCAAGTGGGCTGGCATTGACAACGTAGCGGTGCTGGACGGCGGCTTGCAGGCATGGACGGCTGAAGGCGGCGCGGTCAAAAGTGGCGAAGATCCAGCGCACTTTCAAACCAATTTTGAACTTGGCCCTGAGCGGGTGTTGCTGGTGGGGGTCGATACGGTTCTCGGCAATCTGGGCCGTCCCGTGCAGACGCTAATAGACGCGCGCGGCACGCCACGCTTCAAGGGTGAAGTCGAGCCGCTAGACCCGGTGGCGGGGCATATCCCCGGTGCACTGAATCGCCCCTTCACTCAAAACATAGGCGCTGATGGCAAGTTCAAACCTGCCGCAACGCTCAAAGCCGAATTTGAAGCCTTGCTCGGCGGGCGTGACCCTGCAACGGTTGTGCATCACTGCGGCAGCGGTGTCAGCGCAGTGCCCAACATCATCGCCATGCAAATCGCCGGGCTGGGTAGCAGCGGCCTTTATGCCGGCAGCTGGAGCGACTGGTGCAGTGACACCAGCCGCCCGGTGGCGCAGGGCTGAAGGGCACCCTAAAAATTAAGCCCAGTGCGCCAGTGTACTGACGACCATGACCAGCGCTATGCCAATCAGCAGCCAGGCGATTTGCGCTGCGGTCTGCGCCAGGCTTGCGCGCTTTTGCAACTGTGGAATCAGGTCTGCCAGCGCCACATAGATAAAGCTGCTGGATGCCACGACCAGAAAGAACGGCAGGTAGCCCAGCAACTGATCGACCAGCGCATAACCGATGATGCCACCAAGCGCTGTCACGGCACCGGCCATGGACACCTTGATGAGTGCGGCACGGCGGTTATCGGACGTTTGGCGCATGACCACCAGATCACCCATATGATGCGGCACTTCATGCATCAGCACCGCCAGCGATGCGACCACGCCCAGGCGCAGGTCGGCCATGAAGGCAGAGGCAATCAATATGCCGTCACCAAAGGCATGCACGCTGTCACCGGCCAGCACAGCCCAGCCACCAGATTGGGTACTGCTCTGGTCGTGCCCGTGGTGGGCGTGACCGTGTCCATGAGCATGGTCATGGTCGCTACCGTGTTCATGCCCATGGTGCCAAAGCTCGGCCTTGTCTAACAGAAAAAAGAACACCAGCCCGGCCAGCAGCGTGGCAAACAGCGCCTGCGGGCCGACCTGGCTTTCAAAGGCCTCGGGCAGCAGGTGCATGAAGGCAGTGGCCAGCAGCGCGCCTGCTGCCAGACTGAGCATGTGCTGGGTGTAGCGCGCCAGCACACCAAAGCTGAGCAGCGCCGCCAGCCACACGCTGCCAATGCCGGCGGTCAGGGTGCCGGTCAAAATTGCTATCAAAATCATAGCTTGTAACGCCCGTATCTAAAGGGCTATAGCCCTAAAAGAGTGTAAAAAATCCGTCAAAAATGGCCGCAAACTCTTTTGATCTTATCAAGCAACCCCATTCGCCTTGAACCACGCCAAAGCGCGTTTCCAGCCATCTTCTGCAGCCTCCTTGCGGAAGCTGGATCGATAGTCGGCGTGAAAACCGTGCGGGGCATCAGGATACACCACAAATTGCGAGGCCTTCGCCGCAGCACTACCGCCGGCAAGCGCAGCTTTCATCTTATCCACCGTGTCAAGCGGAATGCCGCTGTCCTGCCCGCCGTACAGGCCCAGCACCGGGCCGTGGAGGATGGGCGCAATATCGACCGGGTGTTTGGGCGTCAGAGGCGTGCTGGCACCGACCAGACGCCCATACCAGGCCACACCGGCTTTGACGTTGGGGCTGTGCGCGGCATACAGCCAGGGGATGCGGCCACCCCAGCAAAAGCCCATGACGCCCACTTTGGCGGTGCTTCCGCCGTTGGCGCCAGCCCACTTCACGGCACCGTCCAGGTCAGCCATGAGTTGGGCGTCGGGCACCTTGGAGACGACTTCAGCTATCAGCTTGGCCATCTCGCCATACTCACTGGGGTCGCCCTGGCGCGCAAACAGCTCGGGCGCAAGCGCCAGATAACCGGCCCTCGCCAAACGGCGGGTGGTGTCGGCGATGTACTCGTGAACCCCAAAAATTTCATGAATCACCAGAACCACCGGCAGGTCGGTTTTACCCGCAGTTGCGGCGTAATAGACTGGCACCTTGAAGCCGTTGACCTCGAACGTGGTTTCACCAACTCTCAGGCCTTCGGCCGAGGTCTTGATGGCGGTTTGCGCCATGATCGGCATGGCCGCGGCGGCATAACCCACGCCGAGAGCGGCCTTCAACGCGGTGCGGCGGGTCGCGCCGTTTTCAGTGCTTTGGCCGGGGAGCAGGGAATCAAACTCGGATTTCTGGTCGCTGTTGAGCATGGCAGTTTTCTCAAAAAGTGGCTGGAACGGGGCTTCAGCCCCCTTGGAGATCAGTTCGCCGCGAAGCAGTAGTACAAGCCGGCGCCACCGCCGGGGCGAAAGGCTTCCATGCTGCAAGCCCGGGTGTGGTGCGAGAAGTTCCAGGACTGTGACCAGGGTTCGGTCGTCGGCCCGATGCGGTCGTGGTGGCCAACCACGGCCGAGCCTTCGGTCGAGCTGGTCCAGGCGCGGCAGGTAGTGTCGGTCTGCGGTCCGAAGGCCGAGCCGTCAGCGCGGCTACCGGTCAGCATGTCGTGGTGGTTGACCGGGTCGGCTCGGCCCGAGATGACGTTGCCTTTCTCATCCAAGGCGGTGGCTTGGGTGATGTGGTTGCCGTTGTGCAGGTGCTTCAGGTCTTTTGCGATCAAGTCGCCCTTGGCATTGAACCAGGGGCCTTGGCCGATGCGATCGCGAGCGTTGGTGCCGAGCTCCCAGGCAGCCGGTGCCGTTGCTGGCTTGGGCGGGACGCTCAGATAAGCGCGCCAAGTGCGTGAGCCTGCGCCGGCTGCGGCGGCCAGTTTCTGGCAGTGCGCATCTGCGCCAGCCAGGCCACCCAAGTCGCCGCCCTTGCCGCTGCCCACGCTGGTGACAAAAAAGCCCATCGGGCCGGTACCCTCCAAGCTGGCACAGGCGGTGAGCAGTGCCAGTGTGGCGGTGGCGACGGCAAGGTATTTGAGTTTGCGTATGACAGGTTTCCTATCGGTGGTGAGTGTTGATGAATTCAGGTACACATGACAGCAACCCGGTTGCTGCGCAAAATGACACCCCCGGTATGAACAAGCGTGGTTGATGCCGCCCGGATGGCGAGCAGTTTGCTATCCTGCGTGAAGGCATTGAACCACAAGCTCGAAGCGGCTGCATTCGGGATTTTCCCAATCTGTAGCGCGAAGGTAGCCTTTGTTGATCGCGAAGCACTGCGCTAGAATCGCCGCAGTCGGGGTGCCAGCCCCCGGCGTCAGGATGCAAACCATCCGCAATTCCGTTTCTACATCATTTCTAGATTAGACGCGAAGCCGCAGGCAGTGCTGTAGCACGGCAAGGCGAAGCAACGACATATAGGAATGATTTAGAAATGGAATTAGACGGTGTCCCGTCCAAGACTGGTCTTTTTTCATCCCTTTGACTTGGAGCAATTCGCATGGACACCGTACCAACCGCTGCACCCGCGCCCGTCACCTTGGGCGAAGCCTTTAAATATTGGCTCAAGCTCGGCTTCATCGCCTTCGGCGGTCCGGTCGGCCAAATTTCGATGATGCACAACGAGCTGGTCGAAAAACGCCGCTGGATTTCCGAGAACCGCTTCCTGCATGCCCTCAACTACTGCATGCTGCTGCCGGGGCCGGAGGCCATCCAGCTCGCCATCTACATCAGCTGGCTGATGCACGGCGTCAAGGGCGCGATCATGACCGGCATCCTGTTCTTCATGCCGGCCTTCGTGCTGGTCACCGTGCTCGCCGGCGTCTATCTGAGTTACGGCGACGTGCCGGCGATGCAAGGCATCTTTTACGGCATCAAACCCGCCGTGGTCGCCATCGTGCTGTTCGCCGGCTGGCGCATCGGCAGCAAGACGCTGAAAAATGAGGTGCTGATGGGGATTGCCGCGCTGTCTTTCATCGGGATTTTCTTCTTCAAGATCGGCTTTCCCTGGATCGTACTGGCCGCCGGCATCCTCGGCGCCATCGGCGGCAAATGGCTGCCGAATAAATTCAAGGCCGGTGGTGGCGGCCATGGCGCCGCCGGCAAGGCAGCTACCGGACCGGCGATCCTCGACGACGACACGCCGCCGCCGCCGCACGCGAAGTTCTCGCTGGCCAAGTCGATTGCCCTGGTGCTGGTCTTCGTGGCGATCTGGGGCGTGGCCATGCTGGCCTTGAGCGGAATGCCGGTGCTCTTCGAAATGGGCGAGTTCTTCACCAAGGCGGCCTTCCTCACCATCGGCGGCGCCTATGCCGTGCTGCCCTACGTGTATCAGGGCGCGGTCGAGCAATTCGGCTGGCTCACCGGCCCGCAGATGATGGACGGCCTGGCGCTGGGCGAAACCACACCGGGACCGCTGATCAAGGTCGTCACGTGGATCGGCTATCTCGGTGGCGTCGGCAAATCGGTGTTTGCCGACCCGGTCGCCGCCGGCATGGCGGGTGCTGGGGTGGCGACCTTCTTCACCTTCTTGCCATCCTTTCTGTTCATTCTCGCCGGTGGCCCGCTGGTCGAAGCGACGCGCGGCGAACTCAAATTCACCGCGCCGCTAACCGCCATCACCGCCGCCGTAGTTGGCGTGATCGTGAACCTCGCCGTCTTCTTCTCCTGGCATACCTTCTGGCCGCAGGCCAGCGCCGCCACGCCCTTCGCCACACCCTTCGACTGGCTAGCCGTCCTCATCGCCGTTGCTGCCTTCCTCGCACTCTGGAAATACAAGGCCGACATCATGAAGGTGATCGGCGTCTGTGCCCTGCTCGGCCTGGCTTATGCCTGGGGCGTTGCATGAAACAATGGAAGGCTGCAATGAAAAAAATACAGTTCGGACTCTGGCTGGCGCTTTGTGCACTGGTGCTCGTGCCGGCGCACGCGGCAGGCTGGCTGCCCAAGCCGGTCAAGGTTTCGCCGAACGCTTGGGCGTGGGTAGGACCGTATGAAGCGCCGAGCCAGGCCAACCGGGGTTACCGCATGAACCTGGGGTTTGTGGTCGGGACGCAGTCGGTTGCAGTGATCGACAGCGGCTATTCACCCGAAATGGCGCAGCAGATGATGCAACGCATTCGCGCGGTAACGCCGCTGCCGGTTCGCTACGTCATCAACACCAATTCCCAGCCGCATCGTTTCATGGGCAACGAGGTGTTTCGGAGCGCAGGTGCCGAAATCATCGCAGCCAAGGAGGCTGCCGCCCGTATGGAAAAAGAAGGCGTGGGTTTTGCCACCACGGTCGAACGCGTCTTGGCGCTTAAGGCGGGATCGGTCACCGCCCCCCGGCCGCCCGATCGGCTGGTTGACGGCACGCCGCTTGTCCTCGACTTGGGCGGCGGCGTGAAGCTGAAGGTCACGGACTTTGGCCGCGCCCACACGCGCGGCTCGCTGGTGGTTGAAGTCGCGCCGGACCAGACCGTGTTTGCCGGTGATATTCTTTACAGTGGGCGCCTGCTCGCGATCCTGCCCGATGGCCATGTAACACAATGGATCGCCGCCTACGACGCGCTGCGTGGCCTTAAGGCGAAGCAATTCGTGCCGGGGCACGGCCAGGTGGCGCCGCTCAATGCATTCGAGCAGCCCACGTATCGCTATCTAAGTGCGCTCAAGTCGCACATGGGAAAAGCGGTGAAAGACGGGATCGAGATCGACCGGGCGACCGCGAGCTTCGACGCGGCGGCCTGGAAAAAACTGGCTAATTTCGACGATCTCAGCGGACGCAATACCTCGCTGGCCTATCTTGAAGCCGAGGCCGACGGTTTTTAAGCCATCGATGTGGCATTCAATCACGTCGCCCTTCACCACAGGCCCGACGTTTTCAAACGACGGGCCTTTAATGCGCTTTTTCCCAGTTCGGCCCGATCCCAATATCAGCCAGCAGCGGCACTTTTAAATCAGCCACACCCGCCATGATGCGCGGTATTTCTACCCGCACCCATTCGATCTCGGCATCGGGCACTTCAAACACCAGTTCATCATGCACCTGCATGATCATTTTGGTGGCACGTTTTTCATCGTCCAGCACCTGCTGCACCTTGTTCATGCTGAGTTTGATGAGGTCAGCCGCAGTGCCCTGCATGGGCGCGTTGATGGCGGCGCGCTCGGCACCGCTACGACGTGGGCCGTTGGGTGAATTGATCTCTGGCAGGTACAGGCGGCGGCCAAAAACGGTTTCTACATAGCCCTTGGCTTTAGCCGACAACCGGGTTTCATCCATGTAGTTTTTAACCCCGGGGTAGCGCTGAAAGTATTTGTCGATATACGCTGCAGCGGCCTTGTTTTCGATACCCAAGGTACGCGCCAGGCCAAAGCTGCTCATGCCGTAAATCAGCCCGAAGTTAATGACTTTCGCGTAGCGGCGCTGCTCGCTGCTGACCTGATCGACGGCGACACCAAAGACCTCGGCAGCGGTGGCTTTGTGTACGTCAATGCCCTCGGTAAAGGCTCGCAGCAAGGCTTCGTCTTGACTGATGTGGGCCATGATGCGCAGCTCGATTTGCGAATAGTCGGCACTCGCAATCACGCTGCCAGCGGGGGCCACAAAAGCCTCGCGCACGCGGCGGCCCTCAGCGGTTTTGACGGGAATGTTTTGCAAGTTCGGGTCGTTGCTGGAGAGGCGCCCGGTCACCGCCACAGCCTGCGCGTAGTGGGTATGCACCCTGCCGGTGCGCGGCAGCGCCAGTTGCGCCAGCTTGTCGGTGTAGGTACCTTTGAGTTTTGAGAGCGACCGATGCTCCAGCAGCTTGGCTGGCAGCGGGTAGTCTTCGGCCAGTTTTTCAAGCACTTCTTCATCTGTAGAACGCGCGCCCGTCGCGGTTTTTTTGATCACCGGCATACCCAGCTTGTCAAAAAATATTTCCCCCAATTGCTTGGGGCTGCCTAGGTTAAACGGTTGCCCGGCCATTTCATACGCTTCGGTCTCGAGTTGCAGTATGCGCTGGCCCAGCTCGCCACTTTGTTTGGCCAGCATGGGTGCGTCAATCAGCACGCCATTGCGCTCGATGCGGTACAGCGTTTCGCTGCTTTGCATTTCCAGGTCATAAATAAAACGCAGCTTGTCGTTGGCCTGCAAGCGGGGCCAGAGCACCCGGTGCACGTCCAGCGTCTGATCGGAGTCTTCACACGAATATTCAGCCGCCTTGGCAATATCGACCTGGTTGAACTTGATCTGGTGCACGCCCTTGCCGCACAGGTCTTCATAGTTGATGCCGCTGCGGCCCAGATGCCGCTGCGCTAGGCTGGCCAAGCCGTGCGGTTTGTGTACTTCAAGCACATAGCTCTGCAGCATGGTGTCGTGCACATAGCCGCGCACTTCGATGCCGTGGTTGGCAAACACATGGCGATCGTATTTGACGTGTTGACCGAGCTTGGCTTTAGCCGCGTTCTCCAGCCAGGGTTTGAGTTTGTCCAGCACCTCCGCGCGTGGCAGTTGCGCGGCTGCGTCGGGGTAGTCGTGCGTGAGCGGAATGTAGGCCGCCTCGCCGGGCGTGACGCTAAAGCTTAAGCCCACAATTTCGGCGCGCATTGCATCGAGCGAGGTGGTTTCGGTGTCTACAGCCACAAGCTCTGCGGCTTGAATTTTTGCCAGCCAGTTGTCAAACGCTTCCCAGGTGAATAGCGTGTCGTATTTCAGATTAATGGCAGGCTGCGCCATAGGCAGCATAGGCACCATAGGCAGCATAGACGTATTGGCAAGCGCATTAATAACATTAGTAACATTGATAAGTGCAGGTTCATCAAACAGACCCGGTGAATCAGCATCAGGTTTTGCCGCAGGCTTGGGTTTGCGGCCTTCAGAAGGAACGTTCACTTCGGGTGCGCCACCACCGATCTGTTTCACCAATCCTTTGAAGCCATATTTTTCATAAAAAACTACCAAAGATTCTCTATTTTCTGCACCCATCGCTATCGAATCCATAGCGGGCAAGCCGTCGATGTAACCCGTCAAATCGCAATCTTTTTTAATCGTCACCAGCGCCCGGCCTTGGGGCAGCCAGTCAAGCGAGGCGCGCAGGTTGTCGCCGACCACGCCCTTGATCTCGCTGGCGCGGGCCACCAGCGCATCGAGCGAGCCGTATTCAAGCAGCCACTTCACCGCTGTTTTGGGGCCGACCTTGGGCACGCCGGGCACGTTGTCTACTGCGTCACCCACTAGGGTCTGGTAGTCCACCATGAGGCGTGGCGGCACGCCAAATTCGGCCTCCACACCGGCCAGGTCGCGGCGACGGTCGTTCATGGTGTCTATCACGGTGATGTTTTCATCGACCAGCTGGCTCATGTCCTTGTCACCGCTGGAGATGATGACTTCAATGCCTTGCTTTGAGGCCATGCAGGCCAGCGTGCCAATCACGTCATCGGCCTCCACGCCGGGAACGTCCACCACCTTCCAGCCCAGCAGGCGCACGACTTCGTGAATCGGCTCTATCTGGCTACGCAGGTCGTCGGGCATGGGCGAGCGCTGGGCTTTGTAGTCGGCATACAGGGCATCGCGAAAGGTCGGGCCTTTGGCATCGAACACGCACACCGCATAGTCGGAGCGCACATCCTTGCGCAGCTTTTGCATCATGTTGACCATGCCGCGAATGGCACCGGTCGCGACGCTTGCGCCATCGCTCAGAGTGGAGCGTAAATCTGGCATGGCGTAAAAGGCGCGGTACAGGTAGCTGGAGCCATCGACCAGCAGCAGGGTTTTTTTGTCAGTAGCCATGCTGTGGAATTGTCAGCTATATCCACGCATTTATCCGGCAGAGTCGGCAGAGCCAGCCTAATCTCTTCCAAAGCCGTGCAAACCCAGTATCCAGGGCTTCGAAGCCTACAATACAGCTACATGAAACACGTTTTGCCACCTTCATCCCGCGCATGGATGATTTCACTGTTGCTGACGCTGCCACTTAGCGTTCCAGCGGCGGCATTTGCCCAGTATGTGCTGAAGTTTTAAACTTCGCGCTTCGTTTTTTCGTAACCCCAACCCGAGCGCAAAGCTTCACTTTCAGGCATGGCCGTATTCACCGAAGTCTCGTTTGACGAGGCTGCTGCTTTCCTGCACGCACTTGATCTGGGTGCGTTGCAATCCATCAAGGCCTGCCCGGGCGGCATCGAGAACACCAATTATTTTGTCGATACCGAGCGCGGCGAATACGTGCTGACGCTGTTTGAGCGCCTGACGTTTGAGCAGTTGCCGTTTTACCTGCACCTGATGCAGCACCTGGCAGCTCGCGACATACCAGTGCCAGACCCTGCACCGGGTAAAAACGGCGACATCCTGCACAGCTTCAAAGGCAAGCCCACAGCAGTCGTGAACAAGCTGCCCGGGCACAGCGAACTAGTCCCCAGCGTTGCCCATTGCGCAGCTGTCGGCGACATGCTGGCCCGTATGCACATGGCTGGAGAAGACTTCCCGAAGCGCCAGCCCAATCTGCGAGGCCTGAGCTGGTGGAACAGTACAGCGCCCGTGGTGTTGCCGCACATCACACCAGAGCAGCGCAGCCTGCTGCTCAGTGAGCTGGCCTACCAGAACCACATTGCGGCATCATCAAGCTACCGGGCCTTGCCCGTGGGTGCCATACATGCCGACCTGTTTCGCGACAACGTGATGTTTGAAGATGGCCGCCTCACCGGGGTTTTTGATTTTTATTTTGCCGGCTGCGACACCTATGTGTTTGACATCAGCGTATGCCTGAACGACTGGTGCATAGACCTGGCCACAGGCCGGCATGATACTCTAAGGGCCGAAGCGTTTCTCACCGCATACCAGGGCGTGCGCAAGCTGAACGCAGCCGAACGAGCCTTGCTGCCAGCCATGCTGAGAGCTGGTGCGCTGCGCTTCTGGATCTCGCGGCTATGGGATTTTCATTTGCCGCGCGAAGCCGCCGTTTTGCAAGCCCATGACCCCTGCCACTTTGAGCGCGTACTGCGTCAGCGCTTGGTTCACACATTAGTTCCTTCACTATGAATCTAAACATCGTTCCCGCCCGTACTGGTTTGACGTGGGTCAAGCTCGGTTTCAAAACTTTTTTACAGCAACCACTGGCTTTATCAGGGCTGTTTTTCATGTTCATGGCATTGCTGTCGATTGCCACGCTGGTGCCTTTCATTGGCGCTGCGCTGGCGCTAGCCTTGCTGCCCGCCGCCACCCTGGGTCTGATGGCGGCAACACAAGAGGCCAGCAAGGGAAAATTTCCGATGCCCACGATACTCATCAGCGCGTTTCGTGCGGGCAAGCAACAAGTACGGGCCATGCTGGTTCTGGGCGCCTTGTATGCGGCAGGCTTTTTAATCATCATGGCGATCTCCGCCCTGGTAGACGATGGCGGGTTTGCCCGGCTTTACCTCATGGGTGGCAAGATCACCGAAGACATCGTTCAGCAGACCGATTTTCAGCTGGCAATGTGGGTCACACTGGCACTGTACCTACCACTCTCCTTGCTGTTCTGGCACGCACCGGCGCTGGTTCACTGGCATGGCATCACACCCGTCAAAAGCCTGTTTTTCAGCCTGCTGGCCTGCTACAAAAACTGGGCAGCCCTGACCATCTACAGCATGGCCTGGGTCGGCATCTTCGTCGTGACGATGCTGCTGGTCACTGTGTTTGCCGCCTTGCTGGGCAACCCGACGTTTGCGGCACTGGCCATGTTTCCGGTGGCATTGCTGCTGCTGTCGATATTTTTTACGTCGATCTACTTCACGTTTCGTGATAGCTTCACCGATACCACATAGGGTTATTGGGGTCAGACGCCAATTTCATTACGGTGCAAAGCATCGGGGTTATTGGGGTCAGACACCAATTTCGCTGCGGTGCATCGCACCGCGCCCTCCGGGCGAGCCGTAGGCTCGACGAATTTGGGCTCTGACCCCAAAAACCCGCACGATGAATTTGGACTCTGACCCCAAAAAACCTCAATAGGCTCAATCGACAGGCCGCTTGAGGCGTATTTCTTCCAGCTTGATGCTGCCGAAAGCAACCGTTTTGAGCGATGGCATTTCGCGTTTGAAGCCCGCTGAATGCTCAAAAAAGCGTATCGCACGTTCGTTGCGCAGCAGCACCCAAGCGGTAACCTGCGTGCAGCCTTCTTCTTTAAGGCCTTCGCGTGCGCCGTCCCACAGCGCAATGGCTGCGCCCTTGCCCCAGTGTTCGGGGGCCACATACAGCGCCCAGATTTCGCCGACGCTGGACTTGGTACCGGCATCGCGTGAGCGGTCAAAACCCACAAAACCGACCACCTTCTCGGCCTCCAGAACAAGCAGCAATTGCGGTTCGCTGTATTCAATCGCCTCGCGCCAGTAGGCCAGGCGTTTCTCAAGCGTCATGGTTTTGAGAAAGTCCTCGGGCATCAGCTCTTTATAGGCCGATTGCCAGGTGGCCACATGAATCTCGGCAATCGCTTTGGCATCGCTGGGAGAAGCGGGGCGAACGGAGTAGCTGGACATTAAACCGCCATCACGGAGACAGCCTTCGTGACCAGGTAGGCTTCCATGGCCTCTGGCCCGCCTTCCGAGCCATAACCCGAGTCCTTCACGCCACCAAACGGCATTTCAGGCGAGGGCGTGGCGGGCTGGTTGATCCACAACATGCCCACTTCCATCTGCTGCGACAGCAAGTGCGTGTTCTTGATCGACTTCGTGAACGCATAACCCGCCAGGCCAAAAGGCAGGCGGTTAGCCTCAAGAATGGCCTCTTCGAGTTTGTCAAAACCCCGGATTGCGGCGATGGGGCCGAAAGGCTCGTTGTTGAACACGTCGGCATCTAGCGACACCCCGGTCAACACCGTAGGCGCGAAGAAGTTGCCGTCAGAGCCGACACGCTCACCGCCAGTCGCGACTGTCGCGCCGGTCTTGCGGGCATCGTCCAGCACCTTGGCCATGGCGCTCAAGCGGCGTGCATTGGCCAGCGGGCCCAGGGTCGTGCCTTCCTTCAGGCCATCGCCGAGCTTGAGGCCTTCAGCATGCTTGACCATCAGCGCCGCAAATTCGTCCTTGATGCTGTTGTGCACCAAAAAGCGCGTGGGCGAGATGCAGACCTGACCCGCATTGCGGAACTTCGCGCCGCCAGCAGCCTTGACGGCCAGCGCCACATCGGCATCCTCACAAACAATAACCGGCGCATGGCCGCCGAGTTCCATGGTGGCGCGCTTCATGTGCAGGCCAGCCATGGCAGCCAGCTGTTTGCCAACCGGTGTGGAACCGGTGAAAGTCACCTTGCGGATGATGCGGTGCGGAATCAGGTAACTAGAAATTTCATGCGGATCGCCAAACACCAAACCGATCGTACCGGCAGGCACGCCCGCATCAACAAAAGCCTGCAGCAGCGCAGCGGGCGATGCAGGTGTTTCTTCAGGTGCCTTGACCAGGAAGGAGCAGCCGCTGGCCAGCGCCGCACCCAGCTTGCGCACGATCTGGTTGATGGGGAAGTTCCACGGCGTGAATGCAGCAACCGGGCCAATCGGCTCCTTCAACACCAGTTGCTGCGCCGCCAGGTTGCGCGACGGCACGATGCGACCATAAACGCGCCGGCCTTCATCGGCAAACCACTCAATGATGTCGGCACCGGCCAGCACCTCACCACGCGCCTCGGCAAAAGGCTTGCCCTGCTCCTGCGTCAGCAGGCGTGCAATGTCGGCAGCCCGTTCACGCAACAGGCCAGCGGCTTTGCGCATGGTGGCCGCGCGCTCATTCGCAGGAATCTTCTTCCACACCTCAAAGCCAGCCTGCGCAGCAGCCAGCGCACGATCAAGGTCAGGAATGCCGGCATGCGCCACCTTGCCAATCACCTTGCCGGTAGCCGGGTTGACCACATCCAGCGTCTTGCCGCTGGCAGCAGCGCACCATTCATTGTTAATGAGGAGTTGCGTGTCTTTGTAGGTGGCTGCGGTGGTGGTGGTCATTTAATGCTCCGGTGGTTCTGGATGGAGGGGCAAGTTTAAACGGCACATGATCAAGAAGGGGCAGTTGCACTGCCCCGATGGATAAGCCATGTCCGCAGCTGACCAGTTCTATAGCCTGGCTTTCTGATCTCCAAGCCCCCATCGCCGCCTTTCAACGGCCCTTGTACGCTATTGCGACAGAACCACATTTACCCCGGTTGCAATGGGGCTATGCGAAACCGGTTTTGCCGCCAGGCTTCAAAGACGGCAACGGCCACGCTGTTGGATAGGTTCAGGCTGCGCTGGCCAGGCTGCATGGGCAGCTTGAGGCGCTGGTCAGCGGCGAACGATTCGCGTACCTCGGGTGACAGTCCGCGCGTCTCGGCACCAAACACCAGCCAGTCACCGGGCAAAAACGCCGCGTCATAAACACTGCGCGAACCTTGTGTGGTCATGGCAAAGCGTCTGGCTGGTGATGGTTTTTCACTTTCCAGCAATGCTTGCCAGCTGGCATGGCGCAGCACCTGGGCGTACTCATGGTAGTCAAGCCTGGCGCGCCGCATGAGCTTGTCCTCCATCGAAAAACCGAGTGGCTCGACCAGGTGCAAACGGCAGCCGGTATTGGCTGCGAGGCGAATCACGTTGCCCGTATTCGGCGGTATTTCAGGCTCGACAAGAACGATATTGAACATGTAGGGTTATTGGGGTCAGACGCCAATTTTATTGCGGTGCGTTGGGTTTTTGGGGTCAGAGCCCAAATTCGCCAAGCCCTTGGCTTGCCCTGCGGGCCGGTGCGGCGCACCGCAGCGAAATTGGTGTCTGACCCCAATACCCCCTATGGCACGATAAATTTGGACTCTGACCCCAAAAACCCTACAGGCGTACGCGCAATCACCATCGCCGTGATGTGTGCAGCACCCGCCGTGCGCAATGCCGCTGCTGCGGTAAAGAGTGAGGCACCGCTGGTCATCACATCGTCAACCAGTAACACCCGCCTTCCCGCCAGTAAGGGCTGGCGCAAAGGGTCAACCTGAAAAGCGCCTTTGACATTGGTCAGCCTGGCTTCGCGCTGTAGCTCGGTTTGAGGCCGGGTGTTTTTGACGCGTAGCAGCAGGTGGGCATCTGGCGTGGCCGCGCTACCCGACTGCGCGTGCAGTGCGCAAGCCAGCTCCCAGGCCTGGTTGAAGCCGCGAGATTGCAGGCGCTCGGCAGACAGTGGCATGGGAATCGTCAAATCACCCGCTTGCAATGCATTCAAGGCAGGTCTTGCGCCGGGTGCAGCTATCAACAAATCGGCAAAAAAAGTGGCCCAACCGGGGCGGTTACCAAATTTGTAGCGGGTGATGAGCTCTGACCACGGATAGGCGTAATCGGTGGCCACCAGCGTGGTGTCAACGGGTGGGTGATGCATGGAGCAGTCGGCACACAAGCCGGGGTGTATTTCAGAGCCCGCAGGCAGTCCTGGCGCCAAGGCCAACGCGCAAGCGGTGCAGCGCATGTGCCCTGGCGAAAAGCGGGCAACGCAAGGCGCACAGACTTGTGTTGCGGGCCAGCTATGACACACGGCGCACTGGCTGGCCATTGCAGGCAGCAGTGTCTTGAGCTTAAGGGCGGACTTGAAAAGCGTTTTAATCACCGGGCCAATATACTCGCAAGGCTGTCGGTCTCTACCTCTTTTCTACCCTTCCATTTTCCATGGTCACGAATCAACGCCCCCCAACACTTGACCCTATTGCCGTGGCCCGCTGGCAGCGCGTGGCCCCCGCTGTCTCGCCCTGGTTGCATGAAGAGGTGGCAAGCCGTATGCAGGACAGGCTCCAATGGATCAAATTGCTACCCGCAGCCTGGGCCCACTGGGGTGCGGTACGCGGTGGCCTGAAAGCCCACGCTGAGTTGATAAAAAAATACCCGAAATCAGAGTGTTTTGTGGTTGAAACTGCCTATTTACAAGCGCGAGCAGCTATTAAAAAAATAGCAATTTCTTGGTGGAATCCAATCCGCTGGATTCGCAAACCCGTGCGCTTCGAACTACCACCACTGGCCAGCGTAGACATGCTGTGGGCGAATATGGCCCTGCATGAAGCCGCCGACCCGCAGGCGCTGCTGGCGCAGTGGCATAGTGCCTTGAAGGTCAACGGTTTTTTGATGTTTTCGTGCCTGGGGCCGGATACCGCCATTGAGCTGCGCGAGCTGTACAGGCAGCTTGGCTGGCCCCCCGCAGGGCATGATTTGACCGACATGCACGACTGGGGCGACATGCTGGTGCAGGCCGGCTTTGCCGAGCCGGTGATGGACATGGAGCGCATCACGCTGACGTATGACAGCCCGGCGCGATTGCTACAGGAGTTGACAGAGCTAGGGCGCAATTTTCATCCGGCACGCTTTCCGGCCCTGCGCGGTCGCCTTTGGCGTAGCCGTCTTGAAGCCATGCTGGCCGAGCGGCTCAGGGGTGCGGATGGGCGACTTTCACTGACTTTTGAGGTGAACTACGGGCACGCGCTCAAAGGCCAACGAAGAATCAAGGTCAGCGCACTGAGTTCAGTCTCGATCGCGGACATGCGCAGTATGCTCAAAGCGCCGAAAACTCCGAGTAAATACATGAATCAATCTGCGCGCCCCATAGGAGATTATGAGGCCCCGAATAAAACCCCGTGATGGTGTCCGTTTACAGGTTGTCCTCGTGCTGATTGGCTTCCAAAAACCCTAACGGGCCGGGCCGGGTCGGCACTAACTTTGGGCACTTCTATAAATTCATTTTTCGGGCGAATTGCCGCGTTGCGCGGTGCTCGCAATCCTCATGTACCTGAAGTACATTGCGGTTGCTGCGCTCCGTGCGCCTTGCACTTCATCCCGAAAATCTGAATTTCTAGAAGCGCCCTTTATAATCAGCAAGTAAATTCGGTTGGAAATTGAAGCAATAGAAGTGATCACGATGAACGTAAGCAAAACCATGAGCAACATGAGACAGCTTGGCACCCAGCAGACCGGCGCAATTTTTGGATTTCTGGCCGCCTGGACCAGTACCGCCGCTTATGCCGTCAACGATTTGCCCGGTGGCCTGGCTGTCCGGCAGCTCAATCTGCATCCCGCAGTCACCAAAATTGCCGCGGATCAGCACTGGCTGCACTGGTATTTGATGATCGTCTGCATCGCGATTTTCGTGGCGGTGTTCGGCGTGATATTTTATTCCACCTGGAAGCACCGCCAATCGGTCGGCCACAAAGCAGCCAATTTCCATGAATCCACCGCAGTTGAAATCGCCTGGACGATTGTTCCCTTCGTGATCGTGATCGCCATGGCTTTGCCGGCTACCAAGCTATTGGTGGCCCAGAAAGACACCACCGGCGCCGACCTGACCATCAAGGCCACCGGCATGCAGTGGAAATGGGGCTACGAATACGTCGAGGGTGAAGGCGAAGGCATTTCTTTCTTCTCCAACCTGTATTCACCGCGTAGTCGCGCGGTCGATTCCATCACGGCCCAGAGCGATAACTTTTCGCTCAACGTCGACAATCCCGTGGTTGTGCCGGTTAACAAGAAAATCCGCATGGTCCTTGCCGCAAACGATGCCATCCACTCTTGGCACATTCCGGCGCTGGGGGTCAAGCAGGATGCGATCCCGGGGCTTGCCGGCGACACTTGGTTCAATGCTCAAAAAATCGGTACTTATCGCGGC
Source organism: Polaromonas sp. (assembly GCA_038902975.1). Taxonomy (GTDB): domain Bacteria; phylum Pseudomonadota; class Gammaproteobacteria; order Burkholderiales; family Burkholderiaceae_C; genus Polaromonas. The sequence continues at coordinate 27,606 of JBCKMZ010000002.1, forward strand.
CTGTGCAGCCTCGAAGCTTGCGGCGCCGGGCGCGCATGCGTGTTGATCGTCGTCAATGTGGTGAGCGACGGCGATTACAGGATATGGGTTGAGGGCAAGAAAAAGGACATGGCCGCCAGCGCCGATGTTGCGAGCAAGTTCCAGACCGTCGGAGCGCTGACGCAGCGCGGCGGGAAATCGTAGCCAGCGGTCTCACCCACCATCAAGGCGATGGCTCGGTGCTGCAGCGTGGTAATGCGGTCTATTTGTGTTTCACGACCTCGGGTGACGGCGAGAAGTATGTGCCACGCGTCTGGAAGGTGTAGCCCCCTTCGAGCGACATAAGGCCAATCAAAATCAGCAAAGCGGCGGTTGGTACCAAGATGGCATACACCAGGGCTAGTCGCTCCCACGCCATGTGCATGAAGATGGCGACGATCAGCCCGGCCTTCGCCAGCATGAACAGGATGATCAGCGACCATCTGAGATAACCCTGGAAGTTGAAGTAGTCGACCATATAAGAGAACGTGCTGAGAACAAACAGCAGCCCCCAGATCCACAGATAAACACTGATCGGATGCTGTTGCCCTTCCGCCTTTGCCATGCTGCCCCCTGCCGAAGACTGCCCTTGCGCGTGTTCCATGTTTTTCCCTACCAAAGATAAAAGAATGCGAAGATGAAGACCCACACCAGATCGACGAAGTGCCAATACAGGCCCATGATTTCGACCATCTCGTAGTTGCCCTTGCGGCCGGTCAGAAAGCCCGGCCTTTCGTCGTCGAGATGTCCCCGCCAAACCTTGACGGCCGTGATAATCAGGAAAATCACGCCGACCGACACGTGAAAGCCGTGGAAACCGGTGATCATAAAAAAGCTCGATCCAAACTGTGCCGCGCCCATGGGGTTGCCCCAGGGACGCACCCCTTCCTCGATCAACTTGGTCCACTCAAAGGCCTGCATGCCGACGAAGCTGGCGCCGAATAACGCGGTCACCGCCAACAAGATGGCGCACACTTTTTTATTTTTTTCGTAACCGAACTTGACGGCCATGGCCATCGTCCCGCTGCTGCTAATCAAGATGAAGGTCATGATGGCGATCAGGAGAAGCGGAACCTGCTGTCCCGCGACCGTCAACGAGAAAACTTCACTGGGGTTGGGCCAGGGGACGGTAGATGACATGCGCACCGTCATGTAACTGGTCAAAAAAATGGTAAAAATGAAGGTGTCGCTGAGGAGGAAGATCCACATCATGACCTTGCCCCAGGGAACCTTCTTGAACGCCCGCTGGTCCGAGGACCAGTCGGCGACAAAGCCCTGCAAGCCTTCAGCCGGGGCGAGTGCTGCCGGATTCATCATCGTATCTTGTGCCATGTGCATGTATCCTAATCAGGTAAACAACAGTAGACCGAATAAAACCAGCCAAACTACCAGCAGAAAGTGCCAGTAAACCGTGCACAGCTCCACGCTCAAGCGCACCTCATGCACTGCGGCGCCGCGTTGCAGCTTAACGGTGGTCTTGGCCCAGACCCATAGGCCACCCAGCAAGTGCAGCCCGTGTAGCGCGGTGAGCAAGTAGAAGAAAGCGTTGGCCGGGTTCGTCGTCAAATAAAAACCGGCGGCATTCAGTTGTTGCCATGACCAAAGCTGTCCGGCAAGAAAGACAAAGGTGAAAGCGCCCCCGGCAAACAGGCCGAGCCTCACGCCGCCTATCTGTCCCGATTTCGCGGTGTTGCTTGCCCATTGAAAGAAGACGCTGCCCAAGACCAGCATCGCAGTGTTGAACCACAGCACCATCGGCTGGGCCAGGGGACTCCAGTCCGCCAACTGCATTCGCATCAAGTAGGCGCTCATGAAGAGCGCAAACAGGGACGTGGCGACAGCAAGAAACACGCCAAGGCCGACCTTCACTGCGGGCTGAGATAAGCCAACTCCGCCATGATCGCTGGGCAACAGACTGCTCTCAACCCAGGGCTTGACGTTTATCGTTTGTCGAACCAGCCACCAGATAACGACGCCCATTATCGCGGCCATAAACAACAATGTAATAGTCATGACTAAGTCGCCCGGACGCCTGCGGTCGTCGAACCGGGCGGCACGTTTTGCGGTATGAAATCCTGGTCGGCGCCCGGCACGCTGTAATCGTAGGCCCAGCGATAGACCACCGGCAGCTCTGGGCCGAAGTTGCCGTGCTTCGGCGGCGTATCTGCGGTCTGCCATTCCAGCGTAGTGGCCTCCCAGGGATTGCTGCCCGATGGCTTGCCTTTGAAATAGCTCCAGACCAGGTTATACAAGAACACTACTTGAGCGGCACCCACGATCAGAGCCGCGACGGTGATAGCGGCGTTCAAGGACTGCACCGACTCCGGGATAAAGCCAGTGTTTCCCAGTGCAAAATACCGGCGCGGCACCCCCAAAAAACCCAAGTAATGCATCGGCAGGTAGATCGCATAGGAGCCGAGAAAAGTGAACCAGAAGTGAAATTTCCCCATGCCGTCGTGCATCATGCGCCCGGTCATTTTCGGGTACCAATGGTAGATCGCCCCCATGACAACCATAATTGGCGCTACGGCCATCACCATATGGAAGTGGGCGACTACGAACATGGTGTCCGAAAGCGGTAGATCCACGGCGACGTTACCCAGGAACAGGCCGGTCAAGCCGCCGTGTATGAACGTGAACACGAAGCCGATGGCAAACAGCATCGGGACGTTCAGGCGGATGTTACCCCGCCACAAGGTCAGCACCCAGTTGTATACCTTGAGCGCCGTGGGAATGGCGATGATGAGCGTGGTGGTGGCGAAAAAGAAGCCGAAGTACGGGTTCATGCCGCTGACGTACATGTGGTGCGCCCACACCACGAAACTGAGGCCGCCGATGGCCAGAATCGCCCACACCATCATGCGATAGCCGAAGATGTTCTTCCTCGCGTTGATGCTGATCAGGTCGGAGACGATGCCGAAGGCCGGCAGCGCGACAATGTAGACCTCGGGGTGGCCGAAAAACCAGAACAGGTGTTGAAACAACACCGGGCTGCCGCCCGAGTAATCAAGCTGTTGCCCCATCGAGACGATGGCGGGCATGAAGAAACTCGTGCCCAGAAAAAGGTCGAACAGCATCATGATGGCGCTGACGAGCAGGGCGGGAAAGGCCAGCAGCGCCAGGATCGTGGCCGTGAAGATGCCCCATATGGTCAAGGGCAGGCGCATCAGTGTCATGCCCCGGGTGCGGGCCTGCAATATCGTCACCACGTAGTTCAACCCGCCCATGGTGAACCCGATGATGAAGAACGCCAGCGAGACGAGCATCAAGACAATGCCCCAGCTCGCGCCCGGCGTGCCCGGGAGAATGGCCTGCGGCGGGTACAGGGTCCAGCCGGCGCCCGTGGACCCGCCGGGCACAAAGAAGCTCGCTATCAGTAACAGCACGGAAAACAGATAGATGTGGTAACTCAGCATGTTCAGGTAGGGGAAAACCATATCCCTGGCGCCGACCATCAGCGGGATGAGGTAGTTGCCGAACCCTCCCAAGAACAACGCAGTGAGCAGATAGACCACCATGATCATGCCGTGCATGGTGACCATTTGCAGGTAGTTGCTGGGATCGATGAAGGAGAATGTATCCGGGAAGCCGAGTTGCAGCCGGATTATCCACGACATCACCAGCGCCACCAGCCCTATGCCGATCGCGGTGATCGAGTACTGGATGGCGATGACCTTGGCGTCTTGGCTGAAGACATATTTACCCAACCATGTTTTCGCATGGTAAAGCTCCATCTCTCCGACTTCCGCAGGCGGGGCGAAATCCGATGCGTCATGCGCGACATAAGACATTACAATTTCCTCTTTGCTGATATTTCGTTACGCTGTATCTTGCTCTGTGGCTCTTGACAATTTTGCGCTGCTGCCGGCCGCTTAGCGCAAGGTATTGATGTAGGCAACAAGGTCATTGGTTACCTGGTCATCGACCAGGGTCTCGGCCATCAATTTCATCTGGGCGCCGTATTTGTCGTCCGGATGGACGCCGCGGACGCCCTGTTTGAAATTTTTCAATTGAGTGACCAAATACCAGTCACTCATGCCGGCGAGCCGGGGGGCATTCATCGCCTGGATGCCCTGGCCATTGGCGCCGTGGCAGATGCCGCAGTTGGTCACATACCGTTTTTGACCATCGCTCGCACTCTTCTTCACCGTGGCCGGGGCGGGATTATCCGGCAGCGTCCTGATATAGGCGACGACGTTGTTCATGGCGGCGTCATCTGCGAGCGTCGCCGCCATCGGCGCCATCATTTTGCCGAAAACATCCTTGTCGTGTGTGCCCCGAATACCTTGCTTGTAATATTTCAACTGCTGTTTCAGGTACCAGTCGTCTTGCCCACTCAGTTTAGGCGAATGCAGCGTGGGATTACCTTCCCCCTGCAAGCCATGACAGGCACTGCACACGGCATAGAGTGGTTTGCCTGCGGCGGCATCGCCGGCCACCTGAGTCGAGGATTGCGCGAACGTCGGATAGCCGCTTAACCACGCCTGAAACGCCGCATCTTCTTCGACGACGACTTTGCCGCGCATGGCGAAATGTGCAGTGCCGCATAATTCATTGCAGAGAATGTCGAATTTCCCGGTACGGGTGGGGGTGAACCAGAGATAGGGAACCATGCCCGGCACCAGATCCATCTTGACCCGGAACTGTGGCACGGTGAAGTTGTGCAGCACGTCCTTGGAGCGCAGCAGCACCTTGACCGGCTTGCCGATGGGGAGATGTACTTCCTGACTCGATATCAAGACGTCGTCCTGTCCGTTGGGATCGGCTGGATTCATGCCAAACGGGTTCGCATCGCTGACCAAGCGCGAATTGACGGTGCCCAACACCCCGTCCTTGCCGGGGAAGCGATAGCTCCAGTGCCACTGCTGGCCGATGACCTCGACCACCGTCGCTTTTTCCGGGACGTTGACGAATTTCGCCCAGACAACCAGGCCGGGGGCCAACATCGCGACGACGCCCAGCGAGGTCAATCCGATGAGCCACCACTCGAGTTTCTTGTTCTCGGGTTCGTAATGCGCCCGACTTTCCTTGCGGTGCCGGTAGCGAAGCACGCAATAGGCCAGAAACGCATTGACGGCGACGAAGACGAAGCCGGTGACCCAAAAGGTGATGCTGATGGTGTCATCGATCGAGGTCCAGTTGGAGGCGATCGGGGTAAACCACCACGGGCTCAGAAAATGGAACAGCACCGTTCCCAGGACCAGCACGATCAATACAATTGCCATAGCCATACGCTACTTGCTCCTTCTGGATTTAGGTTCAAAGTGCGATGTGCAATCAATCGTTGCATCAAGTAGCGCACTTATTTTTTCCGAAGTATATCTCAAGCAGCAACCCATCGCTGTTTTCGCTTCACCTCATTCATCCCAAGTCGCGCTCATTTTCGAGCGCACAGCCTGCCGCGCGGGAATTTCGCCGTGTTAAAATTTTTTGTTTCCATCCCGCGCTGACTGACATGGATACGCAAGACCTTTACAACCTCAGCCCGGCGATTCGCCTGATGGCCACCGGCCTGATGGTGGCCATGGTGCCGCTGGCCTGGGTCTGGCTGCGCAACAAAAATCAGCCCGCGGCCCATCGCCTGCGCACGCTCACGCTGATCACCCTGTTCCTGACCTTTGACCTGGTGCTGTTCGGCGCGTTCACGCGCCTGACCGACTCGGGCCTGGGCTGCCCCGACTGGCCCGGCTGTTACGGCCACGCCAGCCCGGTCGGCGCGCAGCAGCCGATCAGCGCCGCCCAGGCGGCCCTGCCCAGCGGCCCGGTCACGCATTCCAAGGCCTGGATAGAAATGATTCACCGCTACCTCGCAACGGGTGTCGGTGTGCTGATCATGACGCTGGCGGTTGTCACCTGGCTGGCGCGACGCTCCGGGCAGCGTGGGGGCAACATTCTTTCGCCTTGGTGGCCTGCGCTGACGCTGGTCTGGGTGTGTATTCAGGGCGCCTTTGGGGCACTGACCGTCACGATGAAACTGTTCCCGCTGATCGTTACCCTGCACCTGCTGGGCGGTCTGATTCTGCTGGCCTTGCTGCGCGCCCAGGGTGTGCGTTATGCCCAGGCGCAGGGCGAGTCCCTGCCGGTGGTCTTGCCGACGGGCACCTGGCTGCTGCTGGCGGCTACCTTTGCACTGCTGTGGCTGCAGATTGCGCTCGGTGGCTGGGTCAGCACCAACTACGCGGTGCTGGCCTGCACTGATTTTCCGGCCTGCCAGGGCAGTCTCTGGCCGCAGATGGATTTCAGGGAAGGCTTCACGTTCTGGCGCGCACTGGGTGCGGGGCTGGACGGTGACAACATCAGCTTCCAGGCGCTGACCGCCATTCACTATGTGCACCGGCTGGCAGCCTACCTCGTGTTTGCCGCGTTGCTGTTGCTGGCCCACAAGCTGCGGCCTATTCCAGCAATGCGTTCGTATGCTCTTTGGATTGGTGGCTTGGCGCTGTGGCAGTTTGCCACCGGCCTGAGCAATGTTGTGCTGGGCTGGCCGCTGGTGGCGGCGGTCGCGCACACCGGTGGCGCGGCAGCACTGGTGGTGGTGCTGACCGGTGCCATTTTTTCCAGCCATCGCGACCCAGAGTCGGCAAGTGTGTCAAAATTCAGGGCTTCGAGCCTATGAACCCCTCCGCTTCTTCCGTTTCCGTGGCGATTGCACCCTTTGTGCCTTCCAAATTTGCGCAGTTTTATGCGCTGACCAAGCCGCGCGTGGTGCAGCTCATTGTGTTCTGCGCGCTGATCGGCATGGTGCTGGCGGTGCCCGGTGTGCCCAGTTGGGCCGAGGTGGAGCTGGCACTGGTGGCCTGCGTGGGCATCTGGCTGGTGGCCGGTGCCGCAGCGGCCTTCAACTGCCTGGTCGAGCAGCGGATTGACGCCAAAATGCAACGCACCGCCTGGCGCGCCACCGCGCAGGGTCAGATCAGCAACCCGCTGACGCTTTTGTTTTCTGCCAGTTTATGCGCCGCCGGTTCTGTCATTTTGTATGTGTGGGTGAACCCGCTCACGATGTGGTTGACCTTTGCCACTTTTGTCGGTTACGCGGTGGTCTATACCGTGATCCTCAAGCCCCTGACGCCGCAGAACATCGTGATCGGCGGCGCTTCGGGCGCCATGCCGCCGGTGCTGGGCTGGGCTGCCATGACAGGATCGGTCGGCCCTGAGGCCTTGATTCTTTTTCTCATCATCTTTTTGTGGACACCGCCGCACTTCTGGGCGCTGGCGTTGTATCGGGTAGAGGACTACCGAAAGTCCGGGCTGCCGATGCTGCCCATCACGCACGGCAACGAGTTCACACGCTTGCAGATTTTTCTCTACACACTGGTGCTGTTTCCGGCGTCCCTGATGCCCTTCGTCTTCAACATGAGTGGCTGGCTGTATCTGACGGTGGCGGTTGCCCTGAGTTTCGGATTCAGTTGGTACGGTTGGCGCTTGTGGCGCAATTACTCGGATGCGTTGGCCCGCAAGACTTTCCAGTTTTCACTGATCCACCTGTCGGTGCTGTTTGCTGCACTGCTCGTCGACCACTACCTTGTATAGGTTTTCTCATGACCGCAGCAGCATTTTTTACGCTTAACTCCAGCAAACGAAACGCTATTAAATCAATAGCTGCTTGCGCTCTGTTTACAGGTACTACAGGCCTTTTAGTAGCCTGTTCACGAGAAGAAAAGCTGCAATTCAAAAACACAGATCTGACAGGTGCCGACTTTGCTACAGGTTTTGCGCTGGCCGACCAGAACGGCCAGCAGCGCAGCATGAAAGACTTTGCCGGCAAGGTTGTCATCGTGTTTTTCGGCTTCACCCAGTGTCCTGACGTGTGCCCCACCTCCATGGTCGAGCTGGCGCAGATCAAAAAGGCCATGGGTACGGACGGCGACAAACTGCAGGTCGTCTTCATCACGGTAGACCCGGAGCGCGACACGCCTGAAGTGCTCAAAGCCTACATGGGCAACTTTGACCCGACTTTCATTGCGCTGCGTCCCACCATGGAGCAGTTACCGCAAGTCGCCAAGGACTTCAAGATTTACTACAAAAAAGTCCCCGGTACTACGCCTAGCAGCTACAGCATGGATCACTCAGCTGGCAGCTACGTGTATGACCCCAAGGGCAATATCCGCCTGTATAGCCGCTACGACAATGACTCGCAGAGCTTGACTTCAGATTTCCGATTGCTGCTTAAAAGCGCTTGATAAAGACATCCATCAAGGCATAAAAAAACCTGCGCTCTTGAGAGGCAGGTTTTTTTATTGAAACAGGATTCAAATCAGGCGTAGGCCGCCAGCACCTTCTTCATTTTTTTCATCGCCGCCACTTCAATCTGGCGAATGCGCTCGGCGCTGACCTTGTACTCGGCGGCCAGATCATGCAGCGTCATGCCACCTGAGCCGTCGTCGTTGACGTTCAGCCAGCGCTCTTCGACGATGCGGCGCGAGCGCGCATCCAAGTCCTCCAGCGCGGTGGCGATGCCGTCGCTGGCCAGGTTGTCACGCTGGCGAGACGCTATCAAGACCGTCGGCTCCTGCGTGGCGTCGGCCAAGTAGGCAATCGGGCCAAAGGCATCTTCGCCGTCATCGCTGGGGCTTGGGTCCAGCAGCACGTCACCACCGGACATGCGTTGCTCCATCTCGATCACCTCTTCGCGCTTGACGTTGAGCGTCTTCGCCATCGACTGGATCTGGCCTTCGGTCAGGGTGTCACGGTGTGTGGCCACGTCGGCGTCGTCCTTGAAACCCTGTTTCATCGAGCGCAGATTGAAAAATAGCTTGCGCTGGGCCTTGGTGGTCGCCACCTTGACCATGCGCCAGTTCTTCAGGATGTACTCGTGCATCTCGGCCTTGATCCAGTGCAGGGCGTAGCTGACCAGGCGCACGCCCTGATCGGGGTCAAATCGTTTGACGGCCTTCATCAGGCCGATATTGCCTTCCTGAATCAGGTCGCCGTGCGGCAGGCCGTAGCCCAGGTATTTGCGCGCAGTGGACACCACAAGGCGCAAGTGAGAGAGCACTAACTTCTCGGCAGACTCTATGTCGTTGTTTTCCTTGAGTTTTCTGGCGAATTCCTGCTCCTGCTCCAGTGTGAGCATGGGCAGGCGGTTGACCGCCGAAATATAGGCATCCAGGTTGCCCAGCGGGGGCAGCAGCGCCCATGGGTTGACACCCGCCACTGCGTTTGCAGGCGAAACAGCCGCAATAGGCGCGACAAACAGGCTGTTGGTAGCAGTCAGGTTCTGGGGGGCAAGAGCATAAGACACAAGCAAAACTCCTTCGTTCTAGGGCTAAATATTAGCACTCTATTAGAGAGAGTGCCAAACAATAGGTTCAATGTGCCGGATAGCAAAAGGCCAATACATACAAACCCTTGATTCAGACACCCGGGCTGCTTTCACGGCAGGCGCTTGTCATTGCGTGCTTCATGCACTTCGTGCACCTCTACATCCACCACGTCGCTCGTTTCAGGCCGTTTTTGGCTGAACCTGCCCGACCAGTTGTTCTGCCGGGAGAATCGACGGAATCGGCTGAAGGCAATCGCAAACCCTGGTTTTTTCCCGGTTACGAGCCACTTGATTAAACTCAGCGCCAGCGCTATAAGCCCTGCTGCCAGCAAGCTGACGGCAAACACGGCGGCCATCAGGCCGAGCACCAGTTTGATGAAAAAACGCAAAATCTGGTTTGCAAAGCGAGGCATTGCTGATTCCTCTGGAGTGAAAACATGCAGTCGGCAGGATTTCGGTTTTTAACTCAGCAACGCCTGTGCAAATTCCCGGGCATTGAAGGTCTCCAGGTCTTCGAGCTTTTCACCGACACCGATGAAATACACCGGAACTGGCCGTCGCGTGGGCGAGGCCTCCTGCCGCTCGCGTGCCCACAGCGCAATCGCGGCCAGCACGCCGCCCTTAGCTGTGCCGTCAAGCTTGGTGACGATCAGGCCTGTGAGTTGCAATGCCTCGTCGAAGGCCTTGACCTGGCTCAATGCGTTCTGGCCCGTGTTGCCGTCGATCACCAGCAACACTTCGTGGGGAGCCGTTGCATCTGCCTTTTGCACCACACGTTTTATTTTTTTCAACTCTTCCATCAAATGGAGTTGCGTTGGCAGTCGACCTGCGGTGTCAACCAGCACCACATCCTTGCCGCGCGCCTTGCCGGCGTTGACGGCATCAAAGGCCACGGCTGCCGGGTCGCCGCCTTCTTGGCTGATGATCTCGACCGTATTTCGGTCGGCCCAGACGCTGAGTTGCTCGCGTGCTGCAGCCCTGAAGGTATCGACAGCGGCCAGCAGCACCGAAGCACCCTCATTCGCCAGGTGCCGCGTGAGCTTGCCTATCGACGTTGTTTTACCTGCGCCGTTCACCCCCGCCACCATGATGACGGTGGGTTGCTGCTGGCCTATGACCAGCGCTTTTTCAAGCGGCCTGAGGAGTCTGGCGAGTTCGTCCAGCAGAATGTTCCTGACAGCGACGGGATGGGTCACGGCGCTTTCCTTGACGCGGCGCTTGACCGCGTTAAGCAGGTAGCTGGTGGCCTTGACACCGGTATCGGCCATCAGCAGGGCGGACTCGAGGTCTTCATACAGCGTGTCGTCAACCTGCGTGCCGGTAAACACGCCGGAGATGCTGGCGCCGGTCTTGCGCAAACCCGAGGTAAGCTTGGCCAGCCAGCGCTCACGCTCGGGGGCCATCGTGCCGGCTGTAACGACATCTATCGGGGCGACAAGGGCACTGCCTATAAGGCTGCCGGCAAGGCTTCCGACTGAGGCTGGCGTAACGGGCGCTACCGACGGGAGCGGAGATTTTTTCTTGAAGAAACTGAACATTGGGCCTGCTTTGAAGTCGCACTATTCTATGAAAACCATGAAACCTGATTTTTCGCCCGCTTTATGGCGCGCTTTTGCACAGAAGCTGCAACCTGACAAAATGGTGACTCTTGTTTTAGGCGGAACACCTTGAAGTACACAGTCATCAAAGACGCGACAGCAACCAGCACAGAAAAAAAACTAAAAGCCGCCAAGTCGGGCAAGGTTGTTGGCCGCAAAACTATTCCACCGGGTGAAGTGCGCATCATTGGTGGCCAATACAAGCGCAGCAAACTGCCCGTGGCCACGCGGCCCGGCTTGCGACCCACGCCAGATCGTGTGCGCGAAACGCTGTTCAACTGGCTCGGGCAAGACCTCACCGGCTGGCGCTGCGCAGATGTGTTTGCCGGTACCGGCGTGCTGGGTTTTGAGGCCGCATCACGCGGCGCGCTGGAGGTGTTGATTTGCGAGCAGGACCCGGTGCTGGTTGAAAAGCTCAAAGGCCTGCAAATCAGGCTCAAAGCCGATATGGTGAAGGTAGAGCGTGGCGATGGCGTGAGTTTGCTACGCCGCTTAAGCCCCGGCAGTATGCAATTGATTTTTCTCGACCCACCGTTTGAGGCAACGTTTTTTGATGCCGCCTTGAAGGCCGCCGCGCACGCCGTACATTCAACTGGTTTTGTGTATCTCGAAGCACCCAAACCGTGGGTTGACGACGAGCTGATCGACTTTGGTTTGAAGGTGCATCGCTTTGGAAAAGCGGGCGCGGTGCATTTCCATTTGTTGGCTAAACGGGGTGATGCAGGCCTGGTGCGTGACGGAGCATAATTTCGCCATGCCCTCCACCGCATCCATCCTCAGGCCCCTGCCGCTACGCACAGCCGTTTATTCCGGCACGTTTGACCCCGTCACGCTAGGCCACCTTGACGTGGTGCGCCGTGTTGCCGGGTTGTTTGACCAGATCGTCATTGCAGTTGCCATGGCGCAGCACAAAAAAACGCTTTTTGGCATTGAACAACGGGTAGCGCTGGTGGAGGCCGCGTGCAGGGATCTTCCCAATGTGACCGTCTTGCCTTTCGACGGGCTGATTGTGGATTTTTGCGAAGCGCAGGAAGCCACAGCCATCGTGCGCGGCATTCGCAACCTGACAGACTTTAACTACGAGGCGCAAATGGCCGCCATGAACCGCAAGCTCAATCCCGATGTTGAAACCGTCTTTTTGCTGCCCGATGCGCCGCTTGCCTGCATCAGCAGCACGCTGGTGCGCGAGATCAGCAAGCTCGGTGGCGATGTGACCCAGATGGTCAGCCCCGAAGTGGCAAAAGTTTTAAGCGCAGCCCATGCGGCGTACAGGTCTGCCCCGTGGCCTGCATACCCGTGAACCCCGCCCACATCGAAACCCGCGAGACGCTGTGGCAGAAGTACTATCGTTTGACTAGGGTGATTCCGGTTGCAGCGCTACCGTAGGGGTGATTGGGTAGTCAAAAAGGCGTGGTTTAAAAGGTAACGTTTTTGGGTAACACGGACAATGCCGCGCGTCAGAACCACCCAACCAGCTTAAAACAACCCAACCACCTTGCCGTTTTCGTTCACATCGATTTTTTCCGCCGACGGGACTTTCGGCAGGCCAGGCATGGTCATCACGTCCCCACATACCATCACGATGAACTCCGCGCCGGCCGCAAGCCGCACTTCGCGGATGTTGATCTCATGATTCGACGGCGCGCCGCGCAACTGCGGGTCCGTGGAGAAGGAATATTGGGTCTTGGCCACGCACACCGGGTAGCTTCCGTAGCCATCCTCCTGCAGTTTCTTGATCTGTCCGCGGATCTTGCGGTCGGCAGTCACTTTGCTGGCGCCGTAGATCTTGGTGGCAATCGCCGTGACCTTGTCCCACAATGTGGCCGATTCTTCATAGACGAACTTGAAGCTGCTCGGCACCTTGTCGATCATGTCCACCACCGTGCGCGCCAGATCCTCGGCTCCCTTGCCGCCTTCCGCCCAATGCCGACAGACGATGACCGGTGCTTCGTGGTGCGCCATTTTTTTCTGCAGTAGTTCAATTTCCGCTGGGGTGTCGAAGGTGAAATGGTTGATCGCCACCACGCAAGGCAGACCGTAGTGGTTACTAACATTGTTGACGTGCCGCTCTAGGTTGGTGATGCCCTTAGCCAGGGCGTCCAGGTTTTCCTTGTTGAGTTCCTTCAAGTCCACGCCGCCATGGAATTTTAGCGCCCGGATGGTCGCTACGATGACCACCACGTTCGGCCGCAGGCCGGACTTGCGGCACTTGATATCGATGAACTTCTCGGCGCCGAGATCGGCGCCGAACCCAGCCTCCGTCACGACATAGTCGGCGAGCTTCAGCCCGAGCTTGGTGGCGATCACGGAATTGCAGCCGTGGGCGATATTGGCAAAGGGTCCGCCGTGGAGTATCGCCGGGTTGTTTTCCAGCGTCTGCACCAGGTTGGGCTTGAGGGCGTCCTTGAGCAGCACAGTCATGGCGCCGTGGGCTTTCAGGTCGCGCGCGGTGACGGGTTTCTGGTCCTTGGTATACGCGACGACAATGTTGCCGAGCCGTTCTCTCAGGTCTTTCAACGTGGTCGCGAGGCAGAAGATCGCCATGACTTCAGAAGCCACAACAATGTCGAAGCCGTCCTGGCGCGGGTAACCGTTGGCCGGGCCGCCGAGCGCGCAGGTGATATTGCGCAGGGCACGGTCGTTCATGTCCACCACGCGCTTCCAGGTGATGCGGCGCACGTCGATGTTCAGTTCGTTGCCGTGGTGAACGTGGTTGTCCAGCATCGCGGCCAGCAGGTTGTTGGCCAGAGCGATGGCGGAAAAGTCGCCGGTAAAGTGGAGATTGATGTCTTCCATGGGCACGACTTGCGCGTAGCCGCCGCCGGCGGCACCGCCCTTCATGCCGAATACCGGGCCGAGCGACGGCTCGCGCAGGCAGATGACGGCCTTCTTGCCGATGCGGTTAAGGGCGTCTCCCAAGCCGACGGTCGTCGTGGTCTTGCCTTCGCCGGCCGGTGTTGGGCTGATGGCAGTGACGAGAATCAGTTTTCCATCAGGACGGTCTTTTAGACTATTCACATAGTCGAGCGAGATCTTTGCCTTGAAGTGGCCATAGGGTTCGAGGTGTTCGTCACTGATGCCGAGTTTTTCTTTTGCGATTTTGGTAACACGCTGCAGCGTCGCCTGCTGGGCGATTTCGATATCGGATGCCATGTCTTTACTCTCTTCTCGGGATATTGTTAGCGTGGGTCCAGTGTGGTTAACGGCTTTTCAGCGAATCAGAATTGCGCAGAAGTCATTCACATTCTACTGGTGAAGGCCGCGCTGACCCAAGACGCTCAGCTACACTAGACAGGCACGCGACTGGCGATAGGCGCGCAGCCCTCGGGCTGGCGGCGCTGACGTGGGACACCACGGGGGAGCGTGCCGCTGGGCTGTGACGACACCGTTGCCGGCCTGGTGTTCAGCCGTTCGTTGGGCAGCCCTCAAACCGTTGAGGGCTCAGCATACTTCCTGACTGCCATGTACAACCGAAACATCCTTGTCGAACAAACCGACCCCGAAATCTGGGCTGCCATCCAGGCCGAAAACGCCCGCCAAGAGCAGCACATTGAGCTGATAGCCAGCGAAAACTACGCCTCGCCCGCCGTCATGGCAGCGCAAGGCTCGCAACTCACAAATAAGTATGCGGAAGGCTACCCCGGCAAACGCTACTACGGTGGTTGCGAGCATGTCGATGTGGCCGAGCAACTCGCCATAGACCGCGTCAAGCAAATTTTTGGTGCCGATGCAGCCAACGTGCAAGCCCACTGCGGCGCCTCCGCCAATGCGGCGGTATTTTTGGCCTTTCTCAAGCCCGGCGACACCATCATGGGCATGTCATTAGCCGAAGGCGGCCACCTGACCCACGGCATGGCGCTGAACATGAGCGGCAAGTGGTTCAACGTCGTTTCCTACGGCCTCAACGCCAAGGAAGAAATCGACTACGACGCGATGGAGAAAAAAGCCCACGAAAGCAAGCCCAAGCTCATCATTGCCGGTGCTTCGGCCTACAGCCTGCACATCGACTTTGCCCGCTTTTCCAAGGTGGCCAAAAACGTGGGCGCCCTCTTCATGGTCGATATGGCGCACTACGCCGGTCTGATAGCCGCCGGGCTCTATCCCAACCCGGTGCCCCATGCCGACGTGGTGACTTCCACCACCCACAAGAGCTTGCGCGGCCCGCGTGGCGGCATCATCTTGATGAAATCGCAGTTTGAAAAAGCCATCAACAGCGCCATCTTTCCCGGCCTGCAAGGCGGCCCCTTGATGCACGTCATCGCGGCCAAAGCCGTGGCCTTCAAAGAAGCCATGACCCCGGAATTCAAAACCTACCAGCAGCAGGTGCTGACCAATGCCCGCATCGTGGCTGAGACGCTAACCGAGCGTGGTCTGCGCATCGTTAGCGGCCGCACGCAAAGTCACCTTATGTTGGTCGATCTGCGCTCCAAAGGCATCACCGGCAAGGAAGCTGAGGCGGTGCTGGGTGCCGCCCACATGACCATCAATAAAAACGCCATCCCGAATGACCCCGAAAAACCCATGGTCACCAGCGGCGTGCGCATAGGCACACCGGCCATGACCACGCGCGGCTTCAAAGACGAAGAAGCCCGCATCACCGCCAACCTGATTGCCGACGTGCTGGACCAGCCGCGCGATACGGCCAACATAGAGGCGGTTCGCGCCAAGGTCAATGCCCTAACCGCGCGCTTCCCTGTTTACCGCTAATTTTGAACCGCCAGGGGCGAGCCTGGCGGTGCCGGATTACTCCACTGTCTGTAGAAGAGCGACCCAGCTGCCATCTACTTCGGCGCGTCAACAGAGGTTGCCGATTTGGTTGCCGTCGAGCGGAAATACTCAGCTGCTGCCCCCGTGCCCGAACCGGCCTTGAGCTTCACGCCGTTGTCGAGCAGTGCCATCTCAACCGCAAACAACACGCCGCCGATCATGACTTCGTCGAGCGCGCCGAGGTGGCCGATACGGAACACCTTGCCGGCAAGCTTATTGAGGCCGCTTCCCAGCGAGGTGTTGTAGCGGTAGTAGGCTGTCTTCAGCACGTTGACGGCATCGACGCCCTCGGGCACCACGATGGCCGATACCGTGTCGGACTGCCACTTGGCCTCCTTGGCGCACAGCTTGAGGCCCCAGGCATCGACTCCGGCGCGCACGGCAGCTGCCATCCGGTGGTGACGAGCGAAAATGTTCTCCAGACCCTCATGCTCGATCATATTGAGCGAGGCCCGCAGGCCGCGAATCAGCTGGGTGGGCGGCGTGTAAGGGAAATATCCCAGGTCGTTATTCTTGATCATGTCCTCAAACGAGAAAAAACATCGGTTCATCCGGCCGTTGAGCGTCTTGTTGGCATCAAGCGCCTTCTGATTGACGGCGAGAATGCCCAGACCTGGCGGCAGCATGAAGCCCTTCTGCGAGCCCGACACGCAGCAGTCCACGCCCCATTCGCCCATACGCATGTCGAGCGAGCCGATCGACGACACGCCGTCGACCATCAACATGGCCGGGTGCTGTGCGGCGGCTAGCGCCTTGCGAACACCCTCGATGCTGCTCGATACGCCGGTTGCGGTCTCGTTGTGCGTCGCAAACACAGCCTTGATCTCGTGTGCGGTGTCCTTGGCCAGGATGTCGGCGTACTTCTCAAGCGGCACGCCCGTGCCCCACTCCTCGTCGCACAGCACGACCTTGAGGCCAAGGCGCTCGGCCATGTCGACCCACAACAGCGAGAACTGGCCGAAGCGCGACATCAGCACCTTGTCGCCGACGGCCAGCGTGTTGGTGATCGCCGCTTCCCAGGCACCGGTTCCCGAAGAAGGATAAATGAACACCCGGCCATCCTTCATCTTGAAGACCTTCTTGAGGTCTTCAAAGATCGGCAGCGTGAACTTGGGAAATTCGGGGCTGCGCATATCCTCCATCGGAATAGCCATGGCGCGACGCACGGCTTCGGGAATGTTCGTTGGGCCAGGAACGAACAGATGGGGTTGCACCAGCATTGAAATGTCTCCTTGTTTGAACCGCGGATAGAAAATTCATCCGCATGAGGCCACGTATGATACCGAAAAGTGTCCTAAAGAGTAGAAAGGGACATTACTACTTGGGGCTAACAGCTCCGGACTTGGCATCGGGTTCTGGCTCGGGTTTGCACGGTGGCTTGGGCCTTGGCGGCGTGCTGGTGTGAATCATCATGGTGGCCTTTTCCGTCTCGTCAGTTATCAGCGCAGGCACGGCTTTGAGTGAGCGTGCAATGCAGTCTTCGATGGCGGTGCGGTGTTCTGGTGATGGCTTTTTCAACACCCAGTTGATGACTTCGTTTTTATCTCCAGGGTGGCCAACGCCCAGGCGTAGCCGCCAGTAGTCGCCCGTGCCCAACTGCGCATGAATGTCGCGCAGGCCGTTGTGGCCCGCATGGCTGCCGCCGAACTTGAGCTTGACCTGGCCGGGAACAATATCGAGTTCGTCATGTGCGACCAGAATCTCTTCAGGCTTGATTTTGAAAAAGCGGGCCAGTGCTGCGACGGATTTGCCAGACAGGTTCATAAATGTTTGCGGCTCCAGCAGCCAGACCATCTGGCCTGCGGCTGTGGTGCGTGCGACTTGGCCGAAGTAGCTCTTGTCAAACCTCAAGGGGGCCTTCAGTTCACGCGACAGGGCATCGACCCACCAGAAGCCGGCGTTGTGGCGTGTGGCTTCGTATTCAGCGCCTGGATTACCCAAACCGACGAATAACTTAATCATGTGGAAACTCTCATAAATCTAATTTTAGAGAGCTTCCGCGCGGCGTTGTAAAAAAAAACGGCCCACACCTTCGTTTGAGGTTATTGGGGTCAGACACCAATTTCGCTGCAGTGGGAGTTTTTGGGGTCAGAGCCAAAATTCGCCGAGCCTACGGCTCGCCCAGAGGGCGCGGTGCGATGCACCGCAGCGAAATTGGTGTCTGACCCCAATAACTCCAAAGGCTAGGCGAATTTGGGCTCTGACCCCAAAAACCCACAGCGCTGGACGAAGAAGATTACTTCTTGGCGGCAGGCTTGGCAGCTGGTTTTGCAGCGTCTTTGGCTGCGTCTTTGGCGGCTGAAGCGGCCTTGCCTGCGGCAGCCTTTGGGTTGGCCGCAGGTGCAGCAGCTGGCGCTGCTGCGTCCGCGGCGAGCACTTCTGCCCCGGCAACGACCACCACCGACACCAGGACCGGGTTGATTTTCCCACCCCGCTTAACGGCGGTCACGCCCTTGGGCAGGGTAATGTCGGCCAGGTGCAGGGAGCTCCCTTTTTTCAGGCCACTCAAGTCCACCGCGATGAACTCAGGCAAGTCTGATGGCAGGCACAGCACTTCAATTTCGGTCACCACGTGGTTGGCGATGCAGCCCTCTGTTTTGATGGCAGGCGAATTTTCATCACCGCTGTAGTGCAGGGGCACCTTCATGTGCAGTTTGGTGTTGGCATCGACGCGCTGGAAGTCCGCGTGCAAGATGAGCTGCTTGAACGGGTGCATTTGCACGTCACGCAGCAAGACTTTGCTGACATCGGCGCCCATTTCCATATCCAGCACGGTGGCATGGAACGCTTCTTTTTTCAGCGCGTGCCACAGGGCGTTGTGATCGATCTCGATTTGCTGGGGTTTGCCAGCACCACCATAGACGATACCGGGCGTACGACCGGTGATGCGGAGACGGCGGCTCGCACCCGTGCCCTGCTTGGCGCGCTCAAAAGCGACGAATTTCATAATTAACTCCTTGGAAAGAGGTGTGCCGCGACCAGCTCACCTCAGTTTTAAAAGGCTGCGCAGCAAACTCGCTGTGCAACCACCTTTTGCTTCAGATCAAGGCCGGTTGGTGGTCCTGATCCGAAAACAAACTCATGACCGACTCTCCGCTGGCGATGCGCTCGATTGTCTCGGCAATCAGCGGTGCCACGGTGAGCTGGCGAATTTTTTTGCAGGCCTTGGCGCTCTGGCTCAGGGGAATGGTGTTGGTGATCACCACTTCATCGAGGGCTTCGCCCTGCGCAATGCGCTCAATGGCCGGACCCGAAAAAATCGGGTGCGTGCAATACGCATAAACCTTTTTCGCGCCGCGCTCCTTGAGCACTTCTGCCGCCTGGACCAGCGTGCCGGCAGTGTCAATCATGTCGTCCATGATGACGCAGTTGCGGCCTTCAATGTCGCCGATCACATGCATGACTTCAGACACGTTGGCCTTGGAACGTCGCTTGTCGATAATTGCCATGTCGCAGCCGAGCTGCTTGGCCAGCGCCCGGGCGCGCACCACACCGCCAACGTCAGGTGACACCACCATCAGGTCGGAATAATTTTTCTGGCGCAAATCGCCAAGCAAAACGGGCGAGGCATAAATGTTGTCAACCGGAATGTCGAAAAAACCCTGGATCTGGTCGGCGTGGAGGTCCATGGTCAACACGCGCGACACCCCCACGGCCTGCAGCATGTTGGCCACCACCTTGGCGCTGATGGGCACACGGGCCGAACGCGGGCGCCGGTCCTGCCGGGCGTAGCCGAAGTAGGGAATCACCGCGGAAACGCGCTCGGCCGAGGCGCGCTTGAGCGCGTCGACCATGATCAGCAGTTCCATCAAGTTATCGTTGGTCGGCGCACAGGTGGATTGCACCACAAACACATCGCGCGCACGCACGTTCTGCTGGATCTCGACCTTCACTTCACCGTCGGAAAAACGACCCACATGGGCTGCGCCCAGTGAAATGCCCAGATGCTGGGCAATCTCGGACGCCATGCCCGGATTGGCATTGCCGGTGAAAAGCATGAAGTCAGGTTGGTGCGTCTGCATGTGGGGCCCAGCTTGTGTGCATGGGGACTCGCCCTTTCGGGCGAATCCTAAAATTTTGGCAGGGGTGGAAGGAGTCGAACCTGCGAATGCCGGAATCAAAATCCGGTGCCTTAACCAACTTGGCGACACCCCTACACAGGATAAAAATCTCGCGTTGTTATGACATACGTGACTTCCAACCTATCAATCGTTACTTTCTCGCAAGCGCTGCCAATAGCCGAAGAAGCTCGAGACTTTGCCCGAGACTTTACCAACCGGCCAGAGGATGTGCCTCCAGATTGCTGCATTTGCGGACTTTCCAGGCTCCAGGAGCGTCAGGAGTTTCCGTTTTTTGCGGCAAATGCGCAAATACAGCACTTCCCGAGCCAGTCATTCGTCCCTGAAGTCCTGCCCGGGCAAGCCAGTCAAGCGACTGGCCAACGGGCGGGCATAAATTCAGGGCAACTGGCTGCAGATCGTTTCGCCCGAAGCTAAAAACGGGGGCTTCTGTATTTGCAGCAAAGCCTTGAATTGTAGCAGTTTCTGTGTCCCGCTTGAGGCTTTGGGAGCTGAAAATCGCCGGGGTAGAGAGCCCGGCGGCGGGTTTCACCACCAGAAAATCAGCGGCAGGCAAACGGATGGGCGTGATGATCTCGCCCACGCCTTCAACCCATGCATGACCGCCAGACAGGAAAAACGGAACATCCGCCCCCAACGACAGTGCAATCGCCAGCAGTTCACTGTGTGGCAATTGGATGCCCCACAGCCGCTGCAGGGCCAGCAGGCAACTGGCTGCATCTGACGATCCGCCGCCCATACCTGCCTGTGTGGGGATACGCTTTTCAAGGCTGATATCTGCGCCCAGCGTTGTGCCGCAGGCCTTTTGCAGGGCGCGGGCGGCGCGCAGCGTAAGGTCATCAGCGGGTAACGACGTATCAGGCTCATCAGGCTCATCAGGCGCAGCACCGGACGGGGATGCATCGCTTTTCAGATCGTGCCGGGTAATTTGCCCGTCATGGCGCAGCTCAAAGTGCAGCGTGTCGCACCAGTCGATCAGCATGAAGACAGACTGGATCAGGTGGTAACCGTCTGGCCTGCGGCCCGTGATGTGCAAAAAAAGATTCAGCTTGGCGGGTGCGGGAACGTCGTAAATCGCTGTCAAAGGCGATGAGGATGTGAAGGCAGGTGGGCTCATAAAACAAATGTGCAGCTATTGATCCAGCACGATGCGAAGGACGATCTGCGGTGCAGGCTCAAGCCTTCGGGCTGTGATGCGTCCCGAGTTTTGCCGCGTCAGGTCAGCCGACCAGCCCTTGGCTTCTGTGTTTTTGCCTTGTAGCCAGTCAAACAAGGCGGTAGTAGGTATGGGCGCGCCTATGGTCTGCTCCAGCAGGGCATCAACCGAAGAAAAACGTTTCACGTCACGACCTGATTCGAGCAGGGCCTCGGTCGGTGACCAGCGCAGCAAGCCCAGCACACTGCCGATCGGGCTGAGTAGCGTGAGTTCACCTTGTTCAGCTGAGCCCTTCAATTCAAAACCGGTAAAAAAACCCTGTGGCGGCTGTCTTTGAATCTGTAGGCTGATCCGGCCTGCCCAGGGACCATTTTTAGCCTGATTTTCAGAGTCATTTATGGCTGTAGGAGTCTGTTTATAGGCACAGCCAGCTATAAAAATAATGGCAAATAAAAAACTCGTAAGCGGTGCAAAACGCGAGCCACGGATGGCCAGTATGGATGGAGCAGTCATGGCCAGGCTTTGAGTTTGAAGTCTGGGGGTTTGCGCTTAAAGCTTCACGCGAAAGCGTTTGAGCGTTTCCACAAGCGTGGCGTTTTCAGGGTTCAGCAGCGCGCCTTCGCGCCAGATCGCCAGGGCCTTGTCGCGCTGGCCCAGGCTCCACAGGACCTCGCCGAAATGCGCGGCGATTTCCGGATCGGGTCTGGCTTTGTAGGCCGCTTCAAGAATTTTCAAAGCCTCGGCCTTGTTGCCCAGGCGAAATTCAACCCAGCCCAGGCTGTCCTGAATGAAGGGATCTGTCGGCGCGTAAACCAGCGCCTTGCGGATCAAATCCCTGGCCTCGATCAGCCGCACGTTGCGATCTGCCAAGGAGTACCCCAGGGCGTTGTAGGCGTTGGGTGAGTCCGGTTTGATCTCAATGGTGCGCCTGAGCAGGCGTTCCATGTCTGCCATGTTGCCGAGTTTTTCGGCCATCATCGATTGGTCGTACACCAGGTCGGCATCGTTGGGCGATTTGACAATCGCCCCTGCCAGCAGCTCATAGGCCATCTGGTATTGCTTGAGGTCACGCAGCATGCTGACTTCGGCCATCAGCTTGAAGCGCGCATCACCGGGCTTGCGCTCGGGCAGGCTGCGAATCAGTTGCTGACCCTCGGCCAGCTTGCCTTGGCCTGCCAGGATAGAGGCGCGCCTGACCTGCGCCTGCAGCATGTCGTCCGAGCTGTTGATTTTGTTCAGCCAGCTCTCTGCTGCAGGGAAGTCTTTGCGTTTTTCTGCAATCTGCGCCAATTGCAGGTAAGCCTGCGTCAAGCCACGATCAGACTCTTCCTGGGCGCTCTGCTCAGCCTGCTTTTGGCCCAGCGCCACATAGCGCTCCAGTGATGCCTGGGCCTGTACAAGCTGGTTGTCCTGTAGTTGTAGGGAGCCAAGCACCAGGTGTGCGGCTGCAAAGTCGGGTTTGCCGCGAACGACGGCTTGCAACTGGCCAGAGGCTTCTGCGTAGCGTTGCGCATCCAGCAAGGCCCTGGCGTAGCTCATGCGAATTTCCGGGGCTGCGTTGCTGTTGTCTGCTAGGTACTTCTTGACCAGCACCTCGGCCTGCGGGTGCTTGGGGTCCATGAGCTCCAGCGCCACCAGCACCGGGCCGTCGTAGCGGGCATCAAGCGCCTGACCTTTTTGTGCGGCATCCAGTGCGCCCGCTGCATCGCCTGCAGCCAGCCGCATACGTCCTACGGTAGTCCACGCCGCGCCTGCAGTCGCCGGGTTGCCGAGATAGCCTGCAAGCCCCGACTCCACCACGCTGCTGGCGAGTTTTTTGTCATTGACGCGCGCATAGGCTTGCGGAATGGCCGAAATCGCCAGGTTGCGCTCGGCTGGTGATGCCAGTTCAACACCCGTCTTGAGCGGGCCAACCGTATCGCTGATCCGGTTGAGCGTAATCAGGATTTGCAGCACATAACGATTCGGGTCACGCGACAGAGGCTGGGCCTGCTTCCAGGCCTGCGCTGCCTGCAAAGCGGCATCGCCCGAGCGTGATTGCAGCGCAATTTCTGTGGCCCGCTGGTAGAGCTGGGCATCGTTGGTTTTTCTGGCGGCATCCAAAATCAGCGCGAATCCGGCACCGGGTTCTCCGCCCTGCACCGTGAGTTCACCAATCAGCAACTGGTAGAAAAGCTCGCCGCTCATGGCAGAAGCTGTTGCAGAGGCTTGCGTGGTCGCGGTCGCCGCAGGGGTGGACACTGCTGTCTGGGCAATGGCCGGGGCAATCAGCAACTGTGCTGCAAGCCACAAAGCACAATGCGTCCAGATGTGTTTTTTGGTCATTGGGCCATGATAATTGAAGCCGAGAGTTTTTATCTCATTTACCCGTCCATCTGTGCCTGCCCATGCCTGAACTCCCTGAAGTTGAAGTGACTCGCCTCAGCTTTGCTGACCGCATCCAGAATGCCGAGATCCGCGCCATCCGCATGGGCAAGCCACTGCGCTGGCCCCTGGGCTGTGAACCGCAAGACCTGCATGGCCAGCGGGTAGCGGGGGTTAGGCGGCGGGGCAAATACCTGCTGGTCGATTTGAGCCAAGGCTTGCTGCTGATTCATCTGGGTATGTCCGGCAGCATCAGCTTTGGCAATGACCTGCCACCTTCGGCAAAGCATGACCACTTTGACATGCACACCAGCCTGGGGACTTTGCGGCTGCATGATCCCAGGCGCTTTGGCGCGGTGGTCTATGCACCCAGCGAAAGTCACACAACAGCGCGCAAGTTGCTGGGCCGGCTGGGTGTGGAGCCCTTGAGCGAAGCATTTGATGCGGCGGCATTTCATAAAGCCCTGAAGCTCAAAAAAACAGCCATCAAGCAGGTGTTGCTGGCGGGCGAAGTGGTCGTCGGGGTTGGCAATATTTATGCATCTGAAACGCTTTTCCTCGCGCGCATACGGCCCACCACCAAAGCCATGCGCCTGAGTAAGCCGCGTACGCTGTTACTGCACAGCGCCATCCAGCGGGTGCTGGCGCAAGCGGTTGCAAAAGGTGGCAGCACGTTAAAGGATTTTTCCAATGCGAATGGCCAGGCGGGTTACTTCCAGCTGGAGGCCATGGTGTATGACCGCGCGGGCCTGCCGTGCCGAGTTTGCGGTAGCCCGATCAAAACCTTGCGCCAGGGTCAACGTTCTACTTTTTACTGCGCCAGCTGCCAAAAGCCCTGATGGGCGCTCCGGTACAAACTGTTTTTTCCATGCACTGCCTGACACAGTCGATCTCACAACACTTCGCAAAAAGCGTGGTGAACTGGCAAAAAACCCATGGACGCCAGCAGCTGCCGTGGCAAAACACACGCGACCCTTACCGCGTCTGGCTGTCTGAAATCATGCTTCAGCAGACCCAGGTCAGCACAGTACTTAGCTACTACACGCGATTTTTACAGCGCTTCCCGACAGTCCATGAGCTGGCCGCTGCACCGCTTGATGATGTGCTTGCTTTGTGGAGCGGGCTGGGCTACTACAGCCGGGCGCGCAATCTGCATCGCTGCGCCGGGCAGGTCATGACGCTTCATGAGGGGCAGTTTCCATCCACCGCTGAGCAGTTGCAGACTTTGCCCGGCATCGGGCCTTCTACGGCAGCTGCGATTGCCGCATTTTGTTATGCCGAACGGGTGGCTATTCTGGACGGCAATGTCAAGCGGGTGTTGACGCGTGTGCTTGCGTTTCCAGGTGACATGGCGCAAGGCCAGCAGGTGCGCCAGCTCTGGGACATTGCGACCACCCTGTTGCCAACGCAGGCACTGACTGAGAACATGCCGCGCTATACCCAGGGCTTGATGGATTTGGGCGCTACGCTGTGTACGCTGCGAAAACCGCAATGCAGTGCTTGCCC
>JBCKMZ010000003.1:0-44391 GCA_038902975.1 Polaromonas sp.
CATTTTTGTTGATTGTTATCTCATGAAAATTTGTGTTTCTTCTGCACGTTTTGCCGTGCTCGCCCTGGCGTTGCCGGTTACCTCTGTCGTGCTGGGTCAAACCGGGTCTTCCACACCCTTTGCCTTGAAAGAGGTGGTGGTCACTGGCAGCCGCGCGGCAGGGCCGCGCGAATCGCAACCCTTTGGCACCAGTGTCATCACGGATGCAGACATCCAGCGCATTGGCGCCATGACTGTAAACGATGCAATCGTGCGCCTACTGGGTGTTGTCGGACGCCAGGATTTTTACGGCGGCGGGGACTACGCCCTAGATTTGAGGGGTTTCGGCAGCACAGCCAGCAGCAACCAGGTTGTGATCGTGGACGGGATCCGGATCAATGAAGCGGATTTGAGTGGCACCCGACTGGCCGGCATCCCGATTGAGTCGGTATCGCAAATCGAAGTCATTCGCGGCAGTGGCGCGGTCTTGTACGGGGAAGGCGCGACAGGCGGCGTGATTATCGTCACCACCAAGTCCGGAGCCGGCGCGGTCCGCAAAAACGCGGCGTCCTTGTATGCCGGTGTTGGCAGCTACGGGCTGCGCGAGGGGCGTGCCAACGCAACCTTGGCCAGCGGCGGATTCTCGCTTGACGTCAATGCCATGAACCGCAAGGCTGACAACCACCGAGATAACTTCCGCTCTGACACCGATGCGGTATCGGCGGTTGCGCAATGGAGCAACGAGTGGCTGCGCCTGGGCGCAAGCCGGGCGCAAGACAGTCTGGATACCGGCCTGCCTGGCGGGCTGACGGCTGCGCAGTACCAAAACAATCCCCGCCAGACCACAAGCCCTTTAAACAAGGCCACGATCGATAACCTCCGAAGTGGGTTGTTTGCGCAGGCCGTTATCGGAGATTGGCAACTAACAGCTGATGCTGGCTCGCGCGAGAAAAAGTTGAGTAGCCTGTATGTTTCCTCTTTTGGCAGTTCGAACTATGACTACGACGTCAAGGCCACCAGCTATGCGTTGCGGGCTGTGCACAGCACCAAACGATCCGAATTTTCAAATAAGCTCACGCTCGGCAATGACTACGGAACCTGGCAGCGCGATGTGCTGGGTACTTTCGGATCCACAGCGACGCAGTCTTCTCGTGCCTGGTATTTGCGCGATGAGGTCACCCTTGCGTCCACGGGGATAACCTTATCTTTGGGACTTCGTACAGAGCGCATCAACAAAAATAGTACAAATGCTTTGGTGGGTCTAGCTAACGATCAAAATGCCTGGGAACTTGGGCTGAGCCATCCGGTTAGCAAAGAAGTGTCCGTTTATGGGCGCGTCGGCCATAGTTTTCGCTTGGCTAATGTGGATGAGTTGGGCTTTACAACACCGGGCCTGACTTTGCTGCCGCAACGCTCCAAGGATGTAGAGCTGGGTTCACGCTACGCCTCGGGGCCCGTCAAATTTGATGCTCGCTGGTACCGCAGCGCCTTAACCAACGAGATTGGTTACGACCCTTCAGCCATCGGGCCTGGCAGCCAGTTCGGTTTTAACGGCGCGAATGTCAATTTCGACCCCACTCGTCGCTCTGGCATCGAATTGGACGGGAGCTATGCTTACGCGCAGAACCTTAGCCTGCGCGTGAATGCGACATTGCGCAAATCCACCTTTGAATCTGGTACTTATGCGGGTAAAGATGTGCCGCTGGCAGCGCGTCGGACGTTCGCTCTGCATGCAGACTGGACGCTGGCAGCAAACCAGCTTCTCTCCGGCGGTGTGAACTGGGTGTCATCGCAACATCCTGATTTTGAAAACCAGTGTTCCATGCCCGCTTACACCACGGCAGATACGCGCTACGCTTACCAGTGGCAGAACGTCGAATTCTCACTCGGCATCACCAACCTGTTTGACCGCAAGTTCTATACGCAGGCTTTTCGATGCGATGCCGGCGTGACCAATTCCATCTATTCTGAAGCGGGACGTGCGGTCGTTGCCGCAGTGCGCGTCAAGTTCTGAGGCATGTGAACCCATGAGTGAGTTGATTCTCGTTGGCCAAAAAAGCGGGAAATTTCGCCGAAAAGGGGATCGCTCACGGACGCCTCTTAGGCAGTTGTTACTGCACCGTGCGGTGCAGTAACAACTGGTTTTAAAAGGACAGCCATGAAGTTAATGATCTGCCGGCAAGCCATTTTCACCGTCCGTCCTGAGCTTGTCGAAGGGTCATTCGACAAGCTCAGGACAGGCCAAGCTCAGCCCGAACGGATTTTTGGAGCCCGCGCTGCTCGGCCTTTTAAGCAAGCGAAGCAAGTGCTTGTTGTGTTTTTGCTCTGCCTCGCAGCGATGACCCCTGCCCGGGCCCTGCAGCTCACCGACGACCGCGGCGTGAGCGTCACCTTCGCGCAAAGCCCGCAGCGCATCGTCAGCCTGCTGCCTTCGCTGACCGAAAGCGTCTGCGCCATGGACCAGTGCCAGCGCCTGGTCGGTGTAGACCGCTATTCGAATTACCCGGCCAGCGTGCGGCACCTGCCGGTGCTGGGTGGCGGCCTGGACCCAAACATCGAGGGCATCGTGGCGCTCAAGCCGGACGTGGTGCTGCTGGCCACGTCCTCACGTGCCAGCCAGCGGTTGGAGTCGTTGGGCATCAAGGTGGTGGCGCTGGAGCCCAAGAGCCATGCCGACGTCCGGCGTGTACTCAAAAAAATCGGGGTGCTGCTGGAGATTCCCGAGGCGCAGGGTGCGGACCGCCTGTGGCGCATCATCGACACCAGCGTTTCGGCAGCGGCTCAGTCGCTGCCTGGGAAAGCTCGAAATGTGCGGGTGTATTTTGAAGTCAATCGCGGACCGTACGCCGCCGGCGAGACGTCTTTCATTGGCGAAACACTCACACGTCTCGGTGTGAAAAACATCGTGCCTGCGGCACTTGGCCCTTTTCCTCGGCTCAACCCCGAGTTTGTGGTGCGTGCCAACCCCGACGTGATCATGGTCGGCAGCCGCAGCATGCAGTCCATGGAGGCCTACCCCGGCTGGAGCAGCATCAAGGCAGTGCGTGAGCAGCGCATCTGCGTGTTTGGCATCGACGAGTCCGACGTGGTGGTGCGCCCTGGCCCGCGCATGGCCGAGGCGGCCCGCATCATGGCCAAATGCCTTGAGGACAAAGCGCCGTGAGCCCGGGTTTTCCCAACCAGCATCGCCAGGCCCTGTTGCTGGCCGGCGGTTTGCTGCTGGCGAGTGCTGCGCTGTTGCTGCTGGGCGTGAGCGTGGGCAGCACCGGTTTCGAGAGCGTGCGCAACATGCTGCGCGACCCGCAGGCGATGCAGATCGTCTGGGACATTCGCTTGCCGCGTACCGCTGGTGCTTATCTAGCGGGCGCGCTGTTAGGCCTTGCTGGTGCGGTGGCGCAGGGACTGTTTCGCAATCCGCTGGCCGACCCCTATTTGCTGGGCAGTGCCTCAGGCGCATCTCTCGGCGTGGCCGCTGCGATGGCACTGTTCGGCGTGTCGCCACTGGCGACCCACTGGCTGGCACGCATCGGGCTCACGGGCGCTGCCTTTGTCGGCGCGGTGCTGGCCGTCTTGCTGACCCTGCTGCTGGCCAAGGGTGTGCAGCACACGCTGCGCCTGCTGCTGGCCGGCGTGATTGTCGGCGTGGTGCTGGGCGCCATCACCTCGTTAATCCTTTTGCTCACGCCCGAGATCATGCAGGCCATGCAGTCCTTCATGCTCGGCAGCACCAGCTTTGTCGGCTGGACCGCCTGCGCCGTGATGGCGGCGGTGTTGGTGGCCTGCGTGCTCGCAGCGTGGATGATGAGCCATGTGCTCGATGGCCTGGCCCTCGGCGAAGCCACCGCCCAAAGCCTGGGCCTGCGTTTGCCGCAAATGCGCGCCGCGCTGGTGGCGGTGCTGGCATTGGCGACGGGTACTGCGGTGGCACAAACCGGCCTGATTGCGTTTGTCGGCCTGGCCGCACCGCATCTGGTGCGTTCGGTTGTCAAGACCACGCATGGGCGATTGATTGTGCTGTCAAGCCTGATGGGTGCGGTGCTCTTGAGCGCCGCCGATATTCTGGCGCGTTGGCTGGTGGCACCACAGGAGTTGCCCGTGGGTGTGCTGACGGCCGTGCTGGGTGGCGGGTATTTGCTGTGGCTGATGCACCGGCATACCGGAAGAGGGGCGGGTCTGTGATGGCAGCCACCGATTCTGTTGCCATGAATTCAGTCGCTATCAGCGCCCGTTCCATCCGGGCCAGCCTGGGACATGTCGAGGTCTTGCACGATATTTCGCTGGCGCTGCCTGCAGCACGCTGGACCAGCATTGTTGGCCCCAACGGCGCTGGCAAGTCCACGCTGCTCAAGGTGCTGGCCGGTCTGTTGCCGCATCAGGGTGAGGTGAGTTTGCTCGGTCAACCCCTGGCTGCGTGGCGCGGTCGGCAGCGCGCGCAACAACTCTCTTGGCTGGGGCAGAACGAAAGCTCGGCTGACGACCTGATCGCCTACGACGTTGTCATGTTGGGCCGCCTGCCGCACCAGGCCTGGCTGGCACCGCCGAGCGAGCAGGACCATGCCGCCGTCGAGCAGGCGCTGCGCACGACACAGGCCTGGGACTGGCGCGCCCGCGTCCTTGGTCAGCTCTCGGGCGGCGAACGCCAGCGTGTGCTGCTCGCGCGTGCGTTGGCCGTCGAGGCGCAGGTGCTGCTGATGGATGAACCCCTCGCCAACCTCGACCCGCCGCATCAGACCGACTGGCTGCTGATGGTGCGCGACCTAGTCGCTGGCGGCAAAACGGTTATCAGCGTGCTGCATGAAATATCTTTTGCGTTGCAGGCCGACGAGATGGTGGTGATGGCTGCTGGCCGTGTCACGCATCAGGGCAGTTGCGGCGATGCGCTGACGCACCGAGCGTTGGAGGTGGTTTTTGACCATCGCATTGGCGTACACCAGCTTGCCGGCCAGTGGATCGCACTACCCAAGATTTAGCGAAAAACTTCCAGCAGCCGATCCAGGCCACCCGAATTAATTGCTACCATCGCTTGTTCGCGCACTTTGGGTTTGGCGTGGTAGGCGACTGAAAGGCCTCCCGCTTCCGAGCACGCGTCCATCATCGGCAAGTCGTTTGCGCCGTCGCCCATGGCGATGCACTGTGCTGGCGTGATGCCCATCAGGCTGGCCACTTCGAGCAGCGTGCGGCGCTTCTCGAAGCCGTCGCAAAT
The DNA here is from genome assembly GCA_038902975.1 of Polaromonas sp. Classification (GTDB taxonomy): domain Bacteria; phylum Pseudomonadota; class Gammaproteobacteria; order Burkholderiales; family Burkholderiaceae_C; genus Polaromonas. Next base: position 5,183 of record JBCKMZ010000003.1, read on the forward strand.
ATCACCCCAGGGCTGCTCTATCATCTTGCCGGTCAGCACGCCGTTTTCAATGCCCAGCACGTTGGAACGTGCAAAGTCTATTTGCAGTCGCGCCTTGATGCGGTCGGTAAAAAAAGTAAAGCCACCACTGACGAGCAGCACCTTCAGGCCCGCTGCTTTGCACGCGGTCACCAGTTTTGCCGCGCCGGGGTTGAGCTGCAAGCGCTGGGTGTAAACCTGCTCCATGTGCGCAACCGTCACGCCCTTGAGTAATGCCACACGCTGGCGCAGGCTGTCTTTGTAGTCGGCAATCTCGCCACGCATGGCGGCCTCGGTAATCGCCGCCACTTCCACCTTGCGGCCAGCGGCATCAGCAATTTCATCGACGCACTCGATGTTGATGAGGGTCGAGTCCATGTCAAACGCGATCAACTTGAAGTCGCTGAGTTTGCGCGGGGTGGGCATGTTTTGCATGACCAGGCCGGCTGAAGGTTGGATGTTCGGGTTCATGGACTTGTTTTAGGTTTGAATCGCTATTTTAGGGTGTTTTTAATATAAACGGCATACAAAATTAAAATACGTGCTACGATTTTAAAATTCATAAGCTTTATCAAGGAGCGTCATATGCTGACTGTCTCAGTGTCACCTAAATTTCAAGTCGTCATTCCCCGCCAGATACGCGAGGCCCTGGGTGTCAAGGCTGGGCAGCGTATGCAGGCTGTGCAGCACCAGGATCGGGTCGAGCTGATCCCGATTCGAAAAATTTCGGAGTCGCGCGGCTTTTTGAGCGGTATTGACTCAACTATCGAACGCGATGGCGACCGCGTATGAACGTGGTGGACTCCAGTGGCTGGTTAGAGTACTTTGGCAACGGTCCAAATGCCGACTTTTTTGCACCTGCCCTGGCTGACGAATCGTTGTTGATCGTGCCGTCCATCACAATTTTCGAGGTGTTCAAGCGCGCCTTGCTGCAGCGTGGACAAACGGCTGCTTTGCAGGTAACAGCCATGATGCAGCAAGGCAAGGTGGTCGAGCTTGATGCCGCGCTGGCCACCACTGCGGCCCAGTTGTCTGCCGAGCTAAAGCTGCCCATGGCCGATAGCATTATTTTGGCAACCGCCCGTCAGTGCAGAGCCACCATCTGGACACAAGACGCTGATTTTGAAGGTTTGGCTGATGTGCGGTTTGTGCGAAAGAGCGTTGCTTAATTTTTGCACCGGCATAAAGGCGCTGTGATAGGCCTCGCGCTTGCCGACCCAGCGCAGCTCAAAGCCGTCTTCTTCAACTTACACGCCTGCGGGGTTGGCCGGCCACGGCCAGTTGCAAGGCTGCGGCGTTGATGCGGATGCGGCCTTGCGCGTCGGTTTTAATGGCTTGGGGAAAGTGCTGGCGGCGTTGGCTGCGGGGGCGTTGAGTATGGGTTGAGGCATTTTTTATTCACTATTACTTTTATAGCTGGTCACTCCTGTATTTAAAGGGCTGTAACCGTTTTTAGAGGTTATTTTTGGCCTCTTTTCATACCGGAGTATGAACTTGCACCTGAAACTCAACATTGAGCGTAGCTTTGAGTGCCGCAAAAATAGCTGCCAAGTTGCACATGGTGGGGTTGCCTTGGGCTGACAACATGCGGTGTACGCTTTTAGGCGGCTTGTTCACGGCTTGGGCCAAGTGCTCAAAGCCAATGGTGGCGTTAACTAAATCGCGCAAAATGAACTTGGCGGTATCGGCCTCGCCGTTTAAAAACAGGGTGGCGGCCTCGTCGAGCAATGCTTGTGCAAAGGCGGGGTCGCGCTGTACGCGCGCCTGCACGGTGTGTTTGAAGTTGCGGGTTAAAGGCATGTGATTTTCCTTTGTCCTAGCGCAGCCAGTTTTCAATCTGTAAGCCGGGCACGCGTCGAAACTCTTCTTCGTTATCAGTGACCAGCGTTGCGCCTAGGGCCAGGGCGTGCGCGGCTATGAAGGTGTCGTTGGGGCCTATGGGTGTGCCGATCCGTTCCAGCGTTGCTCGGGTAACTGCATATGCCTCAACCACCGCGTGATCCAAAGGACGTGGCACGATGAAACGCAGCATGGTTTCGATCTTGTTAGGCAGAGATTGCGAGCCACTTTTACGGGCACCAAACCACAACTCACATTGGACGATGACGCTGGTACACAGTGGGTTCGGCATTTGTGCCGACAGGCGTTGAATTTTTTGGGTGACTTCGCTTCTCGGGTTGCGGAGCGAGTAAGAAATGATGTTCGTGTCTAGCAGCCAAAGCGTCGGCTCTGTCATAAAACAATGTCGTCCAGTGGCAGAAGACCTTCGTCTACATTGGGAAACTCTTCCTCGATCGGTTCCCAATCTTTCATCAATTCAGCCAGTGTGAGTGCGGTCTTTGGTTCGGGTTCGATGATGAGGCGTTCACCCTCTTTGCGCATGATCGCATCCCGACCGGGTAACTCGAATTCGCGCGGAATGCGCACCGCTTGGTTAGCACCATTGCGAAACAGACGCACATGGCGCGGGGCCAACTCTGATTCGATGGCGTTAGCGGGGGAATAAGGCTCTGCCGGCACGGGAAGGTCGGGGATTGGGGTAGTAAGCATGGCACACCTCCTAACACTATTTATCAAGTGTCCATTGTGGCATATGTCGCAGCCTATGCCAACGATTTTTCCGTTACCATCGGCACCCCCAAACTCTTCAAAACATCCCGCACCATCTGCGCCCGGTCTTTGGCTTCTGGCAGGGCTCGTTCAATCCGCAGCTTGTCGTTGCCGGCCAGTTTGATGTGCCGATTTTTTTGAATCAAATGCATGATGGCCATGGAATCAATCGGCGGGTCTTTTCTGAAGGTGATGCTGATAAGGTCGGGCGCGGCATCGACCTTGACGACACCGTAGGCCCGGGCGATGACGCGCAGGCGATGTACGTCTATCAGCGTTTGGGCTGGTGGCGGCATTTTGCCGAAGCGGTCTACCAGCTCTTCCAGCAGCGCATCTATCTGATCCGTGGTTTTGGCGGTGGCCAGCTTTTTGTAAAAACTTAAGCGCAAATGCACGTCGCCGCAATAGTCGCTGGGCAGCAGGGCCGGGGAATGCAGGTTGATGTCGGTGGTGACGGTGAGCGGACTCAAGAGGTCGGGCTCAATGCCGGCTTTCAGGCAGCGCACGGCCTCAGCGAGCATTTCGTTGTAAAGCTGAAAACCGATTTCCATCATGTTGCCGGACTGGTTTTCACCCAGCACCTCGCCGGTACCGCGTATCTCCAGGTCATGCATGGCGAGGTAAAAGCCCGAGCCCAGTTCTTCCATCTGCTGAATGGCCTCTAAGCGCTGGCTGGCCTGTTTGCTCAGACCTTCAATGTCGGGCACCATCAGGTAGGCATAGGCTTGGTGGTGGCTGCGGCCAACTCTGCCGCGCAACTGGTGTAACTGCGCCAGGCCAAATTTTTCGGCCCTGGACATGACGATGGTGTTGGCCGTTGGCACGTCAATACCGGTTTCAATAATCGTTGAGCACAGCAGCAGGTTGTAGCGCTGGGCGACAAAATCTTTCATGACTTTTTCAAGCTCGCGCTCGGGCATCTGGCCGTGGGCTACGGCGATACGCGCTTCGGGCAACAGTGCTTCGAGTTTTTCGCGGCGATTTTGAATGGTGTCGACTTCGTTGTGCAAAAAGTAAACCTGGCCGCCACGCTTGAGTTCGCGCAGCACGGCCTCGCGGATCACGCCGTTGCTCTCGCTGCGCACAAAGGTCTTGATAGCCAGGCGGCGCTGTGGGGCGGTGGCAATCACGCTTAAATCGCGCAAGCCTTCAAGCGCCATGCCCAGCGTGCGGGGAATCGGCGTGGCGGTCAGGGTCAGCACATCGACCTCGGCGCGCATGGCTTTCATCACCTCCTTGTGGCGCACGCCGAAGCGGTGTTCTTCGTCAATGATGAGCAGGCCCAGGCGCTCAAACTTCACGTCGGCACTTAGCAACTTGTGCGTACCGACCACGATGTCTATCGTGCCATCAGCCAGGCCTTTGATGGCGGCGGTGATTTCCTTAGCCGTTCTGAAGCGGCTCATCTCTGCCACTTTGACGGGCCACTTGGCAAAGCGGTCTATTAGCGTCTGGTAGTGCTGCTCGGCGAGCAGCGTGGTGGGTGCCAGCAGGGCGACCTGTTTACCGCCTGTGATGGCGATAAAGGCTGCGCGCAAAGCGACTTCGGTTTTGCCAAAGCCTACGTCGCCGCAGACCAGCCTGTCCATCGGGCGCGGCGAGATCATGTCCTGAATCACCGCATGAATGGCGGCGCGCTGGTCGGCGGTTTCTTCAAAGCCAAAGTCGTTGGCAAAGGCTTCGTAGTCGCCGGGTGAATAGCGGAAGGCATGACCCTCACGCAAGGCGCGGCGTGCATAGATGTTGAGCAGTTCGGCAGCCGAGTCGCGTACCTGCTCGGCAGCTTTGCGCTTGGCTTTTTCCCACTGGCTGCCGCCTAAGCGGTGCAGCGGCGCTTCGTCAGCACTGACGCCGGTGTAGCGACTGATTTGCTGCAACTGGCTGACCGGCACGTACAGCGTAGCATCGTCGGCGTATTGCAGATGTAGGAATTCCTGAACCGAAGGTGAGCCGTCTTGCCCCAGACCCAGGTCCATATTGACAAGGCCTTTGTAGCGGCCTATGCCGTGGGCGCTGTGAACCACCGGGTCGCCAATGTTGAGCTCTGACAGGTCTTTGATCAGCGCTTCAACGTCGCTGACCTGCTCCTGCTTTTTATGGCGACGGCGTAGGGTGGTGTCTGCTGCGAACAGCTCGGTCTCGGTGATGAAGTCAATGCCGCCTTTAGCGTCACCCACGTCATCCAGCCAGCTAAAGCCCACGTCAAGCGCGGCGGTGGCTATGCCGAGTTTTTCAGTGCTGGTTTGAAAATCTTCTAGCGAATCAAATGCCGGTGGGCTAACGCCGCTGGCACGCAAAAAATCCAGCAGGCTTTCGCGCCTGCCATCGCTTTCGGCAAGAATCAACACGCGCTGCTGGGTATTGCGGATGTGGCCTTTAAGTTTGACCAGCGGGTCTTCAGCACCGCGCACGACGGCCATTTCACCCAGCTTCTGGAACTGCGCGTTGTCAAGCACGTCTTCAATCGATGCACGAAACGCCAACTGCGCATAGTGATTCGTTAAAGAATAAAACTGCTCGGCACTTAAAAACAGCGACTCGGGCGGCAGTGCCGGGCGGTCTGGTGCATCGCGCACCAAGCGGTAGCGGTCTTTGGTGTCTTGCCAGAAGCGCTGAAAGGCGGGCTCCAGGTCGCCATGCAACACCAGGGTGGCATCGCCTCCAAGATAGTCAAAAACCGTTGCCGTTTCTTCAAAAAATAGCGGCAGGTAGTACTCGATGCCAGCCGTCGCCACGCCATTGCCGATGTCTTTGTAAATGCGGCTTTTGGTCGGGTCGCCTTCAAGCAGCTCGCGCCAGCGCTTGCGAAAGCGCGTGCGCGCCTCGTCGTCCATCGGAAACTCGCGGCCCGGCAGCAGACGTACTTCGGGCACCGGGTACAGGCTGCGCTGGCTGTCGGGATCGAAGGTGCGTATGCTGTCGATCTCGTCGTCAAACAAATCAACCCGATACGGCACCAGGCTGCCCATCGGGAAGAGGTCAATCAGCCCGCCGCGCACCGCGTATTCGCCGGGGCTGACGACCTGCGTGACGTGGCTGTAGCCCGCCAGCGTGAGCTGCGCCTTGAGGCGCGCTTCATCGAGCTTTTGCTTGACCTTGAATTCAAAGGTGTAGCCCGCCAGAAAGCTGGGCGGGGCCAAGCGGTAGAGCGCCGTAGTGGCCGGCACGATGACAACATCTGCGCCGCTGTCTTTGCTACGCTGCTGAATGCGCCACAGCGTGGCCAGGCGCTCGCTGATTAAATCTTGGTGCGGCGAGAAGGTGTCGTAAGGCAGCGTTTCCCAATCGGGGAACAGCGCGCAGCGCAAATCCGGCCCGAAAAAGGCCAGCTCATCGAGCAGGCGCTGCGCCGTGGCTGCGTCCGATGTGAAGATGGCTGTCAGCTTGCCAGCGGCTTTTTCTCTGAGGCCTAGCTGGGCGATCAGTAATGCGTCGGCTGATCCGACAGGCTGGGGCAGGGTGTGGCGTTTGCCAGATACCAGTTTAGGAAGTTGCATGAACAAACAAGTGAAAAAATCCGCAGAAAACCCCTCTATTTTAGAATCTATGATGAAGTTATGACGACAGTGACTGACAAACCCCGAATATTTACCCTGATTCCCTGTGCCGGCAACGGTAGCCGCGCTGGGAGCGCAGGCCCCAAGCAATACCAGACTTTGCACGGGCAAGCTATGGTGGCCCATACATTGAGTGCTTTTCAGTCGCTGGGCAAGGTGGTTTCCGGGCTGTGGGTGGTGGTGTCCCCTGACGATGATGGTTTTTTAAACGCTTGCCCCGGCTATGGTGCGGGCTCTGAGGTACTGCTCAAAGGCGGTGGCGCTACGCGGGCAGCTTCTGTGCTCAATGGATTGAAGGCCATGCTCACGGTTGCCAGTCCAGGGGACTGGGTGCTGGTGCATGACGCGGCGCGTTGCCTTATAACCCCTGAACAGATCATGTCGCTGGTGGATGCCTGCAAGGGCGACGCTGTAGGTGGTTTGCTGGCGCAGCCCCTGCTAGATACACTCAAGCAGGCTTTAGGCGGCCGTGTTTCAGCGACCATAGACCGCAGTGACAAATGGCTGGCGCAAACACCGCAGATGTTTCGCATAGGCGCTTTGATAGCCGCACTGGAAGCCGCTGAAAGAGACGGCCGTGCGGTGACTGATGAGGCTAGCGCCATCGAGGCGATGGGTTTGAAGCCGCTGCTGGTCCCTAGCAGCGCGCAGAACTTCAAGGTCACTTATCCGGAAGACTTTGCGCTGGCCGAGGCTGTGCTGGCGAGCCGAGCTGCTACTGATTCCATCTCTAAATCATCCCTAGATGTCGTTGCTTTGCCTTGCCGTGCTACAGCACTGCCTGCGGTTTCGCGTCTAATCTAGAAATGATGTAGAAACGGAATGACAAGAAGGAACACCGTTGATGACTACGCCTGATTTTCCGAACATTCGTATTGGTGAAGGCTGGGACAGCCATGCGCTGGTGCCTGGCCGCAAGCTCATTCTTGGCGGCGTTGAGGTGCCGCACACGATGGGTTTACTCGGCCACTCGGATGCCGATGTGCTGCTGCACGCCATCATTGATGCGCTGCTGGGCGCTGCCGGGCTGGGTGATATTGGCAAGCACTTCCCGGACACCGATGCGCGTTTCAAGGGTGCTGACTCGATGGCCTTGCTGCTTGAAACGGCACGCCTGCTGACTGAGCGGGGTTTGCGCATTGGCAATATCGACAGCACCGTGATCGCACAGGCACCAAAGCTGGCAACTCACATACCCGCGATGCGCGAAAAAATTGCACTGGCCCTGAGGCTTGATGTGGGCCGCGTGAACGTTAAAGCCAAAACCGCCGAGAAGCTGGGGCCGGTGGGGCAAGGTCTGAGCATGGAGGCGCGGGCGGTTGTGATTTTGTTTTAGAGCGCTATTTATTTGATAGCTTGTCACGTACGTATCTACATCCCTATGTCTTGTTTATCTTGAGCTGAAGCTCCTGGTACCGCGGCAAACGGACACCACCCAGCGCCACCGCCTTGGCAATGGCCTGCGAGGCTTCTGGCTGCTGACCCAGCTCCAGCAGCACTTGCGCTAGGTTGTTCCAGGCCTCCGCGAAGTCCGGGTGCATGCGAACCGCCACGCGGTAAGCACCTGCGGCCGCGTCCCGCTGGCCCAGGGCATAGGCTGTGTTGCCCGCCCCCAGCAGGGCTGCGCGATCATTCGACCACCGATGAAGGGCCGAGGCGTAGGCGGTCTGGGCTGCTGCGGGGTTGATGCGCTCCAGCGCCGCCACCGAGGCAGCGTAAGTGTTGGGGTCCGCCGTTGCGGGCAGACGCGCCGGCACCAGCGCTACCATGGACCAATACTGCGCCCGCGCCCAAGTTCGCTCAAACGCATACAGGGACATCTCCATGCGCTCGGTGCGACCGGAGTGCAGCACCAGCGTGTTGCGCGCCCGGTCGAACCCGATCACCACTGCGTAATGCCACACCGGGTACCACGAGAACGACAGATTTTGAAACACCACGACCGGATGGCCCGCCGCCACCTCCCGCAGCACGGCCTCTAGGTGCGGGCTCAAGGGATAGGCCACCAGACCCTGGCGGCGGGTGGTGATCAGCATCTCAAGTTGCAGCGATCCCTCGCGTCCCGGCAAATAGACCTGCTCGACCAGTGCCTCAGGCAGGACTTGAACACCCGCCGCACCCGCCACCATGGCCAGGGCGGCGGGCCCGCACTCATAGTCTTCCTGCGGATAAAAAGGCACACCGCTGAGTTCCATTCGCGCCGGCAGGTCAGCCGGCCAACGTGCATCCAGCGTGGCCACTTGCGGCGTCGCGCAGCCGGCCAGCAGCGCTGCCAAAACAAAAACCCCCGTAACAACGGGGGCTCGCAGGCAAGTTGGCCAGCCGATCATCGAATCGATTTGGTAAACGGAAACACCTTGGTCAAGCCCATGATGTCGGTGACGAGCAGGACGACAAATACAGTGAAAATAACACCAATAACATTGCCACCAGCGGGGGCTTGGTGAATGCGCCCGGCTAGTTGTGCAACCTCCACATCTGACATGGCCTTGACCCGCTCCTGCGCTGCTTGCGGGCTGACGCCCTGCGCCATGATGGCTTGGCGAACATCATCGCGGGCCAGAAAACCGCTGACCGCATCGCGGTTTGACGCAGCTGCGCCCATCGATACAACTTCATCGGTGGCAATGATGCTGGCTTGCGCCGTCAGGGGAAAACCAGCCACGGTAACGCAGACAATCAGGCAGGAAGAAATGAGGTTTTTGAAGGTTTTCATGGTTTGACTCTGTTGAAGTGAATGAAGCATTGACTGGATCAGCTCATGCCAAAATTGGCATAAACGTTGCAATTTAACCAGCCTGCTTGAAATAAGTCAACAGAAGAATTGGGGTTGCAGAAGAATTGGGGTCAGACTCCAATTAGACTTGGCCTCCAGCGCAACCACGGTTCACCGGCGCTACCTCGGCATGCTGCGGCAATGGCTGCGAACCCCTCGGTTCGGCATGGCGCACAATGAAATATCCAGCCACCACTTCCGGCGGCTTCATGGCAGCGCCTCTTCTGGCACAAGCGCTGCAGTTCCCGAAAGGAAAAGCCATATGCAAATTCAAGTCAACTCCAACCACACCATCCATACCGGTGAATCGTTCGAGCGCTGGGCCAGCACGGAACTCAATGCATCGCTGAGCCGCTTTAAAGACGACATTACCTGCATTGAAGTGCATATGAGCGACGAGAACAGCGACAAAATCAGTACAGACCACAAGCGCTGCATGATCGAGGCAAGGCTGGCGCATCATGACCCGCTGGCAGTCAATCACCATGCGTCCAGCCAGGACGAAGCTTTCCGCGGCGCCAGTGACAAGCTCAAGCGCCTGCTCGAACATACCCTGGACAAACTGCGCAAGCACCGTGCGCGTGAATCGATCCGGCACGAGCCCGATCCCTCCTGACAAGGAGACTTTTTGTGAAGAAACTTTATCCCTCTGCTGCTGAGGCACTCAAAGGTGTTGTCAGTGACGGCCAGTTGATCGCTGTTGGCGGTTTTGGCCTTTGCGGTATTCCCGAGGCACTGATTGACGCGCTGCGTGACAGCCAGGTCAAAAACCTCACCGTCATTTCAAACAACGCCGGTGTTGATGGCTTTGGCCTCGGCAAGCTGCTCGACACACGGCAGATCAAAAAAATGATTTCCAGTTACGTCGGCGAGAACAAGGAGTTTGAGCGCCAGTACCTCGCAGGCGAGCTGGAGCTTGAGTTCACGCCGCAGGGCACGCTGGCTGAAAAGCTGCGCGCAGGCGGCTCTGGCATTCCGGCCTTTTTTACCAAGACGGGCGTCGGCACCATGATTGCCGAGGGCAAAGAGCTGCGCGAGTTTGACGGCGAGACCTATGTGATGGAGCGTGCCTTGGTGCCTGATGTGTCACTGGTCAAGGCCTGGCGCGCTGACCAGTCGGGCAACCTGCAGTTTCGCCTGACGGCGCGCAACTTCAACCCGGCTGTGGCGATGGCTGGCAAGATTTGTATTGTTGAGGTTGAAGAGGTGGTTGAGCTAGGGGCGATGGAGCCGGATCAGGTTCACTTGCCGGGCATTTATGTACACCGTATTGTGTGCAACCCGAATCCTGAAAAGCGTATCGAGAAGCGAGTCATTACAGAGAAAATAACCGAGAAAGTAGGGATGTAAATCATGGCCTGGACACAAGACCAAATGGCAGCCCGCGCTGCGCAAGAACTACAGGACGGTTTTTACGTCAACCTTGGCATCGGCATTCCGACGCTGGTGGCCAACCACGTCAGCCCTGACATTGAGGTGTGGCTGCAATCAGAAAACGGCATGCTGGGCATTGGTCCCTTTCCGACTGAAGACGAAGTAGATGCAGACCTGATTAACGCAGGCAAGCAAACCGTCACCACCATCAAGGGATCGTCAATTTTTGGCTCTGACCAATCGTTCGGCATGATCCGCGCCGGCAAAATCAATCTGAGCATTCTGGGTGCCATGCAGGTCAGCGAAAAAGGTGATCTGGCCAACTGGATGATTCCCGGCAAGATGGTCAAGGGCATGGGCGGCGCTATGGATTTGGTCGCGGGCGTGAAGCGCGTGATTGTTTTGATGGAGCACGTCGCCAAAAAGAAGGACGGCACTGAAGACCTGAAAATTTTGCCGCAATGCACCTTGCCGCTCACGGGTGTGGCTGTAGTAGACCGCATCATCACCGACCTGGCCGTGATGGATGTGACACCCGAGGGGCTCAAGGTGGTCGAGCTGGCACCCGGTGTGACGAAGGAATCACTACAGGCCAAGACCGGTGTGAAGCTGGTCTAGAAGTGGTCTCGGTATTGAGGAATTTGTCGAATGCACCGTTGCTCACCAGCGCAGAGGATAGTCGGTGAGGGGGCCTGAGCGTCCCGTATGTCTGGGCTATAATCCAAAGCTGTGCCAAAAAAGACGCTGTGTCTTGTTGGCTACAGCAGTGTCGCCAACAGGCGGCGCACACGACGACAGCGGCCAACTCCCACAGTGGGAAAGCTGCATCGCTCGCAAGTCAAAGGAAAAATCATGATCGCAAAATCAATCAAGGCGGACCTTGTCAAGGACAACGCCAGAACCGCTGGCGACACCGGCAGCCCAGAAGTTCAAGTGGCCCTGCTGACTGGCCGCATCAATGAACTGATGCCCCATTTCAAAACCCATGCCAAAGATCACCACGGTCGCCGTGGCCTGCTGCGCATGGTCAGCCGCCGCCGCAAGCTGCTGGACTACCTGAAGTCCAGGGACGCTGCCCGCTACACCGCGCTGATCGCCAAGCTTGGCCTGCGTAAGTAATCTATAAACCAAAAGACAAGCGCCTGAGTTAGTTGACTAGCTCAGGCGCTTTTTACTTCAGGCCTTCTGCACTGCCTCAAGTGCACGTATTTAATGGAGAAAAGAACATGAGCATTTTCAATAAAGTTACCAAAACCTTCCAGTGGGGCCAGCACAAGGTCACGATGGAAACCGGTGAAATCGCGCGTCAGGCTGGCGGCGCTGTGCTGCTCGACATGGACGGCACCGTGGTGCTGGCGACTGTCGTTGCCAAGCTTGACGCCAAGCCCGGCCAGGACTTCTTTCCCCTGACGGTTGATTACCTCGAAAAAACCTATGCTGCAGGCCGCATTCCCGGCAGTTTTTTCAAGCGTGAAGGCCGCCCCAGCGAGTTTGAAATCCTCACCTCGCGCCTGATCGATCGCCCGATTCGCCCACTGTTTCCTGAAGGCTTCTTCAATGAAGTGCAGGTCGTCATCCATGTGCTGTCGCTCAACCCTGAAGTCGAAGGCGACATCCCTGCGCTGATCGCATCGAGCGCGGCTCTGGCCATTTCCGGCATTCCATTCAATGGCCCGATCGGTGCCGCCCGTGTGGCCTATATCGACGGCCAGTACGTGCTGAATCCCGGCAAAACCCAGCTCATCAATTCCACTATGGACCTGGTGGTTGCGGGTACCGAAACGGCTGTGCTGATGGTCGAGTCCGAAGCCAAGCAACTGTCTGAAGAAATCATGCTGGCCGCCATCGTGTTTGGTCACGAGCAGGGCAACATCGCCATCAATGCGATTCACGAACTGGTTCGTGATGCCGGCAAACCAGTCTGGGACTGGAAGGCCCCGGCCAAAGACCTGCCGCTGATCGCCAAAGTCGGTGAACTCGCTGGTGCCAAGCTGCAAGCGGCTTACCAAATTCGCGCCAAACAGGCTCGCACACAAGCTTGCCGCGTCGTCACTTCCGAGGTGATGGCCGCGCTCAAGGCCGACGGCACAGCGTTTGATGGCGTCGCTGTTGAAGGCATGCTGTTCGACATCGAAGCCAAAATTGTTCGCAGCCAGATATTGGCCGGTGAGCCGCGCATCGACGGCCGCGACACGCGCACCGTGCGGGCGATTGAAATCCGTACCAGCGTGCTGCCACGCACCCATGGTTCAACTCTGTTCACGCGTGGCGAAACCCAGGCGCTGGTGGTGACCACGCTGGGCACCGAGCGTGACGCGCAGCGTATTGATGCCCTGAGCGGTGACTACGAAGACCGCTTCATGCTGCACTACAACATGCCTCCGTTTGCCACTGGCGAAACCGGCCGTGTTGGTTCGCCAAAGCGCCGCGAGATCGGTCATGGCCGTCTGGCCAAGCGCGCGCTGATTGCCGTGCTGCCAAGCAAGGAAGAGTTTCCATACACCATGCGTGTGGTCAGCGAGATCACCGAGTCCAACGGCTCGTCGTCGATGGCCTCGGTCTGCGGCGGCTGTCTGAGCCTGATGGACGCTGGCGTACCCATGAAAGCGCACGTGGCCGGTATCGCCATGGGCCTTATCAAGGACGGCAACCGCTTTGCCGTGCTGACCGACATTTTGGGTGATGAAGATCACTTGGGCGATATGGACTTCAAGGTGGCGGGTACCACCAACGGCATCACTGCGTTGCAAATGGACATCAAGATCCAGGGCATCACCAAAGAGATCATGCAGGTTGCATTGGCCCAGGCCAAGGAAGCCCGTATGCACATCCTCGGCAAGATGCAGGAAGCCATGGGCGAAGCCAAAGCAGAAGTGTCTGACTTTGCGCCGCGCCTGTATGTGATGAAAATCAATCCTGACAAGATCCGTGACGTGATTGGCAAGGGCGGCGCGGTGATTCGCGCGCTGACCGAAGAAACCGGCACCCAGATCAACATTGCAGAAGACGGTACCATCACCATCGCCTCGAACGACAGTGCCAAGGCCGATGAAGCCAAGCGCCGCATCACCGAGATCACGGCTGAAGTTGAAATCGGCAAGGTCTATGAAGGCCCGGTCACCAAGATTTTGGATTTCGGTGCGCTGATTAATTTGCTGCCCGGCAAGGACGGTCTGCTGCACATAAGCCAGATTGCCCATGAGCGCGTTGAGCGGGTTTCTGACTATCTCAAAGAAGGCCAGATCGTCAAAGTCAAGGTGATGGAAACCGACGAAAAAGGCCGCGTCAAGCTGTCGATGAAAGTTTTGCTGGATCGTTCGGCATAAATTGCTCCAAACCGTCTGGAAATCATGAAAGCCATTGAAATCACCTCTTTCGGCGCGCCCAGCGTGCTGCAACTCTGCGAGCGTCCATCGCCCGTGGCGGGCGCGGGCGAGGTATTGATTCGCGTCGCTGCCAGCGGCATCAACCGGCCTGACGTTTTGCAGCGCACCGGCAACTACCCCGTGCCACCGGGGGCTTCGGACATTCCGGGTCTTGAGGTGGCGGGCGTGATTTTGTCGGGTGATGAAAAAGCGATGGCGATGGCGGGCTTTAAAGTCGGTGATCGTGTTTGTGCGCTGGTTGCCGGTGGTGGTTATGCAGAGCTTTGTGTGGCACCGGTCGGACAGTGCTTGCCAGTGCCGGGCGGACTCAGCGATGTTGAAGCAGCCTCGCTGCCAGAAACTTTTTTCACGGTCTGGAGCAACGTGTTTGAACGTGCTTCGCTTAAAAAAGGCGAGAGTTTATTGATTCAGGGTGGCTCCAGCGGCATTGGTGTTGCGGCCATCCAGATGGCGAAAGCCTTGGGCGCAAGCGTTGTCGTGACGGCTGGCAGTGATGAAAAATGTCAGGCCTGTTTGTCGCTCGGTGCAGACCATGCGATCAATTACAAAACCACCGACTTTGCTGAGGCGATCAAGAAAATCACCGACGGTAAAGGCGTTAACGTCATTCTGGATATAGTCGCTGGCAGCTATGTAGCCCGTGAAGTTGGATGCCTTGCAGAAGACGGGCGGATGGTCATCATTGCAGTACAGGGTGGCACTAAAGCTGAGTTCAATGCTGGTCTGGTGCTGCGCAAGCGCCTGACCATCACGGGTTCAACCCTGCGCCCGCGTTCTCTGGAGTTCAAAGCAGCGATTGCCACGGCCTTGCGGGAAAAAGTTTGGCCCCTGATTGCCAGTGGTGCCATCAAGCCGGTGATTCATAGCACGTTTGCCGCCAGTGATGCTGCCAAAGCACACGAGCTGATGGAGTCGAATCTGCACATCGGCAAAATCGTTTTGACCTGGCAGGCACCCGCACCATGAGAAAATTAATTGCTGGAAACTGGAAGATGAATGGCAGCCTTGCGGCCAATGAGGCACTGCTGGCGGCCTTGGCTGCTGGCTTAGGCAAGCCTGCTTGTGACGTAGCTGTTTGTGTACCTGCCGCCTATTTTGCGCAAGTGCAAGCTTTGATTCATACGTCAAAGGGGGCCGCTATTGATTTGGGCGCGCAAGATGTGTCTAGCAAAGAGGCGGGCGCATTCACCGGCGAAGTCAGCGCGGCCATGCTCAAAGACTTTGGCTGCCGTTACGCCATCGTCGGCCATTCAGAGCGCCGCCAATACCATTTTGAAACAGATCAATTGGTAGCTGACAAAGCCAAGGCCGCTTTGGCCGCTGGTATCACACCCATCGTGTGTGTGGGTGAAACGCTGGCCGAGCGTGAAGCTGGGCACACCGAAGAAGTTGTCAAACGCCAACTGGCCGCCGTGATTCACACCAACGGTCATTGCATCAGCGAGATCGTGGTGGCGTATGAGCCCGTCTGGGCTATTGGCACAGGCAAAACCGCCTCGCCCGAAGAGGCGCAAGCGGTGCATGCGGTGCTGCGCACGCAACTGAAAGCGGCAACCGACAAGGCCGAGCGTGTGAAAATTTTGTACGGCGGCAGTATGAATGCGGCCAATGCGGCAACGCTTCTGGCCCAGCCCGATATTGATGGCGGTTTGATCGGCGGTGCCTCGCTCAAAGCCGCAGATTTTTTAACAATTATTGCTGCAGCCCAAGGGTTATTGGGGTCAGACGCCAATAACTCACGATGAATTTGGACTCTGACCCCAAAAACCCTAATTAGGAGTAAATATGAATGCTATTTTGACCGTTGTTCTGGCTGTGCAAATGCTCACGGCACTCGTCATGATTGGCCTGATCTTGGTGCAGCATGGCAAAGGCGCTGATATGGGCGCGGCGTTTGGCGGTGGCGGCGGCTCGGGCAGCCTGTTTGGTGCCAGTGGCAGCGCCAACTTTTTGTCGCGCACCACGGGCGTTTTGGCTGCCGTGTTTTTTGCTTGCACCTTGCTGCTGGCCTATTATGGCAATGCGCAACCGCGCACGGGCACCAGCGTTCTTGAAGGCGTCGCCGTGACCGCGCCCATCCCGGCACCTGTAGCTTCCGGTGTAGCCCAAATTCCCGGAACGACTGTTCCTGCCGCAGGTAACGCTGCAGTGCCCGCACCATCCGGGCCGCCTGCGTTCGGTGCCGGGCAAATCCCTACGAAATAAGCTGTTATGCAGCGCCTGGCTAGAGGGCAGGGCGAGATTGCAGGGTAAACTCTTAAGTTGTTTGGAGGGCCAAGGGTTATTGGGGTCAGACGCCAATTTCATTGCGATGCAGAGCATCGCACCCGGAGGGCGTGCCAAAGGCACGATGAATTTGGACTCTGACCCCAAAAACCCTTAAGAAGTGAATTTTTAAGCGCGGACGTGGTGAAATTGGTAGACACGCTATCTTGAGGGGGTAGTGCCGAAAGGTGTGCGAGTTCGAGTCTCGCCGTCCGCACCAAATTGAAAAGCAGAATCTGAGCAGAATCTGAGTCCACGATGAACCTCGACCAATACCTTCCTGTACTTCTGTTCATTCTGGTCGGCGTGGGTGTCGGTGTTGTGCCGCAGGTGTTGGGTCGCCTGCTCGGCCCGCACAAGCCGGACAGCGAAAAAAATTCCCCTTACGAATGCGGCTTCGAGGCCTTCGAAGATGCTCGCATGAAGTTTGATGTGCGCTACTACCTGGTCGCCATCCTGTTCATTATTTTTGACCTTGAAATTGCTTTCCTGTTTCCGTGGGCGGTGGTGCTCAAGGAGATCGGTGCGGTTGGTTTCTGGGCCATGATGATTTTTCTGGGCATTCTGGTCGTGGGTTTTGTTTATGAGTGGAAAAAAGGCGCTTTGGACTGGGAGTAGACCCGCCCTAGTGGCCTGTCAATATTGCGACATTTTTCGCCGAAAGCTCATCAAGCAGCTGACAAAATAAGGTACGGGTATGTCACTTGAAGGTGTTTTTAACGAAGGTTTTATGACCACGAGTTACGACTCGGTGGTCAACTGGGCCAAGACCGGCTCGATGTGGCCCATGACGTTCGGGCTGGCTTGCTGCGCGGTGGAGATGATGCACGCCGGTGCGGCACGGTATGACCTGGACCGCTTCGGCATGTTGTTTCGTCCCAGCCCGCGCCAGTCGGATTTGATGATTGTGGCTGGCACGCTGTGCAACAAAATGGGCCCGGCGCTGCGCAAGGTTTACGACCAGATGGCCGAACCCCGCTGGGTGATCTCTATGGGGTCGTGCGCCAACGGCGGCGGCTACTATCACTACAGCTATTCCGTGGTTCGCGGTTGCGACCGTATCGTACCGGTTGATGTGTATGTGCCGGGCTGCCCGCCCACCGCTGAAGCACTGATATACGGCATCATCCAGTTGCAGCAAAAAATCCGCCGTACCAACACGATTGCGAGAGTTTGATGCAGGTCACTCTTGCAACGCCCGCAACTACAGAGCAAATTGGTGCTGCGGTCAATGCGGCACTTGGCGACAAAGTTCAAAGTCTGAAGATCGCCTTGGGCGAAGTCACGCTCACTGTTACAGCCGCAGACTACCTTGCAGCCGCAACGTTGCTGCGTGATGCTGTAGGCTGCAAATTCGAGCAGCTGATGGACTTGTGCGGCCTTGATTATTCTGAATACAAGGACGGCCAGTACGATGGCTTGCGCTACTGCGTATCAACGCATTTGCTGTCTGTCAGCCTGAACCAGCGGCTTCGTCTCAAGGTGTTTTGCGCTGACGATGATTTTCCTGTGGTGGATTCGGTCAATGGTGTGTGGAATGCGGCCAACTGGTTTGAGCGTGAAGCATTTGATCTTTTTGGCATCGTCTTCCAAGGGCATAACGACCTGCGCCGCATTCTGACTGATTACGGTTTTATCGGCCATCCTTTCCGCAAGGATTTTCCGCAGACAGGCCACGTGGAAATGCGTTACGACCCCGAACAAAAGCGCGTGATTTACCAGCCAGTAACCATCGAGAATCGTGTGGTCGTGCCACGCGTTATTCGGGAAGACAACTACGGTGGCACTGGAAAATGAGCCCCCACTCTAGGTAGCACATGGCAGAAATCAAAAACTACACGCTCAATTTTGGCCCACAGCACCCTGCTGCACATGGCGTGTTGCGCCTGGTGCTGGAGCTTGATGGCGAGGTGATCCAGCGCGCCGACCCGCACATTGGCCTGCTGCACCGCGCCACCGAAAAACTCGCCGAGAGCAAAACCTATATCCAGACTCTGCCCTATATGGACCGCCTCGACTATGTGTCGATGATGTCCAACGAGCATGCTTACTGTCTGGCCATCGAAAAGTTGCTGGATGTGGATGTTCCCATCCGTGCGCAGTACATCCGCGTGATGTTTGATGAAATCACGCGTCTGCTCAATCATCTGCTGTGGCTGGGTGCGCACGGCCTTGACTGCGGCGCGATGAACATCCTGATTTACTGCTTTCGCGAACGCGAGGCGCTGTTCGACATGTACGAGGCGGTGTCGGGCGCGCGCATGCACGCGGCCTATTACCGTCCTGGCGGCGTTTACCGTGATCTGCCGGACAGCATGCCGCAGTACAAGGTCAGCAAGATCAAGAACGCCAAGGCGATTGAAGCGCTGAACGAAAACCGTCAGGGCTCGCTGCTGGACTTCATTGAGGACTTCACCAACAAGTTTCCCGGCTATGTGGATGAGTATGAAACTCTGCTCACCGACAACCGCATCTGGAAGCAGCGCACCGTCGGTGTCGGTGTGGTGTCGCCCGAACGCGCATTGAACCTCGGCTTCACCGGCCCGATGCTCAGGGGTTCCGGTTTTGCCTGGGATTTGCGCAAGCAGCAGCCCTACGAAGTGTATGAGCTTATGGATTTCGACATCCCGGTAGGCAAAACTGGCGACTGTTACGACCGCTACCTGGTCCGCATCGAGGAGATGCGTCAGTCGAATCGCATCATCCAGCAGTGCATCGCCTGGCTGCGCGTCAATCCCGGCCCGGTGATCACTAGCAACCACAAGGTTGCTCCGCCGAATCGCGAATCCATGAAGACCAACATGGAAGAGCTGATCCATCACTTCAAGCTCTTCACCGAGGGTTTTCATGTGCCCGAAGGCGAGGCCTATGCTGCGGTGGAACATCCCAAAGGCGAGTTCGGCATCTACATCGTCAGCGATGGTGCGAACAAGCCCTACCGCCTGAAAATTCGTCCACCAGGCTTTTCGCATCTGGCGGCGATGGACGAAATGTCGCGGGGCCACATGATTGCTGACGCGGTGGCCATCATCGGCACCATGGACATCGTGTTCGGTGAAATTGACCGCTAAATTTTGACCCATATCCACATGAATCCACATGAGCCCACATGACTTCTCGCATCATTTCTGAAAAAACCAGGGCGCTTTTTGAGCGCGAAGTCGCCAAATATCCAGCCAACCAGAAGCAGTCGGCCGTGATTGCCTGTCTCACGATCGAGCAGCAGGAACACGGTTTTGTCAGCGCCGAGAGCGAAAAAATTGTGGCTGACTTTTTGGGCATGGCACCTATTGCGGTACACGAAGTCACGACTTTCTACAACATGTTCAACCAGCGGCCGGTGGGCAAGTACAAATTCAATATCTGTACCAACCTGCCGTGCCAGTTGCATGATGGCGCAAAGGCACTGCAGTATCTGGAGCACAAACTGGGTATCGTCATGGGTGAGACCAGTGCCGATGGCCTTTTTACCCTGCAGCAATCCGAGTGCCTCGGAGCCTGTGCCGATGCGCCGGTGATGCTGGTCAATGACCTCACGATGTGCAGCTTCATGAGCAATGAAAAATTGGACCAGCTCATCGATGGTCTGAAATCGACCGAGGCTCAAGCATCATGACGCTCGCATCTAGAGAGTTATTGGGGTCAGACACCAATTTCGCTGCGGTGCATCGCACCGCATCCTCCGAGCGAGCCGCAGGCTCGGCGAATTTGGGCTCTGACCCCAAAAACTCTGTGCAAAATCTGCTGTCACAATTTGCCGCTACCGGCGTGCAGACCTGTTTTCACGGTCGGCACATCAATCCGCAAATTCTTGCAGGCCTTGATGGCAGCAACTGGCGGCTGAAAGATTATGAAGCGCGCGGCGGCTACCAGGCGCTGCGCAAAATTCTGGCTCAGAATGGTGGCGCTGGTTTAACCCCAGACCAGGTGATTGCCGAGGTCAAGACGGGCGCTCTGCGCGGCCGCGGCGGTGCCGGTTTCCCGACCGGCCTGAAGTGGAGCTTCATGCCGCGCCAGTTTCCGGGTCAGAAATACCTGGCTTGCAATTCGGACGAAGCCGAACCGGGCACCTTCAAAGACCGCGACATCTTGGCGTACAACCCGCATTCCGTGATTGAGGGCATGGCGATTGCCGCCTACGCGATGGGCATCAGCGTGGGCTACAACTATATTCATGGGGAAATTTTCACGATCTACCAGCGCTTTGAAGAAGCGCTGGACGAGGCGCGCGCCGCTGGCCTGATCGGCAACGGCATTCTCGGCAGCAGCTTTAATTTCCAGCTCCACGCGATGCACGGTTTTGGCGCCTACATTTGCGGTGAAGAGACCGCCATGCTGGAGTCTATGGAAGGCAAAAAAGGTATGCCGCGCTTCAAGCCGCCGTTTCCCGCCAGTTTTGGTTTGTATGGCAAGCCCACCACCATCAACAACACCGAAACCTTCGCCGCCGTGCCCTGGCTCATCCGCAACGGCGGCCAGGCCTACCTCGACTGCGGCAAGCCCAACAACGGCGGCACCAAAATTTATTCGGTGTCGGGCGATGTCGAGTGGCCCGGTAACTATGAAATCCCGATGGGCACGCCGTTTGCCAAGTTGCTGGAGCTGGCGGGCGGCGTGAAAAATGCCAAAGAAGGCCGCACCCTCAAGGCCGTCATTCCTGGTGGCTCCTCGGTACCTGTGCTGCCGGCCGCCATCATGATGGAGTGCACCATGGACTACGACTCGATTGCCAACGCCGGCTCCCTGCTCGGCTCTGGTGGCGTGATCGTGATGGACGACAGCCGCTGCATGGTTGAGTCACTCAAGCGCTTGTCGTACTTTTACATGCATGAATCCTGCGGCCAGTGCACGCCGTGCCGCGAAGGTACGGGCTGGTTGTGGCGCGTGGTGGACCGCATCCACAACGGAAAGGGTCGCCAGTACGATCTGGACCTGCTCAATTCGGTGGCGGACAACATCCAGGGCCGCACCATTTGCGCACTGGGCGATGCTGCCGCCATGCCGGTGCGCGCCATGCTCAAGTATTTCGGCCATGAGTTTGAGGCCATGATCAAACCGCAAGCCAGGGCACAAACTGCAGCATTCCAAGTCGCAATTCAGACTGCAATGCAGGACTGAACTGTGGAAAGAAAACATATGGTTGAAATTCAACTCGACGACCAAAAAGTGGAAGTTGCCGAAGGCAGCACGGTGATGCACGCCGCTGAAAAAGCGAACATCTACATTCCGTATTTCTGCTATCACAAGAAGCTCAGCATCGCGGCCAACTGCCGCATGTGCCTGGTCGATGTGGAAAAAATGCCCAAACCCATGCCCGCCTGCGCCACGCCCGTGACGCAGGGCATGATCGTTCGCACCAAGAGCGACAAGGCGATCAAGGCGCAAAAATCGGTGATGGAGTTTTTGCTGATCAACCACCCGCTGGACTGTCCGATTTGCGATCAGGCCGGCGAGTGCCAGCTGCAGGACTTGGCCGTGGGTTATGGTGTCAGCAAGTCACGTTATGAAGAAGAAAAGCGCGTGGTGTTCCACAAGGACGCGGGTCCGCTGGTCTCGATGGAAGAGATGAACCGTTGCATCCACTGCACGTGCTGCGTGCGCTTCGGCCAGGAAATTGCCGGCGTGATGGAGCTGGGCATGACGCATCGCGGCGAGCACGCTGAAATCGAAACCGTTAACGGTCAATCGATTGACTCGGAACTCTCGGGCAACATGATCGACCTCTGCCCCGTCGGTGCGCTGACCAGCAAGCCTTTCCGCTACAGCGCCCGTACCTGGGAGCTGTCGCGCCGCAAGTCGGTCAGCCCGCATGATTCGACCGGTGCCAACCTGATTGTCCAGGTCAAAAACAACAAGGTGTTGCGTGTGTTGCCGTTCGAAAACGAAGACGTCAACGAGTGCTGGATTGCCGACCGCGACCGTTTCTCTTACGAAGCCCTGAATTGCGACGAGCGCTTGACGAGGCCCATGCTCAAGCAGGGTGGCGAGTGGAAAGCCGTCAATTGGCAGACCGCACTTGAATACGTGGCCAATGGTCTCAAGCAGATCAAGGCCGACCATGGCGCCGCCAGCATAGGTATCCTGGTCAGTCCGCACAGCACGCTTGAAGAGCTGTACCTTGCCGCGTCACTGATGCGCGGCCTCGGCAGCGAGAACATTGATTACCGGCTGCGCAACGCCGAGTTCGTTCCCGCGCAGGCCGTACGCTGGTTGGGCACCTCCATCGCGTCGCTGTCGCAGTTGCAGCGGGTGCTGGTCGTCGGCTCAAATCTGCGCAAGGATCACCCGCTGTTTGCACAGCGCATCCGCCAATCCGTTCGCAAAGGATGCGCTCTAAGCACGATTAATTCGACAACAGAATTGACCACGGCTGAGGCATGGGCTATGCCCATAGCCAACGTGATGTTGGGTCATTCTGGTTCATGGGCGCAGTCATTGGCCGATGTTGCTGCGGCTATTGCGGCAGACAAAGGCGTTACGGCTCCTGCTGTTGGTCAGGCTACTGATACCGCCAAAGCCATTTCAAAGTCACTGGTGGGCGGCGAGCGCCAAGCCATTCTTCTGGGTAACGCTGCCGCGCATCATGCCAACGCATCGAGCTTGCTGGTACTGGCCAACTGGATTGGTGAGCAAACCGGTGCCAGCGTGGGTTATCTGACTGAAGCCGCCAATACCGTTGGTGCGCAGCTTGCTAATGCATTGCCAGGTGATAGGGGCCTTAATGCTGGCCAGATGCTGGATGGCAAACTCAAGGCCGTCATTCTGCTTAACAACGAGCCAGAGTTTGATTCGGCAGCGGGCGCTGCCGCCAAGGCCGCGCTGAACACCGCGCAAATGGTGGTGACGCTAAGCCCGTTCAAGGCGAACATGGATTTCAGCGACGTGTTGTTGCCGATTGCGCCGTTTACCGAAACACCTGGTACTTTCGTCAATGCCGAAGGCCGTATTCAGGGCTTTAATGCAGTTGTGAAACCGCTGGGTGATACACGTCCTGCATGGAAAGTTCTGCGCGTTCTGGCTAATCTTCTTGGCTTGCCGGGCTTTGACTTCGAGTCTTCGCAAGATGTGCTCAAGCAGATAGCGGGTAGTGATGCCTCGCACGTCGCAGCAGACAGGCTGGGCAATCAAAGCAGGGTGGCCATCACAATCTCTGCTACGGGTTCGACCCCTGTAGTCGCCAGTATTTACCAGCTTGATGGATTGGTACGGCGCGCGACATCCCTGCAACAGACTGCAGATGCACGTGATGCGCGTGATGCGCTGGCAAAAGCGGCCATAGCGGCCATAGCTGCAACTGCCGAAGAGGTGGCCGCATGATTGACGCGATACACGCTTTCGGTCAGGGCTTGATGGGTGGCATCTGGCCCGCTACGGTGTGGCCGGTACTCTGGGCGCTGATCAAAATTATGTGCGTGTTGCTGCCGCTGATGGGTTGTGTGGCCTACCTGACGCTCTGGGAGCGTAAGGCGATTGGCTTTACGCAAATCAGGCTTGGCCCGAATCGCGTCGGGCCATTTGGTTTGCTGCAACCGATTGCCGACGCGCTCAAGCTGCTGACCAAAGAAATCATCATTCCCACAGCGGCAAGCAAAGGTCTGTTTGTGCTCGGCCCGATCATGACCATCATGCCGGCGCTGGCTGCCTGGGCGGTCATTCCGTTCGGTCCGGATATCGCGCTCGCCAACATCAATGCCGGCCTGCTGTTCCTGATGGCCATCACCTCGATGGAGGTGTACGGCGTCATCATCGCCGGCTGGGCTTCGAATTCCAAATACGCGTTTCTGGGCGCCATGCGGGCTTCGGCGCAAATGGTCAGCTACGAGATCGCCATGGGCTTTTGCCTGGTGGTGGTGCTGATGGTTTCGGCCAGCCTGAACATGACCGACATCGTGATGGGCCAGGCCAAAGGCGTCGCGGCCGGTTACGGCCTCAATTTCCTGTCCTGGAACTGGTTGCCGCTGCTGCCGATTTTTGTGGTGTTTTTCATCGCCGGTCTTGCCGAAACCAACCGTCATCCGTTTGACACGGTCGAGGGCGAGTCCGAAATCGTGGCCGGCCACATGGTCGAATATTCGGGCATGTCTTTTGCCATGTTTTTCCTGGCCGAGTACGCCAATATGTGGCTGGTGGCGATTCTGACGGTGCTGCTGTTTCTTGGCGGCTGGTTGCCGCCGGTTGAGGCCTTGAGCTTTATTCCGGGCTGGATCTGGCTGGGCATCAAGACCTTTGTGGTGGTCACGATGTTCCTCTGGGTGCGCGCCACCTTCCCGCGCTACCGTTATGACCAGATCATGCGCCTGGGCTGGAAGATATTTATTCCTGTGACCCTGGTCTGGCTGGTGGTCGTTGGGGCCTGGATGCAGACCCCTTACAACATCTGGAAATAACTGGAAAAGCCATGTCTACAGTTGCCTCCATCAAAGATTTCGCTTCAAGCTTCATGCTCACCGAGCTGTTCAGGGGCATGGCCCTGACCGGCAAGTACATGTTCAAGCGCAAGATCACGATTCAATTTCCTGAAGAAAAAACGCCACTGAGCCCGCGCTTTCGCGGTCTCCATGCGCTGCGCCGTTATGAAAATGGCGAAGAGCGCTGTATTGCCTGCAACCTGTGCGAGGCGATTTGTCCGGCCGTGGCGATCACCATCGAGTCGGAAGTGCGGGCAGACGGCTCGCGTCGCACCACTCGCTATGACATCGATCTGACCAAATGCATTTTTTGCGGCATGTGCGAAGAGGCCTGTCCAGTGGACGCTATTGTCGAGACCAGCATCTTGGAATATCACGGTGAAAAGCGTGGCGATTTGTATTTCACAAAAGAAATGCTACTGGCCGTGGGTGACCGCTACGAAACTGAAATTGCTGCCAATCTTGCGGCGGATGCCAAGTACCGCTGAAACGGTATGGCCCTCTAGTGGCTTCAAGAAAGAATTCACAACAACATGGACGCCAGAACCGGTCTTTTTTATGTGTTTGCTGCGGTGCTGCTTTCTGAGGACGCGATACGGTGAGATACTTGGACTCATGCGGTTGAATTTCCTATTCCTCTTCTACATCTTTGCGGCGCTCCTGCTGTTCGCGGCATTGCGCGTGATCACCGCGCGCAACCCGGTGCACGCGGCGCTCTACCTGGTGCTCGCGTTCTTCACCGCCGCCGGCATCTGGCTGCTGCTCAGGGCCGAGTTCCTCGCCATCGTGCTGGTGCTGGTCTACGTCGGCGCGGTGATGGTGCTGTTCATGTTCGTGGTGATGATGCTGGATATCAATCTTGACCGGCTGCGGCAAGGCTACTGGAATTACCTGGCGCTGTCGCTGGTGGTTGCCGGCGTGATGGTGGCGGTCATGGCGATCGTGCTGGGCGGAGGATATTTCGGCCTGGGGGAGATGCCCGCGCCGCCGCCTGCCGCCGCCGACTACAGCAACACCAAGGAATTGGGCCGTCTGATCTATACCGATTATGTTTATCCGTTCGAGATCGCCGGTGTGATCCTGCTGGTGGCGATCGTGGCTGCCATTACCCTCACCCTGCGCCGGCGCAAGGATACCAAGTATCAGGATCCGGCCACCCAGGTGGCGGTGCGCCGCCAGGATCGGGTGCGCCTGGTTTCGATGCCGGCGGTGAAAAAGGAAGGGGCGGGCGGTTGATATCGCTGTCGCATTACCTGGTGCTGGCAGCGCTGCTGTTCGTCATCGGTGTCGTCGGTATCTTCCTCAACCGGAAAAACCTGATCGTCATGTTGATGTCCATCGAGCTGATACTGCTGGCCGTCAACACGAACTTCATCGCCTTCTCGCACTACCTGGGCGACCCGGCCGGACAGATTTTCGTTTTCTTCATCCTGACGGTTGCCGCGGCGGAAGCCGCCATCGGCCTGGCCATTCTGATCGCGCTGTTCCGCAATTTGCGCACGATCCAGGCCGACGAACTCGACAGCCTGCAGGGGTAACGAGACATCATGAGCGAGATGGAATCGGTGGTATCGATCGTGCCGTTGTTGGCGGTGGTGGTTGCGGCGGTGGGTGGTTTGATGGTGTTGGCCTTGGGTCGGCATCCGAACCTGCGGGAGGGGGGCAGCCTATTAGCCGGTGCGGTGCAGTTTATCCTGGTGATGTCGATGGTGCCGGTGGAGTTGCTGCCGGGTGTGACGCTTGGTTTTCGGGTGGACGGTCCGGGGCTCTTGTTTGGCGGCGTGGCGTCGTTCTTGTGGATGGTGACGACGGTCTATACGATGGGCTACATGCGGACATTGCAGGAGCATGCGCAGACGCGCTTTTTTGCCTGCTTTGCGCTGTCGCTGTCGGCGGCGTTGGGGGTGGCGTTTTCGGGGAGCCTGTTCACGCTGTTTTTATTCTATGAGGTGTTGACCTTTGTGACCTATCCGTTGGTGATCCATCATCAGACGGCGGCGGCCTTTGCGGGGGGCCGCAAGTACATGGTGTATCTGCTGGGGACATCGAAGACCTTTTTGCTGGCGGCGCTGTTGTTGACCTACATGGTGGCGGGAACCTTGGAGTTTAAGCCGGGAGGACTGTTTCCGGCGGGAGCGGATCCGGTCCTGCTGACGCTGATCTTTGTACTGTTTATGGCGGGATTGACGAAGGCGGCGATCATGCCCTTGCACAACTGGTTGCCGACGGCGATGGTCGCGCCGACGCCGGTAAGCGCCTTGTTGCATGCGGTGGCGGTGGTGAAGGCGGGTGTGTTCTCGGTCGTGCTGGTGATGGTGGACGTGTTCGGGGTGGATCTGCTGGGGCGGCTGCAGGTGGGGATACCGATGGCCTACTTTGTCTCGGCGACGATCCTGTTGGCCTCGGTGATCGCGCTGACGCAGGACAATTTAAAATTGCGCTTGGCCTACTCGACGGTGAGCCAGTTGTCGTATGTGATCCTGGGAGTGGCGCTGCTGACCCCGGCGGGAATGGTGGGGAGTGTGATGCAGATCACCGTCCATGCCTTTGCGAAGATCACCTTGTTTTTCTGTGCGGGTGCGATCTATGTCGCGTCGCATAAGACGCAGGTGAGCGAGTTGAGCGGGCTCGCGCGACGCATGCCGTGGACCATGGGGGCATTTACCGTGGGGGCCTTGAGCCTGATCGGGGTGCCGCCGCTGGCGGGCTTTACCAGCAAGTGGTGGCTGGCAGTGGGCTCGATTGAGGCGCAGCAGCCGATGCTATTAATTGTGTTATTGAGCAGCACACTGCTGAATGCGGCTTATTTTTTGCCGATCCTGTACAAGGCCTATTTTGAGGCCCCGGCGGGAGGCGAGAGCGCGCTGCGGCAGGAGGCACCGTGGACGATGGTCGTGCCGTTGCTGCTGACGGCGGCGGTGACAGTGATGCTGGGCCTGTATTCCGAACCCATTCTAACCTTGGCGAAGCAGGTGATTCGATGAGCGGAACGCCGAAATGGGTGGCGCGGGTGGAAGCGATCCGAGTCAGTGCGACTGCGCGGTGGCTGTTCTATGCCGTGCTGGTCGCTCTGGTGCTGTTGGATCTGCTGCTGCCGAAGAAGGTAGGACTGTCTTGGTGGGAGGCTCTGACGGGATTTAGCGCGGTATATGGCTTCATTTCTTGTGTCTTGATCATCGTGGTATCAAAGCTGGTCGGGCATGCGGGATTGATGAAGCGCGAGAATTATTATGACTGAGGGGTTCTTTCTCCATCCGGCAGCGATTTTCTTTCTCGGAGCGGCGCTGCTGCCATGGGTGAGGGGGCGTTTTCGCGGGGTCTATCTGCTGCTGATCCCGGTGCTGGCGGGCCTCGCGCTTCTGGTTGCCTCACCCGGGGTGTATGGGGTCTATGCCTTTTTGGGGCAAGAGCTGATCTTGGGCCGGGTGGATGCCCTGAGCCGACTGTTTGGGGTGATCTTTATCCTCATGGCGTTTATCGGGTTCGTGTATGGACTGCACGAGAAGGGCAAGACGGGGCACTCCGCGGCGGCATTGATCTACGTCGGCGGGGCGCTGGGGATCGTTTTCACCGGCGATTACATTAGCGTCTTTATTTTCTCGGAAGTGATGGTCTTCTCCTCCGTCTTCTTGATCTGGCTGCAACGCGATGCGGCGTCGCTCGCCGCCGGGTTTCGATATATCTTGATGCATCTCTTCGGCGGGGTGTGTCTGTTGGGCGGGGTGGTGATCCAGCTGGTCGTGACGGGCAGCACGGCGTTTGAGCCGACGGCGGTTAACGGCATCGGGCCGGTTTTGATCCTGATCGGATTTTTAGTGAATGCGGCGGTGCCGCCGCTGTCGGCGTGGCTATCGGATGCCTATCCGGAGGCAACTGTGACGGGGGCGGTCTTCTTGAGCGCGTTTACGACCAAGACGGCGGTCTACACCTTAATTCGTGGATTTCCGGGGACCGAGGAGTTGGTCTGGCTGGGCGCGGTGATGGCGATCTACGGGGTGGTGTATGCCGTGCTGGAGAACGACATCCGGCGCTTATTGGCCTATCACATCATCAGCCAGGTAGGGTTCATGGTGGCGGCGGTGGGGATGGGGACGGAGCTGGCGCTGAACGGCGCATCGGCCCATGCCTTTGCGCATATCCTGTACAAGGGCTTGCTGTTCATGGGGGCCGGGGCGGTGATCCATATGACCGGCAAGCGCAAGCTGACTGAGCTGGGGGGGCTGTATCGGAGCATGCCGATCACGCTGACTCTGTACATGATA
The DNA here is from genome assembly GCA_038902975.1 of Polaromonas sp. GTDB lineage: Bacteria > Pseudomonadota > Gammaproteobacteria > Burkholderiales > Burkholderiaceae_C > Polaromonas. Next base: position 33,839 of record JBCKMZ010000003.1, read on the forward strand.
GGGGGATTTTCCATCTCGGCCTTTCCCCTGTTCAGCGGTTTTGTGAGCAAGTCAATGGTGCTGGCGGCGGCGCATGAGAGCCATCTGACGACGATCTGGTTGATGCTGTCGCTGGCCTCGGCGGGGACGTTTCTGCATACCGGACTCAAGCTGCCGTATTACGTCTTTTTCGGCAAGGATTCGGGGATTCGCGTGAGTGAGCCGCCGGCGAATATGCTGTGGGCGATGGGGCTGGCGGCGTTGCTGTGCGTGGGGATCGGGGTGGCGCCGCAGACGCTCTATGCGCTGCTGCCCTATGCGGTGGATTATGCGCCGTACACGACGCATAAAGTGGTGGGGACGTTGCAGGTGTTGCTGTTCACGGCCCTGGGATTCATGCTGCTCTTAAAGCAGTTGGATCCGGAGCCGAAGATCAGCCTGGACACCGACTGGTTTTACCGCAAGGGGGCGCGCGGCCTGCTCTGGCTGGCCGCCCATCCGATTGCTCGCGCCGATGCCCTCCTCAGCGAAGCCTACCTCACACTGATCCTTAATCCGACCGAGCGATTGGTTCAATGGTTATGGGTTTTCGAACGCCGCGTCATTGATGGCGCCGTGAACGGCGCGGCTTCGGTAACGCATGCCTGCGCTCTGCGCATGCGGCGGATCCAGAGCGGCCAGCTCCAGCATTACGCGCTGGCGATGGTCGTGGGCGTTTCTGTGTTCCTGGTGTATTTGATCTTGTTTTAGAGCGCAGAAAATGAAATACGCCTTGAGCATCCTGATCTTCCTGCCGCTGGCCGGGGCGGTCATCCTGGGTTTTATGCGCGGCAATGACCGCTGGGTGAGGTGGTCCGCCTTGGGCCTGAGCGTCGCGAACTTTCTGCTCTCGGTTGCCGTCCTCTTCGCCTTTAATACGGCCACCCACGAGATGCAGTTTGTGGAACGTTACCCCTGGGCGCCCTCCTTCAATATCGAGTTTGCCGTGGGCGTGGACGGGATCAGTATTCTGCTGGTCCTCTTGACCACACTGCTGTGCCCGATCTGTGTCCTCGCCTCCTGGACGGCGATTACTTCCAGGGTCAAGGAGTTCATGATCGCCATCCTGGTCATGGAGGCCGCCATGATCGGTACCTTTGTGGCGCTGGATTTTATCCTGTTCTTCGTTTTCTGGGAGGCGATGTTGATCCCGATGTACCTGATCATCGGCGTCTGGGGCGGGCCGAACCGGATCTATTCCGCGATCAAGTTCTTCCTTTATACGCTTGCGGGAAGTCTGCTGCTGCTGGTCGCGATCATCGTCCTGTATTTCGCGGGAGGGCATACCTTCAACATTCAGAGCCTGATGGGCCAGTCCTATTCGGCCACGGTCCAGTTCTGGGTGTTTTGGGCCTTTTTTATTGCTTTCGCGATCAAAATTCCCATGTTTCCCCTTCACACCTGGCTGCCGGACGCCCATGTGGAGGCGCCCGCGGCAGGCAGTATCATCTTGGCCGGCATTTTGTTGAAGATGGGCGGGTATGGCTTTCTTCGGTTCTGTCTGCCGATGGTGCCTCAGGCGTCGCTTACTTTCAGTCCGTTCATCTTGACGCTGTCGGTGGTCGCAATCCTGTACGGGGCTTACATGGCCTTGGCGCAGACGGACTTGAAGAAACTCATTGCCTATTCGTCGGTCTCGCATATGGGTTTTGTAACGCTGGGGATTTTCGTGCTCAATTCCAAGGGGGTGGAAGGGGCGATTCTCCAGATGGTCAATCACGGCATCGTAACCGGGGCGTTGTTCCTTGCGATCGGCCAGTTTTATGACCGAACGCACAGTCGCCAGGTTGAGGATTTCGTCGGCATCTCGAAGCCGATGCCGATCTATGCGAGCCTCTGGATCATTTTCTCCTTTGCCTCGTTTGGATTCCCAGGCACGAATAGCTTTATCGGAGAGTTTCTAGTCCTGGTGGGCGCCTTTGAGTGGCATTTGCTGCTGGGGGCCGCGGCCACCCTCGGAGTGATCCTGTCCGCGTTCTATATGCTCCGGATCGTTCAGCAGGTGCTCTTCGGGCCGGTTGTAAAATCCCTGTCGACCCCTCTAGCCGATCTGAATATCAGAGAGCTGGCCGCCGTCATTCCATTGGTGGCGCTGGTCTTCGCAATCGGTCTGTATCCCGGGCCCTGGTTGTCCGTGATGCATGTCAGCGTGAATCACCTGCTGGCGCAGGTGGGCGCAGCGGCGCCGTAGCAGGAAGATAGAACCGTGCAATACATCACCCCTCTTATGCCCGCCTATCCCGAGCTGTTCCTGCTCGGGATGGTGTGCGTGATCCTGATCGCGGATCTGTTCGTAAGCGACGACAACCGCGTCATCACCTACGCGCTGACCCAGCTCGCGCTCGGCGGCTGCGTGGCGATCACCTGGATCACCTCGAGCTCCGAGCCGGTCTACACCTTCAGCGGCATGTTCGTGGACGACCTCATGTCGGACGTGCTGAAGCTGCTGGTTTACGCAGCGGTGATGGTGATGCTGGTGTACTCGCACGCCTACGTCACCGTGCGCGGCATGTTCCGCGGGGAATTCTTCACGCTTGTCCTGTTCGCCACGCTGGGCATGATGGTGATGATCTCGGCCAACCACCTGCTCACGCTCTATCTCGGGCTGGAGCTGATGTCGCTCTCGCTCTACGCGATGGTGGCGCTGCGGCGCGATTCGCCGGTGGCGACCGAGGCGGCGATGAAGTATTTCGTGCTGGGCGCACTCGCTTCCGGCATGCTGCTCTACGGCATGTCCATGCTCTACGGCGCCACCGGGACGCTCGAGATCACGCGGATCGCCCAGGTCATCTCCGAGGGCAGCGGTAAGGACTTGGTGCTGGTGTTCGCGCTGGTGTTCATCGTCGCCGGCCTGGGCTTCAAGCTCGGCGCGGCGCCCTTCCACATGTGGGTGCCGGATGTCTATCACGGCGCGCCGACCGCGGTGACGCTGTTCATCGGCTCGGCGCCCAAGCTCGCGGCGTTTGCCTTCATCATGCGGCTGCTGGTACAGGGTCTCGGCGCCGAGCAGCTGGTCGTGGAATGGCAGCAGATGTTGATCGTGATGGCGGTGCTCTCGCTCGCCATCGGCAACATCATAGCGATCGCCCAAACCAACCTGAAACGGATGCTGGCGTATTCCTCCATCGGCCACATGGGCTTCCTGCTGCTCGGCATACTTTCCGGAGACCTCATCGGCTACAGCGCAGGCATGTTCTATGTCGTGGTGTATGTCCTGATGAGCCTCGGGTCTTTCGGCATGATCATGTTGCTCTCGCGCAGCGGGTTCGAGGCAGAAAATCTGGAAGACTTCAAGGGACTCAGTGCGCGCAGCCCGTGGTACGCGTTCATGATGCTGCTGCTGATGTTTTCCATGGCGGGAGTGCCACCGACGGTGGGTTTCTACGCCAAATTCGCGGTGCTGCAAGCGGTCATCAACGCCGGTTATGTCTGGCTCGCCGTGATCGCGGTGCTGTTCTCGCTGATCGGTACGTTCTACTATCTGCGGCTGGTCAAGCTGATGTACTTCGACGCGCCGGTGGACACCGCCACTATCATGCCGCGCGGCGACGTGCGCGTGCTGATGAGCGCAAACGGGCTGGCGATGCTGTTCCTCGGCATCATGCCCGAGCCGCTGATGGCGCTGTGCATCAACTCGATCCGGGCATCGTTGTAAGAAAACAGTAAGTGGTAAGCGGGGAAACTCAAGAGATCGCAGGCCACCGGCTGGAAGGTTGCCCGCGCGAGCCCCGCGCGAGCCCACTCTACAATACGCCAACATATGGCTGGCTGGCCGTGGGTGACCGCTACGAAACTGAATTTGCTGCCAATCTTGCGGCGGATGCCAAGTGGAGTTTTTGGGGTCAGACACCAATTTCGCTGCGGTGCATCGCACCGCGCCCTCCGGGCGAGCCGTAGGCTCGGCGAATTTGGGCTCTGACCCCAAAAACTCCTAGTAGCTTCAAGAAAGAATTCACAACAACATGGACGTCAGAACCGGTCTTTTTTATGTGTTTGCTACGGTGCTGTTGTTTGCAGCTTTCCGTGTCATCACTGCACGCAACCCTGTGCACGCAGCGCTGTATCTTGTGCTGGCATTTTTTCAGGCCTCGGCGATCTGGATTCTGCTCAAGGCCGAGTTTCTGGCGATCACGCTGGTGCTCTACGTTGGGGCCGTGATGGTGCTGTTTCTTTTTGTCATGATGCTGCTGGACATCAATCTCGACAGTCTGCGCAAGGGCTTCTGGAAGCATTTTCCGCTGGCGGGAACCGTGGGTACCATCATCGCGCTGGAAATGTCCTACGTGCTGATGGGTGGTTTTCGGGAGCCTCCTAAATCAGCCATCGCTAGTTCTGCAGCCGGGCAAATTGGCGCTCAGGTTTCAAACACCAAAGAGCTAGGCAAGCTGCTCTATTCCGAGTACCTGTATCTGCTTACAATCGCGGCAGTGATTCTGCTGGTGGCCATCATTGCAGCCATTGCGCTGACATTGCGCGAACGCAAGGACTCCAAAAAATGAGTCAAACCCTTTCCGCTGCCACCTTGCTGGCCGTTCCCCTGGTGCCTCTGGCCGGTGCGCTGCTGGCCGGTATTTTTGGCACCGCTTTTGGCGGCAACTGGATAGGCCGTCGGCTGTCGCATACGCTGACCATTGCGGGCGTGCTGCTGGCATTCATCCTCTCGGCCATGACGCTCAAGAGTGTGGCGCTCGACGGTGCGCGCTTCAATGAAACGCTTTACACCTGGATGGTCGTCGGCGGCCTGAAGATGGAAATCGGCTTCCTCGTCGATGGCCTCACGGCCATGATGATGTGCGTGGTGACGTTTGTGTCGCTCATGGTGCATATCTACACCATTGGTTACATGGAAGAAGACGAAGGCTACAACCGCTTTTTCGCCTACATTTCGCTGTTCACTTTCTCCATGCTGATGCTGGTGATGAGCAACAACCTGCTGCAGCTTTTCTTCGGCTGGGAGGCCGTCGGCCTGGTGTCCTACCTGCTGATCGGCTTCTGGTACAACAAGCCCACGGCCATCTTCGCCAACATGAAGGCCTTTCTGGTCAACCGGGTCGGCGACTTTGGTTTCATCCTGGGCATTGGACTGATCGTGGCCTATGCCGGCACGCTCAACTACACCGAGGTGTTTGCCAAGTCGGGCGAGATTGCCCAGCTCGGTTTCCCGAATCCTTTTGGTGGCAGCGACTGGATGCTGATCAGCGTGATCTGCATCTGCCTGTTCATCGGCGCCATGGGCAAGTCGGCCCAGTTTCCGCTGCATGTCTGGCTGCCTGATTCGATGGAAGGCCCTACGCCAATCGCTGCCTTGATTCATGCGGCAACCATGGTGACTGTTGGCATCTTCATGGTGGCGCGCATGTCGCCGCTGTTCGAATTGAGCGACACCGCGCTGAGTTTCATCATGGTCATTGGCGCCATCACCGCGCTGTTGATGGGTTTTCTGGGCATCATCCAGAATGACATCAAGCGCGTGATGGCGTATTCCACGCTGTCGCAACTGGGCTACATGACGGTCGCGCTCGGCGCATCGGCCTATTCGGTCGCCGTTTTTCACCTGATGACACACGCCTTCTTCCAGGCCTTGTTGTTCCTGGCGGCGGGCTCGGTCATCATGGCGCTGCACCACAACCAGGACATCCGCTGGATGGGCGGGCTGCGCAAGTACATGCCGATCACCTGGATCACCGCGCTGATCGGCTCGCTGGCCCTGATCGGCACGCCGCTGTTTGCCGGTTTCTACTCCAAAAACAGCATCATCGAGGCGGTTCATTTCAGCCAGTTGCCGGGTGCCGGTTTTGCCTACTTTGCGGTGCTGGCCGGTGTTTTCGTGACGGCTTTTTATTCCTTCCGTATGTACTTCCTGGTCTTCCACGGCAAGGAGGGTTTTGACCAAAACCCCGATGCCCACCATGCCCATGCCGCACATGACGAGCATGCCAAGCCGCATGAGTCGCCATGGGTAGTGACTGTTCCATTGATTCTGCTGGCGATTCCGTCGGTAGTGATTGGCTTTTTGACTATTCAACCCATGTTGTTTGGTGAGTTTTTTAAAGGCTCAATCTTAGTCAACTTAGTGCGCCATCCAGCCATGGAAGAGCTGACCAAGCTGTTCCATGGGCCGGCTGAAATGGCCTTGCACGGTTTAATGACGCCGCCTTTCTGGCTGGCCCTGTCGGGCGTGGTGTTGGCTTGGTACATGTACATGATTAATCCTGCCTTGCCAGCAGCTATCAAACGCAACTGCATGCCTATCTACACCGTGCTTGAAAACAAGTACTACTTGGATTGGTTCAATGAGAATGTGCTCGCCCGTGGTGCTCGCGCCCTTGGCATGGGCCTTTGGAAAGTTGGCGACCAAAAGTTGATTGATGGCTTGTTTGTCAATGGCTCTTGGAAAGTTGTGGGCTGGGTTTCCAGCCTCGTGCGCCGCCTGCAGTCGGGTTATATCTACCACTACGCCTTCGGCATGATCATTGGCGTGTTTGTGTTGATGACGTACTTCGTCTGGCTTAACAAATAAAAACAAAAAGGAAGAACAAAAATGGGTTTGTTGAGCCTTGCCATCTGGACGCCGATCTTTTTCGGCGTCGTGCTGCTGGCACTCGGTCGTGACGAACAGGCACGTAGTGTGCGCTGGGTCGCTCTGATCGGTGCAGTAGCCAGTTTTCTGGTGACATTGCCTTTGTACGACGGTTTCAAGCTGGGCACGTCTGCCATGCAGTTTGTTGAAAAGGGCAGCTGGATACAGCGCTTCAACGTCAATTACCACGTCGGTGTTGACGGTATTTCGTTGTGGTTTGTGTTGCTCACCGCATTCATCAATGTGGTCGTCGTCATCGCCAGCTGGGAAGCCATCACCACACGTGTCAACCAGTACATGGCCTCGTTTTTGATTCTGAGTGGCTTGATGATTGGCGTGTTTTCTGCATTGGATGGCCTGCTGTTTTACGTTTTCTTTGAAGCCACGCTGATACCGATGTACCTCATCATTGGCATCTGGGGCGGGCCCAACAAGATCTACGCGGCTTTCAAGTTTTTCCTGTACACGCTACTCGGCTCCCTGTTGATGCTGGTGGCCTTTATTTATCTGTACAACAAATCTGGCGGAAGTTTTGACATCCTGACATGGCACCAGCTGCCGCTGGGCAGCAGCATACAGACCTTGCTGTTCGTTGCCTTTTTTGCAGCTTTTGCCGTCAGGGTACCGATGTGGCCGGCACACACCTGGTTGCCCGATGTTCACGTTGAAGCGCCTACCGGCGGTTCGGTCGTGCTGGCGGCCATCATGCTCAAGCTGGGCGCTTATGGCTTTTTGCGCTTCTCCATGCCGATTGCCCCTGATGCCGCACGCGAGTGGGCGTGGCTGATGATTGCGCTCTCGCTTATCGCCGTGATTTACGTGGGTCTGGTCGCCATGGTGCAGCAGGACATGAAAAAACTCGTGGCTTATTCGTCGGTCGCACACATGGGTTTTGTAACGCTCGGATTTTTCATCTTCAACGACCTTGGCGTTTCCGGCGGCATTGTGCAGATGATTGCCCACGGTTTTGTGTCCGCCGCGATGTTCCTGTGTATCGGCGTGCTGTATGACCGCGTGCATTCGCGTGAAATTGCAAGCTACGGTGGCGTGGTCAACAGCATGCCGAAGTTCACGGCCTTTGCGTTGCTGTTTGCCATGGCCAACTCCGGTTTGCCGGGTACGGCCGGTTTTGTCGGTGAGTGGATGGTGATTCTGGGTTCCATCAAAGCCAATTTCTGGTTCGGTTTCGGCGCTGCCAGTGCGCTTATTTTTGGCGCTGCCTACACCTTGTGGATGTTCAAGCGCGTCTACCTTGGCCCGGTTACCAACGATGATGTCAAAAACCTCAGCGACATCAACAGCCGCGAATTCCTGATGTTGTCACTGCTGGCGATCGCCGTGCTGTGCATGGGTATTTATCCCAAACCGTTTACCGACGTGATGAACACATCTGTCGCCGACCTGCTCAAGCACGTGGCGATATCGAAGCTGAACTAATCCAGAACCGATCCAGAAAATCAAGATGATTGACAAACTCTCCTGGATCACGGTTTATCCCGAGATCGTACTCCTGACAATGGCCTGCATTATTTTTCTGCTCGATCTGGGTGTCAAAACGCCGCAGCGTACCGTCACCTACGTGCTGTCCCTTTTGACACTGGCCGTGGTGGCTGCGATGGAAGCGGCTTATGCGGTGGGCGGTCAAACCTTTTACGGTTTTAGCAAGATGGTGGTGGTTGACCCTATGGGGGCATGGCTTAAATGTTTTGCCAGCATCGCGCTCATGGTGTCGCTGGTTTACGGACGGCCTTATGTGTTTGACCGCGGCATGTTGCGCGGCGGTGCGTTTTTCACTCTCAGCCTGTTTGTACTGTTGGGTATTTTTGTGATGATTTCAGGACACAACTTCCTGGTCATTTACATGGGCCTTGAACTGCTCGCCCTGTGCAGCTATGCATTGGTGGCCCTGCGCCGCGACAACGCTACGGCGACTGAAGCCGCCATGAAGTACTTTGTGCTGGGTGCACTGGCTTCGGGCTTTTTGCTCTACGGTCTGTCCATGCTGTATGGCGCTACCGGCTCGCTCGACCTCAATGAAGTGTTCAACGCCATCGCCAGCGGTCAGGTCAAGCATCAGGTGCTGGTTTTTGGTCTGGTGTTCATCGTCGCCGGGCTGGCCTTCAAGCTCGGTGCGGTGCCTTTCCACATGTGGCTTCCCGACGTGTATCAGGGTGCGCCAACCGCTGTCACTTTGCTGATTGGTGGCGCGCCGCAACTGGCCGCCTTTGCCATTTGCATTCGTTTGCTGGTCGAGGGCCTGTTGCCGCTGGCGATTGACTGGCAGCAAATGCTGGCCTTGATGGCGATTGGCTCCTTGCTGGTGGGTAATCTGGCCGCGATTGCGCAATCGAATCTAAAGCGTATGCTGGCGTTTTCAACCATTTCGCAAATGGGTTTCCTGCTGCTGGGCTTGCTGTCCGGGGTGGTCAATGGCAACCAGCTCAATGCCGAGTTGGCCTATAGCGCTTCCATGTTCTATGCCATCACCTATGTGCTCACCACACTGGCTGCATTCGGCATCATCATGTTGCTGGCAAGGGCAGGGCACGAGTCTGAAGAGATCAGCGATCTGGCGGGCCTTAACCAGCGCAGCCCGCTGTATGCAGGCGTGATGGCGATTGCCATGTTCTCTTTGGCGGGTTTGCCACCTGTAGTGGGTTTTTATGCCAAGCTGGTGGTGTTGCAGGCGCTGATTTCATCTGGGCAGACCAGCTATCTGGTGCTGGCTGTTTTTGCCGTGATGATGTCGCTGATGGGTGCTTTTTATTACCTGCGCGTCGTCAAGGTGATGTACTTTGATGCGCCACATGCGCATAACAACCAGCCGATTTCTGCACCTGCTGATGTCCGTGCTGTGCTGTCCATCAACGGCGCGCTGATCCTGATTCTGGGCATCTTTCCTGGTGGCTTGATGACGCTGTGCGCACAGGCTATCAGCAGTATCGTCAATTCTTTGGGTGTGTAATGACTCAATCCAAGCGCAGATTATGAAAGTTCTCAACCTGCAGTGTACGCATCAGCATTCATTTGAAGGCTGGTTTGCGTCTGAGGATGATTTTCAGTCACAACTGGTACGCGGACTTGTCGAATGCCCGATGTGCGCCGACAAAGGTATTCAAAAAATGCCCAGCGCACCAAGGCTTAATTTCGGTGCGCAACAAGCGGTCAACGCAGCTGTTGCGTCAGCGGCATCCGTTGAGGGTGCTTCGGCAGCATCGACTGAACTGGTTGCCAATGTCTCTGATGCTGGTCCTAGCCATGAGCAGCAGGCGGCTTTCCTGAAAGCCCTGCGCCATGTGGTGGCCAATACCGAAGACGTCGGTGACAAGTTTGCCAGCCAAGCGCGCCGTATGCACTACGGTGAAGAGAAGGCCCGCAACATTCGTGGGCAAGCCAGCCCGCGCGAGGTTATTGAGTTGATTGAGGAAGGCATCGCTGTGATGCCCCTGCCCATGCCAGCAGCGCTTAAAGAAACGCTGCAATAAAGAACACTTCAATAGGCGCCACAAAGGGGTCGGTGTTCCAGGGCTGCCATAAAAGACAATCACTGCGAGAATCAAGCGCGTCACAATCCAACCCTAACCACTATAGAGAGACCCCATGAGCAACCCCACCGCCAACCCCATCTTCGACGCATCCGTTCCCGTCTTTAAGCAAATGCTGGGCGGCCTGAGCGCTGTACTGGCCAAAGCCGAAGCCCACGCCACGGCAAAAAAAATCGATCCCAACGCCTTGCTGCAGGCGCGCCTGTTCCCCGACATGTTCCCGCTGCTGCGCCAGGTGCAGGTAGCCACCGACTTCGCCAAGGGCGTGTCAGCCCGGCTGGCTGGCGTTGAAGTGCCGAAAGTTGAAGACAACGAGCAGACCTTTGCTGAGCTGCAGGCACGCATTACAAGCGTGCTGGCTTTTATCGGTGGGCTTGATGCAGCCAAATTTAGCGATGCCGCCACGCGCG
>JBCKMZ010000004.1:0-43802 GCA_038902975.1 Polaromonas sp.
ACCAGCAGTACGCGCCGTCAATCCGCTGCTTGAAAAACTCTTCGAGCTATACCCAAAATTGTTTGGTGCGCAGTTCATGCCGCTCAAGCTCGGCGTGTTTCAGGATTTGCTGGCGCGCCATCCTGAGGTGTTCGAGAAAAGCGAACTAAAACTAGCGATGGGCCAGCACGCCCGGTCTACCCGCTACCTTGAAAGCGTGGCAGCAGGCCATGCGCGCCATGACCTCGATGGCAACCCGATGGAGGCGGTTGCCCCCGAGCACGTTCATCACGCGATTCTGGAAATATTTCGCCGTCGCCAGGCACGCTCAAAAGAAGATTTGCGTCCCCGGCTGCGCGTGCTGCTGATGCAGGCGATAAAAGCGTCTGGTTTGACCCACGCTGACTACCTAGAGCGTGTGCGGGTGCAGGACGACGCAGCCAACGCCCTGCTAGACGATGCCATTGCAGCGCTAGGCGTGGAAGCCGCCAAATGCGAAGCGCTGGTGCGCACTTTTCAAGCCAGTGGCAAGACAGCAGCGGAGTTTGCCGACATGTACGGCATCGACGTTCGCGATATCAACAGCTCCATCGAGCGTGTACGCCTAGACGCGGAACGTTAAAAACTAAAGGGCACTTCTAGAAATTCAGATTTTCGGGATGAAGTGCAAGGCGCCCGGAGCGCAGGAACCGGAACGTACTTCAGGTACGTGAGGATTTCGAGCACCGCGCAACGCCGCAATTCGCCCGAAAAATGAATTTATAGAAGTGCCCTAAACCTGCCCAGGCTGCGCGTTTTGTAGTGCGGCTATGCGCTCTTCAATCGGTGGGTGCGTCGCAAACAGCTTGCCCATGCTGCCGGTGATGCCCATGGCTTCCACCGCCTTGGGCAACTGGCCGGGCACCATGCCGCCCAGGCGCGCCAGCGCGTTGATCATGGGCTGCTTGCGACCCATCAACTCGGCGGCACCGGCGTCGGCGCGAAACTCGCGCTGCCGCGAGAACCAGGCCACTACGATAGCGGCGGCAAAACCCAGCACGATATCCAGCACGATGGTGCTGACGTAGTAGCCAATGCCGGGGCCGGAGCTGCTGCTGCCACGGCGCAAAAAGCTGTCGATGGCGTAGCCGATCACGCGGCTCAGGAACACCACAAAGGTGTTCATCACGCCCTGGATCAGCGCCAACGTGACCATGTCGCCGTTGGCAACGTGGGCGATCTCGTGGGCCAGCACCGCCTCGATCTCTTCACGCGTCATGCCCTGTAGCAAGCCGGTGGAGACCGCCACCAGTGCCGAATTCTTGAACGCACCGGTGGCAAACGCATTCGGCGCGCCTTCAAAAATGCCGACCTCTGGCATGCCGATCTGGGCCTTCTCGGCCAGCTTGCGCACGGTCTCGACAATCCAGGCTTCGTCGGCGTTTTGCGGCTCATTAATGATGCGTACACCCGCGCTCCACTTGGCCACCGGCTTGCTGATCAGCAGCGAGATGAACGCGCCGCCAAAACCGATCACCGCGGCAAAACCGAGCAGCATGCCCAGGTCCAGGCCATTGGGCGTGAGGTATTGGTTGACGCCGAGCAGGTTCGCGACAATGCCAAGCACCACGACAACGGCGAGGTTGGTCATGACAAATAAGAAGATGCGTTTCATGGATACTCCGTGGAGGTCGGTAATAAAAAATGCCGCAGTGAAAAAGGGACTCTTGCGGACAAATGGGGAAGTTTCAGCCTAAATCAAGCCCAGTACTTAGGCGCAGTTTTTTTGCTACTGGTTCTTTTTCTCTAGGGCTTGGGCGGAATACGTAAGAGTCATCATAAAAGATAAAGTTCTCGTTTTCGGGCCACCAGCCAGGCACACCCAACACCGGCAAGGGTAAAAAAGGCTTGCCAGAGAGCTTGGCAGCGCTTACATCGCTAGCCAGCCACGCATCCATATCCGCTATTGAATCAATAGCTGGTTGTGCCCGGTATACGTGGGCCGTCATAGGTTTTCTAGGGTTTACCAATTTTTCAAGCAGTGCGTGGCCAAACAAAATCAGCTGCGCTTGCTGCCATAGCGGGCGCAAATCAACAAACAGTTTTTGCCAGTCGCGCTCTGCCAGCGCGTCCCATAAAGGCTGCGCTGCGATCAGCAAGGCAGCGTTCTCGTCAAACAGCGTCAGCGCATCACGCACAACGCCACGCAGGGGTTGCACGCCGACCTTGGCTATCTCGATGGCCTGCAATTGATTGAGTTTTTTCTTGGTTTTCGGAAAGCGTAGCCAACACAAGCCGTTGAAAAAATCGTGCAAGTTATCGCGTGTCGGTACGCTGCCGGTTTCAAAAATAAACTGCTCATAGGCAGCACCAGGCGGCAGCGCTGATGGCTCAACAAACACCAGTGGCGCGTGTGGCGAAGCATTCAGCAGCGCAGCGACGCTGTGTACCGCGTCACGGTCCAAGTCTGCAGACAAGTCTGAATAAGGCGCAAGCCAGGGCCGCGCCCAATCAACCTTATCCAAAAAATTCAGACCAGTCGCCAAGGCAGCGACTCGCCGGAGCGCAGCGGTTTCAATTCGGCCTCGCCAAAGGCAAAACTCTCGGGCGGTAGCCAGCTTTCTTTTTTGAGTGTGATGTGCCCCACGTTACGTGGCAGGCCATAAAAAGCCGGGCCATTAAAACTCGCGAACGCCTCCAATTTATCCAGCGCGCCAGCGGTATCAAACGCCTCGGCATACAACTCCATCGCAGCGTGGGCGGTGTAGCAACCGGCGCATCCGCTGGCGTGTTCCTTGAGGTGTGCCGGATGCGGCGCGCTGTCTGTACCCAGGAAGAACTTGCTGCTAGCGCTAACTGCCGCTTCTACCAGCGCCACGCGATGCGTCTCACGCTTGAGCACCGGCAGACAATAGTAATGCGGCCGAATACCACCCGTAAATATCGCGTTACGGTTGTAGAGCAGATGGTGCGCGGTAATGGTGGCCGCCGTGAATCGGTCGGCATCGCGTACGTAGTGAGTAGCTTCTTTGGTCGTGATGTGCTCGAAGACGATTTTGAGTTCGGGAAAATCACGGCGCAGCGGAATCAATTGCGTATCTATGAACACCGCTTCGCGATCAAACAGGTCGATCTCAGGGTTGGTCACTTCGCCATGCACCAGCAGCAGCAGGCCTTCGCGTTGCATGGCTTCCAGTGTTTTATAAGTTTTGCGCAAGTCGGTCACACCGGCATCGCTGTTGGTAGTCGCTCCCGCCGGGTACAGCTTGAGCGCGACCACGCTCGCTTCCTTGGCCCGCGTGATCTCGTCGGGTGGCAAGTTGTCGGTCAAATACAGCGTCATCAACGGCTCGAACTTCACGCCTGCAGGCACAGCAGCCTGGATACGCGCGCGGTAAGCCAGCGCCTGCGCGGCGGTGGTCACCGGTGGCCGCAGATTGGGCATGATGATGGCCCGGCCAAACTGCGCGGCGGTGTGCGGCACCACGGTATTCAGCGCCGCACCGTCGCGCACATGCAAATGCCAGTCGTCGGGGCGGGTGATGGTGAGCGTGGTGCCTGGGGGTGAAGTAGGCGAAGTGGTTGAAGTAGCGAGAGTCATAGGTAAATTGTCGCACTGAAAAACGTGCTCAATGCGCCAGGATTTTGTTGAGGAAATCCCGTGTCCGCGCCTGGCGGTTCTCGGGGTGGCTGAAGAACTCGTCCTTGGAGCAGGCTTGAGCACATACAAGACCTGCGAACTTTGTAGAATCACGCCGACACAACCGCCACACAGGAGATGCATGGCCAAGGACTTCGACCAGATGGAAGACAGCAATGCCTCCGCCAACCCCAGTATTCATGACGTGTCCGACCCGGCGCGCCGCCAGATTCTGTTCGACGGCCTCGGCTTGGCCACGGCCAGCGTGTTCGCGCAGCTGGCGGCGTGCGCCAGCCCGGTCGACGTCGGCTCAGGCGGCCCCAAACTGGGCTTCAAGTCCATTCCGGCGTCCAGCGCCGACGCGCTGGTGGTTCCGCAAGGTTACGTGGCCCAGGTGATTGCCCCCTGGGGCGAGCCGGTGGGCATCGCCGGCGCCATGCCGGCGTTTCGCGAGGACGCTTCCAACAGCGCGGCCGAGCAGGCGCTGCAAATGGGCATGCACCACGACGGCCTCAACTACTTCCCACTTGACGGCAGCCGCCGCGGCCTGCTGGTGATGAACCACGAATACACCGACGACGGCCTGCTGCACAGCGACGGTATGAAAACCTGGACGCAGGAGAAGGTCAAAAAGGCGCAGGCCGCGCACGGCGTTTCGGTGATCGAGATTGAACAGCGTAATGGTCGCTGGCAAATGGTGCGCCCGAGCCGCTATGCCCGCCGCTTCACCGCCAACACGCCATTCGCCCTCGGCGGCCCGGCCGTCGGCCACGCCATGATGAAGACCACGGCCGACCCAGCCGGGCGCACCGTGCTGGGCACGCTCAACAACTGCGCCAGCAGCATGACGCCTTGGGGCACCTACCTGTCGGGCGAGGAAAATTTCCGCTTCTACTTCGCCGCTGGCGACAAGCTGGATGCCCACCAGAAGCGCTGGGGCCTGACCAAAACTGCCTGGTTTCGGTGGCCCGAATATGACCCGCGTTTCGACGCGACAAAAAACCCCAACGAACCCAACCGCTTCGGTTGGATCGTCGAAATCGACCCACTGGATCCAAGTTCCACGCCGGTCAAGCGCACCGCGCTGGGCCGCGCCGCGCATGAAGGCGCCTGGGTGGCGGTCACGCAGGACGGCCGCGCCGTGGTCTATTCGGGCGAAGACGCACGCTTCGAGTACATCTACAAGTTCGTCAGCCGCGACCGCATCGCGCCCGGCGGCGGTGGCTTAACCAAAGCACAGGCCAACCGCGAACTGCTGGACCACGGGACGCTCTATGTGGCGCGCTTTGACACCGACGGCACAGGCCGCTGGCTGCCGCTGGTGCATGGTCAGGGCCCGCTGACCGTCGCCAACGGTTTTGCCGACCAGGGCGCGGTGCTGATCAAGTCCCGCCAGGCCAGCGACGCGCTGGGCGCCACCAAGATGGACCGGCCCGAATGGCTGGCCATCGACCAGAAAAACCGCGAGGTGTATTGCACCCTGACCCACAACAGCGCGCGTGGCACGCCGGGCAGCCCGGGTCCGGATGCAGCCAACCCGCGCGCCGAAAACAGGATGGGCCAGATCATCCGCTGGAAGGAGACGGGCGACTTCGACGCGCTCGCGCTGCGCTGGAGTCACTTGGTGCTGGCCGGCGACCCTGTCAACGAAAAACCCGATAACCGGGGCAACATCAAAGGCGACCTGTTTGCCTGCCCGGACGGCCTGCTATTCGACACACGCGGCGTGCTGTGGATCCAGACCGACGCCTCGGCCAGGGAAATGAACAAGGGGGCGTTCAAAAACATCGGCAACAACCAGATGCTAGCCTGTGACCCGGCCACCGGCGAAATCCGGCGCTTCCTCACCGGCCCGGTCAACTCCGAGATCACCGGTGCCACCCTGACACCCGACGGCAGCACCCTGTTCATCAACATCCAGCACCCGGGCGAGCCGCCGTCCGAGCGCAGCGACCCGGCTGCCCCAACCCGGTATTCGACCTGGCCCCATGGCGGCCGCCCGCGTTCGGCCACGGTAGTGATCCGCCGCGCCGATGGCGGCCCAGTTGGAACATGAGAGCGGGGGAGGGGGAGACTACCGCTTACCGCGCGGCTACTCGGCAACACACAAACAATGCGCCACCACGGCGAATGGCAAACCCGACTTGCCGCGTTCGGCGATTTCGGCGAGCCACGCCAGATCGCGTTGCGCATCGATGACGACGCTGCGCGGCACCACGCTAGCGACGAGGCTGGCGTCAAACTGGCGGGCAATCATGCGGGCGAACTCCGCCGTCGCTTGCGTGGCAAAACGCTCCACAAACTGTTCGAACTTGCTGCGATCGGCTTCGATGTAACTGATGCGCGCGGTTTCGTCGAGTTTGGCGCGCGTGGCGGCCGATTTGATGGCATCGGCAAAGCTACCGGTGCGGTCGATCAAGCCGCGTTCTTTGGCTTGTGCGCCGGTCCACACGCGCCCTTGCGCAATCTCGTCGATCTTCTCCGGCGTGGTTTTGCGCGCGGCGGCGGCCTTGGTGGTGAAGTCGGTATAGATGCGATTGGTCAACAGTTGCACGAGCTCGGCAAAGCGTGGATCAAGCGCACGGCGTGGATCGTACATCGCCGCGCCTAACCAACTGGTGTGATAACCGCCGGTATTGACAGATAGCTTCTCCATGGCCTTCTCACCCGTTGGCAATATGCCGACCACGCCGATGGAGCCGGTAATGGTCGCCGAATCAGCAATGACTTCATCTGCTGCCATCGAAATCCAATAGCCGCCGGAGGCCGCGACGCTGCCCATCGACACCACCACTGGTTTGCCGGCCTTGCGTGTCAGCTCAAGCTCACGACGGATCAATTCCGACCCATAGGGACTACCGCCGGGCGAATTGACGCGCAGCACGATGGCCTTGATTTTGTCGTCTTCACGCGCCTTGCGAATCAGGTCCGCCGTGGAACGGCCGCCAATCTTGCCGGGCGGCTGTATTCCATCGCTGATCTCACCCTCGGCCACCACTACACCGATGGCGTCGCCGGTGAGGGTTCGCTTGACGGTCGACAGGTAAGCCGACAGCGAGATCTGCCGGAAGGTTTTACTTTCCTCATCCTTGGTGCCGCGCTCAATCATCATCGTGCGAAACTCGTCACGCGTTTTCAGTGCGGTCACCATCTTGCTGTCGAGTGCCATTTTGGCCGCGTCGCCACCGGCAGCTTTGAGTCGTGCGTTTACCTCTTCGATGCCTTTGTTGATGGAGCCCGCCTCGACTTTGCGCGCTCTTTCAACGTCGGCCGTAAATGTCGCCCACAGGCCGTCGTACAAATACTTGTCCGACTCCATGGTTTCTTTTGAGGGGACGGTGGCGGAGAACGTTTCGCCGAAATTTTTGTATTTGCCTACACGAATAATGTTGGCCGACACGCCGACGCGCGCCAGTGCGTCTTTATAGTAATTGCGATAGCGGCCATAGCCTTGTAACACCGCAAAACCCATCGGAGGCATGTAGATTTCATCGGCGTGCGCGGCGAGGTAATAACCTGCCTGCTCATAATTGGCCGACCACGCCACCACCTGCTTACCACTTGCTTTGAAGCGGGTGATGGCCGCACCGACTTCGCGCAACGTCGCCAAGCCCGCGCCCGGAAACTCATCCACCAGCAACACCACGCGATCGATCTTCGGGTCCTTCGCCGCCGCGTCCAGCGCACTGAAAATATCGCGCAACTGAATCTGCCCGTCGCCTGACCCGCCTCCCACTTTCTCCATGAGTTTGTCGCGCGCGCCACCGGATTTTTGTTCCACAATGCGAGCGTCGAAATTCAACACCAGCGCCGATTTTTCCCGCACCTTGAGGCCGCTCGACATGATCAGTGCGACGAAAATCGCGATCACAATCAGTAGAAACAAAACATTGAACACGAACCGGCGCGTGCCATCGACCGCGCCCCACAGCTTGGCGATGAAGGACTTGAGCGGCGCGTAGGAAGAGCTAGACATGAAACCTCCGGGTGGAACGTTGGGGACAAGGAATAAAAGGGGAATAAAATGGGTCAAGTCTTGACATCACACTTTTCACCGCTCGCCCTTGATGATCTTGCTGGCCGTCGAATAGTGTGGGCACAGCTTGCGGCATCTGCGCGACATGGGTGCGTCGGAGGTAGAATTTGGGCTAGGCACTGATTTCATCCTCAACCCGCTCGCTGGCCTGCTGCTGCATGGCCCACATGCCGGCGTAGCGGCCTTGGGCGGCCAGCAGTTCTGCGTGCGTGCCACGCTCGGCGATGCGGCCACCTTCCATCACCAAAATCTCATGCGCATCGACCACCGTTGACAGGCGATGCGCAATCACCAGCGTGGTCTTGTTTTCGGCGATGCTTCTGAGTTCGGCCTGAATGGCGCGCTCGTTGGCCGAGTCCAGCGCCGAGGTGGCTTCGTCAAAAATCATGATGGGCGGGTTCTTCAGCAGGGTGCGGGCAATCGCCACGCGCTGCTTCTCGCCACCCGAAAGTTTCAGGCCGCGCTCACCGACCATGGTGTTGTAGCCCAGTGGCGTAGAGGCGATGAAGTCATGGATGCGGGCGGCACGCGCAGCGCCTTCAACCTCTTGGCGGCTGGCACCCGGCCTGCCGTAGGCGATGTTGTATTCAACCGTGTCATTAAACAGCACAGTGTCTTGCGGCACGATGCCTATGGCTTGCCGCACGCTGGCCTGCGTGACGTGCTTGATGTCCTGCCCGGCAATCGTGATGCGGCCGTCCTGCACATCGTAAAAACGGAACAGCAGCCGCGCCAGCGTGGACTTGCCCGCGCCCGATGAACCGACCACGGCAACCGTCTTGCCCGGCGGGATTTCAAAGCTCACGTTTGTCAAGATAGGTCGAGCCGCCTCATAAGCGAAGCTGACGTTTTCAAATCGCACAGCGGGCGAGGCATCAATTTTGATGGGCTGCGCACCTGGCTCGTCGGCAATCTCGCGCTCTTTTTCTAACAGGGTGAACATCTTGTCAAGATCGGTCAGGCTTTGCTTGATCTCGCGGTAAATCACACCCAAAAACCCCAATGGAATATAGAGCTGGATCATGAAGGCGTTGACCATGACCAGGTCGCCCAGCGTCATGCGCCCGTCCACCACGCCTTGGGTGGCGCGCCACAGCATGGCCACCAGGCCCACCGCAATGATGAGCTGCTGGCCGGTGTTGAGCATGCTGAGTGTGCGCTGGCTCTTGAGCGCGGCGCGTCTATAGCTTTGCAGGCTTTTGTCGTAGCGCTTGGCCTCAAAATTTTCGTTGTTGAAATATTTAACGGTTTCGTAATTTAAAAGTGAGTCGATCGCATGGCTGTGCGCGATGGAGTCGAGCGCGTTCATTTCCTTGCGGAACTTGGTGCGCCATTCCGTCACCGTGACGGTGAAGGTGATGTAGAACACCAGCGCGATAAGGGTGATGCCGGCAAACCAGACGTCAAACTTGACCGCCAGCAGCGTGAGCACCAGCGTGACTTCAAACAGCGTGGGGATGATGCTGTAGAGCGAATACGAAATCAGCGAATGCACGCCGCGCGTGCCGCGCTCGATGTCGCGCGTCATGCCGCCGGTCTGGCGCTCCAGGTGAAAGCGCAGGCTCAGGGCGTGCAGGTGCCGGAACACCTCTAACGAAATCTTGCGTGCAGCGCCTTCGGTGGCTTTTGCAAACACCAGCTCGCGCAGCTCGGTGAACAGCGTGGTCGAGAGCCGGAGCAGCCCATAACCAATCAGCAGGGCCGCAGGCACGATCAGCACGGCCTGCGCATCGCCCGGCTTGAAGTTCATGGTATCAACGAGATCTTTCAGCAGCAGCGGTATGCCCACGTTGCCCAGCTTGGCCGCCAGCACAAAGCCCAGTGCCGCCATGACGCGCCACTTGTAGTCCCACAAATAAGGGAATAGGCGTTTGAGCGTGTCCCAGTCGGTGCGGGCTGGCGTGTTGGCTTGAGGCGTGGGTGGTGAAAATTCAGCGGTGGGAGCTAGCGAGCGCATCAGGGACAATTTTCTTTTGGTTACTTAATATAGGCTCAGACACCTGAGTAGTTACAAAGCGTCAAACCTTTGAGAAATCTGGTTTGCGTTTTTGCATAAACGCCGTGAAGGCTTCACGCGCTGCGGGCTCGCTCAACATGCGGCCTAAGCTCAAGGCCTCTTCTGCGATGCGCTCTGGTACCAGACTGGCGTTGCCTTTTTTCATCAGGCGTTTGGTTTCGATCAGCGATAACAGCGGCTTGGCGGCCAGCTTGCGGGCTTGCTGCTGGGCCAATGCGTTGGCTTCAAGCGCTGGCACGATGCGGTTGATGAGACCCATTTCCAGTGCTGTTTCTGCGGTAAAAGGCTCGCCAAGCAGCAAGGTCTCTGCGGCACGCGGGTAGCCCATCAGTTGCGGCACCAGCAGGCTTGATGCCGCTTCAGGGCACAGACCCAGATTGACAAAGGGCATAGAAAAAGCGGCGTTGTCACCCGCATAAATCAAATCGCAATGCAGCAGCATGGTGCAACCAATGCCGACCGCCGGGCCACAGACCGCCGCGACGATGGGCTTGGTAAAGCTTGAGATGCCGCGCAGAAAGCGGAACACGGGAGCGTCTGGCGTTGATGGCGGCTGGTTTAAAAAATCACCAATGTCGTTGCCAGCGGAGAAGATGGTTTCATGGCCCTGTATCACCAAAGCACGCACAGCGTCGTCATGCTGAGCTAATGCCAAGGCATCGGCCATGGCAGCGTACATAGCGGCAGTGATGGAGTTTTTCTTGTCTAGGCGATTGATGGTGAGCGTCATCACGCCCGCATCAACGTGGGTGAGAATTTCAGCAATAGGGGGGCTTGTGGTCATGGTGTTGAGTATGTCAAAGTTTTTTTGAAAGTAATGGCATCGGTAGCGACAGAACCGATTCCAGCGCATCAACAAACATTGCCGCCACATCAAACCCGGTCTGGTCAAAAATTTCCTGAAAGCAGGTCGGGCTGGTCACATTGATCTCAGTCACACAGTCACCAATCACGTCAATACCTGCCAGCAACAAGCCGCGCGCCGCTAGCACCGGGCCAATCGCCTCGGCAATCTCGCGGTCTCGCTTTGACAGCGCCTGGGCTACGCCTTTGCCGCCCGCTGACAGGTTGCCGCGCACCTCACCGCCCTGCGGAATGCGCGCCAGGCAGTGCGGCACCGGCTTGCCACCTATCACCAGCACGCGCTTGTCGCCTTGCGCAATCTCGGGCAAAAACTTTTGCACCATCACGCTTTGCGCGCCGTTTTTATTCAGCGTTTCAATGATGCTGCCGAGATTCAGGCCATCATCCCTGACCCTGAAAATCCCCAAGCCACCCATGCCGTCCAGCGGTTTCAAAATGATGTCGCGGTGCTCGGCCTGAAAGCGCTTGATGTCATCCGCATCGCGCGTGACCAGCGTCGGTCCGGTGAACTGCGGGAACTCCATGATGGCGAGTTTTTCGGGGTGATCTCGCAACGCGCGCGGCTTGTTGAAAACTTTTGCGCCCTCGCGTTCGGCTTGCTCCAGCAGGTGGGTGCTGTAGAAAAACTCGCTGTCAAACGGCGGATCTTTGCGCATCAGCACACAACCAAAATCCTTGATCGCCTGCGGCCGCTCGTTCGGCTGTTGCTGCTCTGCGGTAAACCAGTCCGTGGCGTGGCCGGTGAGCGTGATGTCACGCACAAAGGCGGTCACGAATCCACCCCGCTCCCACATGATGTCTTTGGTCTCACAGGTGCTGATGCGGTGGCCGCGCTTTTGCGCCTCGCGCATCATCACGAAGGTGCTGTCTTTGTAAATCTTGAACGATTCAAGCGGGTCGGCAACGAAGAGTATGTTCATGGCTTTGGTGTTTTGGCTGGCCCCATTGTTGTACAAACAGCGCCAGTGTGACGAGAAAAGTAAAGGGTACTTCTAGAAATGAATTTATAGAAGTGCCCTAATCAAGGTGGCCTCGTATTGTGTACATTGCTGCTGGCGATCACACCGCCGCCCAGGCAAACCTCACCGTCATACAGCACGGCCGATTGGCCGGGTGTAACGGCCCACTGTGGCTCTGCAAAGGTCAGCTCGCATTCGGTGGGGCCAAGGTTGCGCACCTCGCAGGCTGCGTCCGCCTGCCGGTAGCGGGTCTTGGCAGTGACCATGCCACTGGCGGGTGCAGCACCCGCTACCCAGCTACAGTCCTGCGCTCCCAGCACTGTTGATTGCAGCCACGGGTGGTTATGCCCCTGCACCGCCCACAAGGTGTTGCTGGCCATGTCTTTACGGGCTACAAACCACGGCTCATGCTCACCCACGCCGCGCTGGCCGCGCGCCTGCGCAGCTTTGAGGTCTGCCCCTTTGGCCTTGACACCACCAATGCCCAGGCCTTGCCGCTGCCCCAAGGTATAAAAGCTCAGGCCCACGTGCTCGCCGAGCACACGGCCCTTGTCGCTTTTAATCAGGCCCGGCGCTTTGGCGATGTAGCGATTTAAAAACTCGCGGAAGGGGCGTTCGCCAATAAAGCAGATGCCGGTCGAGTCCTTTTTCTTCGCATTCGGCAAACCAATTTCGTCGGCAATGCGCCGCACGTCGGTTTTGTGCAGCTCGCCGACCGGGAACAGTGTTTTAGACAACTGCGCCTGGTTCAGCCGGTGCAAAAAGTAACTCTGGTCTTTGGCCGGGTCCAGGCCTTTGAGCAACTCGTGCAGGCCGGTGACCTCGTTTTTGTGCACCCTGGCGTAGTGACCCGTCGCAATTTTTTCGGCACCCAGCCGCATCGCATGGTCGAGGAAGGCCTTGAACTTGATCTCGGCATTGCAAAGGATGTCGGGGTTAGGCGTGCGGCCCGCCTGGTACTCGCGCAAAAATTCGGCAAACACGCGGTCTTTGTAATGGGCGGCAAAATTGACGTGTTCAATCTCAATGCCAATCACGTCAGCTACGGCGGCGGCATCTACAAAGTCGATGTTGGACGTGCAATAGCCCGAGTCGTCGTCGCCCGAACCTGCGGGTCGGTCGTCATCTTCCCAATTCTTCATGAAGATGCCGATGACCTCATGGCCTTGCTGCTTGAGTAGGTAAGCCGTGACGGCCGAGTCCACGCCGCCGCTTAAACCAACGACGATTCTTTGCTTTGGCTGTTTTGCCTGGTTTGAATTTGCGACTACGCCCATGCGGCAATTATCCCCGGCGCAGCCATCGCGTGTTTAAGGCTCGTTCAGACGACGGTCGCAGTGGCTCCATCGCCAGCCAGCCCTCCAGATAGCGTGCAACACTACACTAACACCCCACAGGAGACAACATGTCGTCAACCCCAGTCATCGGCCACTACGTCAGCGGAAAAGTCTTCGCAGGCGCTTCTACACGCAGTCAGGAAGTTTTTAACCCCGCAACGGGTGCTGTAACAGCCCATGTGACGCTGGCCAACTCCGCCGATGTTGATGCTGCAGTTGCCTCTGCGAAAGCCGCCTTCCCCGCCTGGAGCGACCTGCCACCACTGCGCCGGGCCCGCGTGATGTTCAAGTACCTGGAACTGCTCAACGCCAACAAAGACAAGCTGGCCCACATGATCACGGCCGAGCACGGCAAGGTGTTTACCGACGCGCAGGGTGAAGTCGCACGTGGTATTGACATTGTTGAATTTGCCTGCGGTATTGCGCAACTGCTCAAGGGCGACTTCTCCGATCAGGTCTCCACCGGCATTGACAACTGGACATTGCGCCAGCCGCTGGGCGTGGTGGCCGGCATCACGCCGTTCAACTTTCCGGTGATGGTGCCGATGTGGATGTTTCCGCTAGCGATAGCGGCAGGCAACTGCTTTATTCTGAAGCCGAGTCCGATTGACCCCAGCCCCAGCCTCTTCATGGCCGAGCTGCTCAAGCAGGCGGGCTTGCCGGACGGCGTTTTCAATGTGCTGCAGGGCGACAAAGAAGCCGTTGATGCGCTGCTCGTCCACCCGGATGTCAAGGCGGTGTCGTTTGTCGGCTCGACGCCAATTGCCAACTACATCTATGAAACTGGCGCGCACCACGGCAAGCGCGTGCAGGCCTTGGGTGGTGCGAAGAACCACATGGTCGTCATGCCTGATGCCGACCTAAGCCAAGCCGTTGATGCCTTGATAGGTGCAGGCTACGGCTCGGCCGGCGAGCGCTGCATGGCGATTTCAGTTGCGGTACTGGTCGGCGATGTGGCCGACAAGCTGGTGCCCATGCTGGCGGCGCGCGCCAAAACACTGGTGATTAAAAACGGCATCCATCTGGATGCGGAAATGGGTCCCATCGTCACCCGCGTTGCGCACAAACGCATCACCAACTACATCGACGTTGGCGTTGAAGAAGGCGCAAAGCTGCTGGTCGATGGCCGCACCTTCACAGGCAAAAACGCGGGTGCGGGTTGCGAAGGCGGCTTCTGGATGGGCGGCACTTTGTTTGACCACGTCACGCCCGAGATGCGGATTTATAAAGAAGAAATTTTTGGCCCCGTGCTCGGCTGCGTGCGGGTAAAAGACTTTGCCGAGGCCGTCACCTTAATCAACAACCACGAGTCTGGCAACGGCGTGAGCTGCTTCACCCGCGACGGCCATGTGGCGCGCGAATTTAGCCGCCGCATTCAAGTCGGCATGGTCGGCATCAACGTGCCCATCCCGGTGCCTATGGCCTGGCACGGCTTTGGTGGCTGGAAGAAAAGCCTGTTCGGCGACATGCACGCCTACGGCGAAGAGGGCGTGCGTTTCTACACCAAACAGAAATCCATCATGCAGCGCTGGCCGGAGAGCATTGGCAAGGGTGCCGAGTTTGTGATGCCTACGGCGAAGTGATACACTAATATCACTTTAAGGAGCCAGCCATGATGACTGCAACATTGCGCAACTGGGGTGGATCGGTAGCTTTACCGATTCCGAAAACTCTGCTTTCTCTGGCCCATTTGGAGGTCGGGAACGAGGTCACGCTGGAGTTGCGCGATGGTCAAATCATCATCGCGGCTAGCCACCCAAAATTTACGCTAAAGCAGTTGATGCAGGAGCACAAAGCATTGGCACTGCCGCGTGACGCTGCGTGGCTTGATTTTGATAAGCTGCCCTCAGAGCGCGTTTGATGGCATCGCCTAGCACGCCACAGCGTGGCGATATTTGGTTGCTTGATTTGAACCCGGTCAAGGGCCGCGAACAGGCAGGCACGCGCCCAGTGTTTGTGTTGTCTCCGGCAGATGAAACCTTGGCCATCGTATTGCCCATCAGCCAAGGCGTTACCTTGGCACGCAGCCAAGGTTTTGCAGTCTCACTCACCGGCTCAGGCCTGCAAACGCAGGGCGTCATCATTTGCAACCAGCCGCGCAGCGTTGCCATGCGCGAGCGCAGCGGCAAGAAGATTGAAGCCGCGCCTGACTTCATCGTTCAAGAAGTGCTGGCGCGTATAGCCCCTTTGGTGACATGATCATTTTCCGGGTATTGGGGTCGACACCCATTGCGTTGCAGTGCAAGGGTTATTGGGGTCAGACACCAATTTCGCTGCGGTGCGAAGCACCGCCCCCGGAGGGCGAGCCGAAGGCTCGGCGAATTTGGGCTCTGACCCCAAAAACCCTGCCGAAGGCTGAACAAATTTCGGCTCTGACCCCTCTGTCTCTCTATTGACTTCGGTGCTGGAACTTTGCGCTGTCACTTGGGTGCTGGGAGTATCGCAAACCGGCCATTCGGAGTAAAGTGCCAAGGCGCGCTGAGTCATACAAAAAATTGACCAAGTGGACACGCGCGGTTTGTGCCGCCACCCTGCCAGCGCTGACTTTATCGGGGAATCACAATGTCTGGATTGATGCGTGCTGTGCGAGCAGTCTTCTTGCTGGCTTTGCTTGCCATCGCGAGCAATGCATTTGCCGCAAAAACCTACTCTGACAATGGCGACGGCACGGTCACTGACCGGACGACGGGGTTCTGGGTCAATAGGTCGTAGCGAGCCTTAGAAGAAATGTTAAGTCTTCCAATTCGATTTCTTATCATGATGTTGAGCATCGCATGCTCTTCACAAGCCGGATGTGCCACTCTGGGTGATGCCAACAAAGCGCCCCATGCCGTTTTGGAAAATTTGGCAGTCGGTAAAGCTCAGGATTTGATTGTCGAATTTGATGACAGCGCGATCCTGGCGCAAGCTTTGCAGTTGAATAAAGACAGGGGAATTTTGTTTGACGATAACGAAACCCTGCGCTTCAAAACTGAGCGTTACTCCGCGATGAAGGCAGCCATAATGGCTACTTTACCTTCAGGCAAGGTTGAAGTCATCAAAAATTACGACGCCTTACCCCTCATGTTCTTGCGGTTTCGCTCTGCCGAAGCATTGAAGGTGCTGCTTGCGCATCCTGCGGTTGTCAGGGTGTATGAGGATAAGAAAAAAAGTCTAATGCTCCGGGAAGTGTCACCATGAAGCTAGCGGTTCGATCTTCTGTCCTATTTGCTGCAGCTCTTATGGCAGCCACCCAGATTGCCTTGGCCCAAGTGCCCGGCAGTTTGTATGGAAAAACGCCAAGGCCGGTGATCGAGGCATTGACCGCAGGAAACCCACAAGACGTGATTGTGGTGTTTGACGACAAGCCGACCCTGAAGGAAGCCCGTGCTCTGGAGTTGGCAACGGGTCATGATTCCCGCCACAGTCGTGTCATTGAATTCAAGGCTGGCCGTTATGCGGAACAAAAGAAAAAAATTCTCTCGGCCTTCACTTCAAAGGAAGCCGTAGAGCTAAAACACTTTAGTCATCTGCCAGTAGGGTTTGTTCGAGTTCACACCAAGGCGGCACTTGAGAAGTTGCTGTCAGATCCTGGCGTGGTAGGAGTCTTCGAAAATGAAGTCAAGCGAGCCACACTCGCTGGAAGTCTGCCACTTATTGGACAGCCTCAGGTGGCGGCACAAGGATACCAAGGAACTGGCACTACGGTTGCAGTGCTGGACACTGGAACCGACTACCGGTTAGCCGCATTCGGAAACTGCACCTCCCCTAGCGTACCCGTGAACTGTAAAGTTGCGACGGCGGTGGACTTTATCGCGAGTGATGGACAGCTTGACACCAACCAGCACGGCACTAATGTTGCCGGCATCGTATTAGGGGTGGCTCCTGGCGCCAAGATTGCTTCGCTTCGTGTGCTGGACGCTGCAGGAAATGGTAGTGACTTCGGCATTTTGAATGCAATCAATTGGTGCATTCAAAACAAAGTCACCTACAACATTGTTGCCATGAACTTGAGCCTGGGTGACTCGACAAAATACACGTCTCAGATTACCGCCAGTCCATACTTCAGCGCATTTTCCAACGCCAGGGCCGCCGGGATTCTGCCGATTGTTGCTGCAGGTAACGAAGCCTATAACAACGGGCTTGCGTCACCCGGCGCCGTGACAGGTGCTGTATCCGTTGGTGCGGTGTATGACTCGGCGATGGGGTCTTTCAATTGGGGAAGCCCACTGCGTTGCACAGACACTACTTCTGCACCTGACAAGGTGGTCTGCTTTTCCAATAGTGCCAGTTTCTTGACCCTGCTTGCTCCGGGCTCGCAGATAACGGCAGCAGGAATTACCCAGGGCGGCACCTCGCAAGCCGCTCCTCACGTAGCTGGTGCGGTGGCGGTGTTGCGCGCCGCCTTTCCTGGCGAAACCCTGGATCAAACGGTGGCTCGATTAACGACCGGCGTAATGGTGACCGACAGCAGAAATGACATCACCAAGCCACGTCTAAACCTGCAAATGGCAATGGGACTTTCCGCGCCATGTGCCTACGCTGTTTCCAGTACAAGCGCCTCCCACAGTGCAGCTAACTCAAGTGGCAGCGTTAGTGTTGCCACCGCAGCCGAGTGCCCCTGGAGCGCAGCCAGCAGTGCAAGCAGCGCTGGCTGGATTGCTGTCATTTCTGGTAGCAGCGGCAGCGGCAACGGCGCAGTCAGTTATTCGGTGTCGGCAAATCCGAATGTCACGGCCCGTAGCGGGACGCTCACCGTCGCCGGTCAGACTTTCGCCATTACCCAGTCGGGTTCTGTGGGTGCCTCTGCAAACATCTTGCTCAATCCGGACTTTGAGAGCGGGCCGGTCTCGTGGACCGAATCCACAGCGATTGAGTATCCCGTAGTTACTGCCTATGTCAACCCGGTGACCAACAACGGTTGGTATGCATGGCTATGCGGCTATTACAACTGTGTCGATACGCTTTACCAGGACGTAACCATACCGGCAGATGCAACAAGTGCGTATCTCCAGTTCGAGTACCAGATAGCAACCGATGAAACATCCACCTTCACGGCTTATGACAAGATGCAGGTCAGGGTTTACAGTCCTCCCACCGCCAGCACCTACACCCACCACTGGACCTTGTCGAACCTGAACGCTACCACCGGATGGGCGCTGAGTCCGCAGTACGACGTCTCCGCATTCAAGGGCCAGGCAGTCAGAGTGCAATTTTCTGCCACAACAGATGCTTCGCTGACCACCAGTTTTTACCTAGACAATGTCAACTTGACCGTCAGCGGATCGTCCCCAGACGTGCAGGCACCCACTGTGCCCACCGGATTGTTGGCCACGGCGATCAGCGGCAGCGCCATCAGTTTGAGTTGGTCGGCATCTACCGACAACCGGGCTGTGGCAGCCTACAAGATCTACCGTGATGGCGCATTGTTGGCGACGCTGGGCAATGTAAGGGCATACAGCGATACCGGCCTGACTGCCTCGACAACCTACAGCTACACAGTCTCGGCCTGCGATGCGGCGGGAAACTGCTCGCTGCAAAGTACGGCATCGTTAGCGACGACGGCACAGATCATATCGGACACACAATCCCCAACGATGCCCACCGGAATAACGGCCACGGCGATCAGCACCAGCGCTATCAATCTAACTTGGGTAGCTTCGACCGACAACGTTGGGGTAACAACCTACAAGGTTTATCGTAGCGGTACTTTGCTTGCGACGCTTGGCAATGTGACGAGTTATGGTGACACTGGCCTCATTGCCTCGACTTCCTATAGCTACACGGTGTCAGCATGTGACTTGGCGGGAAATTGCTCTGCGCAAAGCACAGTGGCGTTGGCAACTACGAATCCACCATTTACTCAAGCCAGCCCCATTATTTTTGAGGGGGGGTCAACTTATCAGCCTAGTGGAAATTCGGTCACCATTTCAATCAATAAAATCACTAATAGATCATTAAGTCGCACTTCTGGCTCTTTGAAAATCGAATTATGGGCGCTAGATATGCCATATTCGTTTGGTGGTTCTGCAGTGGGATACAGGACTGCGTCGATCAGGACTAATCTTGTCCCCGGCCTATCTGATCAGCTATCCCCGAATACATATTTCTCTGGAATTACGCTCAACTTGTCATTTACTGCACCGCCTGCGAACTATACAAACTACGCGCTCTTTCTTTTGGAGTACGACCCGGCGAATTGCTCATCCAGTGATGGCTGGTGCACTATTTCCTACCTGAATTATCATGAAACGCAGCCGCCAACGGTTCCCGCAAACCTCACCGCAACTGCGGTCAGTAGTTCTCAGACCAACCTATCTTGGTCGCCTTCAACTGACAACGTCGGCGTAGCAACCTACAATATCTATCGTGGCGGCACACTGGTGGCGATTCTGGGTAACGTGACGAGCTACAGCGACATCGGGCTTGTGGCATCAGCAGCCTACAGCTATACGGTTGCGGCTTGTGACGCATGGCAAAACTGCTCGGCGCAAAGCGTTGCCGCAGTAGTAACAACTCCGTCTGGATCTGACATACAACCGCCGTCAGTGCCGACTGGCCTTACAGCCACGGTGGTCAGTAGCACACAGATAAACCTTTCTTGGAACGCCTCAACCGACAACGCGGGGGTATCTGCCTACAAAATCTACAGTAGTGGTGGTCTGGTGGCAACGCTGGGTAATGTGACGGCTACATCCAGAACCAATGTACCCTCCACAACCTACAGCTACACAGTATCGGCGTGCGACGCCGCCGGAAATTGTTCGGCACGGAGTGTTGCGGCAACCGCCACGACCCCTGCGCCGTCCGACACCCAGGCACCGACGATACCGACCGGGCTGACGGCGACAGCAACCAGTGCCAGCACGATCAATCTGTCATGGACGGCTGCCACGGATAATGTGGGTGTTACAAGCTACAAACTCTATCGTGGAGGTACCTTGCTTGTGACACTGGGCAACCTGACGAGTTACGGTGACAGCAGCCTCAGAGACTCAACCGCATACAACTACACCGTCGCTGCTTGCGATGCATTGTCAAACTGCTCTGCCCAATCTATCGCGGCTACCGCGACAACACAGGGAGCAGTCGGTCCTACTTTGAACCTTGTTTCCGGTTGGAATCTGCTTGGAAACAGCGTCAATGTGCCGCAGAGTGTGAGCACCATGTTTGACAATGCCGCCAACGTCTCCACAGTTTGGAAATGGACTGGCAGCAAGTGGGCCTTCTACACCCCGCTGCAAACTGATGGTGGTGCCGCTTATGCCGCCAGCAAGGGGTACGACTTTCTTACCACCATCAACGGCGGGGAGGGCTTCTGGGTCAATGCCAAAGCTGAATTTACGGCACAACTGCCGGCCGGCACCAGCGTCCTCAGCAGCAACTTCCAGGATCAAGCAACGCCGCCGAACAAGCTTCCGATGGGCTGGAGCCTCATCGCCATCGGCGACAACAAGACGCCGAGTGACTTCAATAAGGCCATCAGCATCTCACCACCGGCAATCGGGACCATCCCGCTCAACATCACGACGTTGTGGGCATGGGACAGCACAGCCGCCAACTGGTACTTCTACGCGCCGAGCCTGGAAGCGAATGGCGGGCTGACGAACTACATCAGCGGCAAGGGCTACCTGGACTTTGGCATCAAGACGCTGACGCCGACAACTGGGTTCTGGGTGAATAAGCCGTGAGCTACAGGTCCCAAGGGTTCAGCAGTTGTAGCCCCAAGCCTTCAAAATGCCGCGTATTACGAGTTGCAAGGCTGGTTTTGTGGGCCAGACAAATTGCCGCAATTTGCCCATCGGCCAGACTCATCGGCTGGCCCTGGCGCTCGCGTTGTGCGGCCATGGTGGCGAAGACTACCGCTGCCTCGACATCAAAACTGAGGATTTGATGCGCAAAATCTTCTTCCAGCATGGTGGCTATCGTTTGCGCCATGTCTCGCTTGCGAGCACCTTCCGCCAGACGTGCTATGCCGAACAATAGCTCAGCAACGTTCACGCTGGTCAGCCACAGCGTGTCGGGCGACTGGGCATCTAGCCACTTCAGCACGTGTCGGTCTGGCACGGGCCGCATGAGTTCTGACACCACATTGGTGTCGAGCACAATCACCGGGTCTGCCGCTGTGTTTCAAACGAGGCCGCGCGCTGTTTCCAGCCGTTCTGGCAATTCCAACTCCAGCCCGCCCAACGCGGCAAATCGGGCATGCACACGGCTTCCCAAACCACCCTTGGCGGCTGTTTGAGTCAAGGCATTGCGCAAAATGGTACGCGTCTCTTCCTCCATGGAACGGCCATGCGTTGCGGCCCGCAGGCGCAAGCGGTCCTTCAGGTTTGCATCGAGATTGCGGATGGTAAGGGTAGGCATGGTACAAATCTCCAGGGAGCAAGCAATGCTGTCAATGATAGCAGTTTCGCCGACGACTGGGTTCTGGGTGAACAAGCCGTAGTCATCCTCGCCGCAGCTGGCCTCATGAATCGGGCCAAGTCGGGGATTGCGTGGGCGATGCCCACCCTACAGGGACTTGAGTAGTTACGATAAATATCCCGAAAAATCTCGTGTAAGCTTCACGGCTGCTGGAAGTTGGCGTACGCGCCCATGACCCAGACTCGTTAAAGGGCACTTCTATAAATTCATTTTTCGGGCGAATTGCTGCGTTGGGCGGTGCTCGCAATCCTCACGTACCTGAAGTACGTTCCGGTTCCTGCGCTCCGGGCGCCTTGCACTTCATCCCGAAAATCTGAATTTCTAGAAGTGCCCTAAATAATCAATCCCTTGAGGAGAAACCCATGCTGATTGGGGTACCTGCCGAAATTACCGACGGTGAAACACGCGTCGCCATCACGCCTGAAACGGCCAAAAAACTTAAAGCCCAGGGCCATACCATTCGTGTGCAGTCAGGCGCTGGTGTTGCCGCTAGCGTCACTGATGAGGCCTATACCGCTGTGGGTGTCGAGATCACCGACGCAGCCGGCGCTTATGCCGCTGACATTGTGCTCAAGGTGCGCTGCCCGCTGGACAGTGAAATGTCGCACGCCAAAGCCGGTGGCGTGCTGGTGGGCATGTTGAACCCGTTTGATGCCCCTGGCCTACAGCGGCTGGCCAGTGCGCAGTTAACCTCGTTTGCACTGGAAGCCGCACCGCGCACCAGCCGCGCACAAAGTATGGACGTGTTGTCATCGCAGGCCAATATTGCGGGCTACAAGGCCGTGCTGATGGCGGCTGAAAAATACCAGCGCTTTTTCCCCATGCTGATGACGGCGGCGGGCACCGTCAAAGCCGCCCGCGTCGTCGTCCTCGGCGTTGGTGTTGCCGGCCTGCAAGCCATTGCAACGGCCAAACGGCTGGGTGCCGTGATTGAGGCCAGCGATGTGCGCCCGAGCGTGAAAGAGCAGGTCGAATCGCTGGGTGGCAAGTTCATTGACGTGCCTTATGAGAGCGACGAAGAGCGTGAAGCCGCAGTCGGCGTAGGCGGCTATGCCAAGCCCATGCCGCCAAGCTGGCTGGCGCGCCAGAAAGTCGAGGTTGCCAAACGTGTGGCGCAGGCCGACATCGTGATTACCACCGCGCTCATCCCCGGCCGCGCTGCGCCGGTGCTGGTGACCGAGGACATGGTCAAGTCCATGAAGCCCGGCAGCGTGATTGTGGATCTGGCCGCACCGCAAGGCGGCAATTGCCCATTGACCGAACCCGGCAAAACCGTGGTCAAGTACGGCGTGACGCTGATTGGCGAGACCAATGTGGCGTCCCTCGTAGCGGCGGATGCCAGCGCACTGTATGCACGCAACCTGCTGGACTTTTTAAAGCTCATCATCACCAAGGAAGGCACGCTCAAGGTTGACCTTGAAGACGATATTGTTGCCGCTTGCCTGATGACCCAGGGCGGCGAAGTCAAGCGTAAATAAGGGCACTTCATCCCGAAAATCTGAATTTCTAGCAGTACCCATAACAAAGAAAGCAAGTCATGGAAGTCTCACACACCATCACCAACCTGATTATTTTTGTACTCGCCATCTACGTCGGCTACCACGTCGTTTGGACCGTCACACCAGCGCTGCACACACCGCTGATGGCGGTGACCAATGCAATTTCTGCCATCGTCATTGTGGGTGCCATGCTGGCCGCTGCGCTGACTGAAACACCGCTCGGTAAAACCATGGGCGTGCTGGCGGTTGCCCTGGCAGCCGTGAATGTGTTTGGCGGCTTTCTGGTCACGCAGCGAATGCTGGAGATGTTCCGTAAAAAGGAAAAAAAACCTGTCCTGAGCAAAGTCGAAGGGGCCCCTGCTTCAGCTGCCGCAACTGCCGCCAATGAAGGAGCCGCCAAATGAGCATGGATGTCGTCACGCTGCTGTACCTGGTGGCATCGGTCTTTTTTATCCAGGCGCTGAAAGGTCTAAGCCACCCCACCACGTCGCTGCGCGGCAATCTATTTGGCATGGTCGGCATGACGATTGCGGTGCTGACCACGGGCGCATTGATTGTTGAAACCTCTGGCGGTAAAACCTTTGGCATGGTCTATGTGCTGGGCGCATTGGTAGTGGGCGGCGCTGCGGGCACGCTGATGGCCAAGCGCGTCGAGATGACCAAGATGCCCGAGCTGGTGGCTTTCATGCACAGCATGATTGGCTTGTCTGCGGTGTTTATTGCCGTGGCTGCGGTAGCCGAGCCTTATGCGTTTGGCATTGTTGCCAAGGGCATGGAGATACCGGCGGGCAACCGGCTTGAGCTGTTCCTCGGCGCAGCCATTGGCGCCATCACCTTCAGTGG
Source organism: Polaromonas sp. (assembly GCA_038902975.1). Classification (GTDB taxonomy): domain Bacteria; phylum Pseudomonadota; class Gammaproteobacteria; order Burkholderiales; family Burkholderiaceae_C; genus Polaromonas. The sequence continues at coordinate 23,560 of JBCKMZ010000004.1, forward strand.
CTCGGTGATTGCGTTTGGCAAGCTCAGTGGCAAATACAAGTTCCGCTTGTTCCAGGGCGCGCCTGTCACGTTTGCGGGCCAGCACAAGATCAATCTGGTGCTGGGTCTGATGATGCTGGCGCTGGGCTTGATGTTTACGTTTACCGGAAGCTGGGCCGCATTTTTTGCGATGCTGGCGCTGGCGTTTGTGATGGGCGTTCTCATCATCATCCCGATTGGCGGCGCTGACATGCCGGTGGTGGTGTCGATGCTCAACAGCTACTCGGGTTGGGCTGCGGCTGGTATCGGCTTTAGCCTGAACAACGCTATGCTCATCATTGCCGGTTCGCTGGTCGGCTCGTCGGGTGCCATCCTCTCGTACATCATGTGCAAGGCGATGAACCGCTCTTTCTTCAATGTGATTCTGGGCGGCTTTGGTGGCGAAGCGACGACGGCCGTGGCTGGCACCAAAGAGCAGCGTCCGGTCAAGTCGGGCTCTGCCGACGATGCCGCCTTCATTCTGAGCCATGCTGAAACCGTCATCATCGTGCCGGGCTACGGCCTGGCCGTGGCGCGGGCGCAGCACTCGGTTAAAGAGCTGGCGCAAAAGCTCACCGACAAGGGCATCAGCGTCAAATACGCGATTCACCCAGTGGCGGGCCGTATGCCTGGCCACATGAACGTGCTGCTGGCCGAGGCCGAGGTGCCGTATGACCAGGTGTTCGAAATGGAAGACATCAATGCTGAATTTGGCCAGGTCGATGTGGCGATTATTTTGGGTGCCAACGATGTGGTGAACCCGGCTGCGCACGTCAAGGGCAGCGCCATTTACGGCATGCCGATTCTGGAGGCCTACAAAGCCAAGACCGTGATCGTCAACAAGCGATCGATGGCCGCCGGTTATGCCGGGCTGGACAACGAACTCTTCTACATGGACAAAACCATGATGGTGTTTGGCGATGCGAAGAAGGTGATTGAAGACATGGGCAAGGCCATTGAGTAGACGGTGTTTCATTGGCGGGTTTTTGTGCCTTATTTGACCCATCAGAAGCGCGTAGACGCCACGATCTGCGACGCGGTAATGGTGAACGTGCCCACGTATTTACCCCGTGCATTTCATCGGGGACTTTTTCTACATCCTCGTTAGGTCTGGATCAAAATTGTGAACTTTCAAACGCTGGCAGCTTTCGTCGGTGCCTTACTCGTGGTGAGCTGTGGCGGAGGCAATGATCCGCCTGACCCGACTGTGTTGGTTTGGAAGTCTCTTGGATCACTTCAGTGTGAAGGCGGGGGTCAGTCCCTTCAATCGATCGAAGAGTTGGCCCGAGCTGCGGGTATACAAGTTCGCGCTGGATCGTGTGGCTTGGACGGTCTGATCCGTATTGCCGTCTGTGGTGCCAGCGACGGCCGCATCGCAATCTTGGACATTCCTCAATCACAGAGCGCGCTGGCATTCTCGGCGGGCCTCCATTCGGTTTCCGGACTGCCATTTATGAGGACTGCGTGCTAGCAATCGGGATCGCTAGGCCCAACATGTCGCTCGACACGGAAACACAACTACAGGCTGCGGCTTCGCGGCGGGTGTTGTGTTCCGGTCAGCTCCGACGTTAGGCCGCATGAGAACCATCACCACTACGCGCTGCGTTCTGGAACCTCAGGTAGCCGCACACGCACATGAGATGTTCGTCGTGCTCAGTGACCCAGCAATCTACGAGTTCGAGAACGCGCCCCCGTCCACCGAGCAGTGGCTGTCCAAGCGCTACGAGCGGCTCGAGAGCCGAGGATCGGCAGACGGCACCGAAAGATGGGTCAACTGGGTCATTCGTCTCCCCAGCGGCGAACTTGCCGGCTACGTCCAGGCAACAGTGTTGCCGTCTGGTGTCGCCTTTGTGGCATACGAGCTCAACAGTCGCTATTGGCGTCAAGGCATCGGCAGCAGCGCGGTACGGACAATGCTGGAGGAGCTACGAACGCAGTACTCAGTACACACGCATGTAGCGGTTCTGAAGGCGAGGAACTTTCGATCCGTGGCGCTACTGAGCAAGCTTGGCTTCGCTCGCGCAAGCGCCGAGGAAGAGGCTCGGTATCGCGACGAACCGGACGAACTGGTCATGGCCCGGGCTGCCACGGATCCGCCGAAGGGTTAATACGGGTCAGATTCCAATTAATCGCAATCGCAACACCGTTGACATTGATGCCTGAATGCTACCGACGAACAGCGCGCTTTAAGCGTGCCGTTTGTAAGCAAAAGCGACCAGCGGCGGTAGGGCAATCGACAAAAGTCAAAACGGAATGTCGTCATCCATATCGTCAAAGCCACTGGCGGCCTTGGCTGGCGATGCGGCAGATGCCTGGCGCGGTGCGGCACTGGACGCTCTGGCTGCGGGCGCACGGGCTGGTGCCTCATAAGCACCGCCGTCATCACTACCAGCGCCAGCGCCACCCATACCCTGGCGGCTACCCAGCATTTGCATCGAGTCAGCGCGGATTTCGGTGCTGTACCTTTCAATACCGTCTTTGTCTGTCCACTTGCGGGTGCGCAAGCTACCTTCGACATAAACCTGCGAGCCCTTGCGCAGGTACTGCCCGGCGATTTCGGCCAGACGGCCAAAAAAGCTGACACGATGCCATTCGGTGATTTCCTTCATCTCGCCGCTGGTTTTGTCTTTGTAGCGGTCGGTCGTGGCGATGGTGACGTTGGCCACCTGATCGCCATTGGGGAAAGAACGGGTTTCTGGGTCGCGGCCCAGGTTGCCGACGATGATGACTTTATTGACTGAGGCCATGACGTGTTCTCCTAATTTCTACAGGTGCCCTACAGTTTACCTGCGTGGGGTGGGGGTGGTCATCTTCCATGTGACGGCGAGCCACAACAACATCAAGCCACTGGAAGCCATAAAAAGACCCTGCACGCCGTGGTTTTTGATGCTCCAACCACCCACTGCGCCGCCGACAAAAAACCCTAGCGACTGCAGCGTGTTGTAAACCCCCAGCGCTGCCCCGCGCGAATGCGCCGGTGCAGCGCGTGAGGCTAGGCTGGGCTGGCTGGCCTCCAGCAGATTGAAGCCGCAGAAAAATAAAAACAGCAAGATGCCCAGTAAACCCAAGCTTGGCACAGCCATGCTGGAGACCCAGAGCAAGCCCAGCTGCACCACAAAAATCAGGCCGATGGCAGCCAGAAACACGGCCCGCAGGTAGCCACGTTTTTCGAGCGGAAAAAGCGTGCTGCCCATCACCACAAACGCTGCCAGCACTGCGGGCAGGTATACCTGCCAGTGGTTTGCTTCGCCCAGCCCGCTGGCTACCAGCAGTGCCGGAATGGCGAGCCACATGGCGAGCTGCACGGCATGCAATACAAAGACGCCAAAATCCAGGCGCAGCAATGCAGGATGCCTGAGCACCTCCAGCACCTCCAGCACGCTGCCACGCGGCGAGTGGGCGTGTTTGAGGGGTTCAGGCGGCACCCACCAGATCACGGCTGCAATCGCCGCCAGCGCCAGCGAGGCGGTCAGCGCAAACAGGCCGGCCAGGCCGATGCGGCTGGCCAGCAGTGGCGCAGCCACCAGCGACAGCGCAAACATCAGCGCGATGCTGCCACCCACCAGCGCCATCGCCTTGGTGCGGACTTCATCGCGCGTCAGGTCGGCCAGCATGGCCGTCACGGCGGCTGAAATCGCGCCCGCGCCCTGTAGCGAGCGGCCCGCAATCAGCCAGTTCAAATCGGGTGCCCAGGTGGCCACAAAACTGCCCAGCGCAAACACCAGCAGGCCAGCCACCATCACCCGCTTGCGCCCCCACCAGTCAGATGCCAGCCCAAAGGGGATTTGCAGCAGGCCTTGCGTTAAGCCGTAAATGCCCATTGCCAGGCCCACGCGCGCAGGGTCATCGCCACCGGGGTACTTGGCAGCTTCCAGCGCAAACACCGGCAGCACCAAGAACAGCCCCAACATGCGCAGCGCAAAAATCGAGGCCAGCGACGCGCTGGCGCGCCGCTCGGTGGCGGTCATGGCATGGGACGGGTGGGGAACGGCAGGCTCGGTCAAGGCAGTATTGTGCTTGAAAGCGTGTATCTAGCTATGATGGAGAGTTTTGCAGCTTGGGCATTTCAGTGAACTCTCCCGACGACAGCAGGTATTTGGCAAATGCACTCAGGACGCAACGCATCAGCATTCGCGGCGCGCGTACGCACAACCTAAAAAATATCGACCTCGATATTCCGCGCAACCAATTGGTGGTGATTACGGGTTTGAGCGGTTCGGGCAAATCATCTCTCGCGTTTGACACCCTGTATGCCGAAGGCCAGCGCCGTTATGTTGAAAGCCTGAGCACTTACGCGCGGCAGTTTTTGCAATTGATGGACAAGCCCGATGTGGATCTGATCGAGGGCCTGTCGCCGGCCATTTCCATCGAGCAAAAAGCCACCAGCCACAACCCGCGCTCCACCGTCGGCACGGTGACTGAAATTCACGACTACCTGCGCCTGTTGTTTGCCAGGGCCGGTACAGCGTTTTGTCCGGTACACGATTTGCCCTTGCAGGCGCAAACCGTCAGCGAGATGGTGGACCATGCGCTGGCTTTGCCGGAAGACACCAAACTGATGATTCTTGCGCCTGTGGCGCGTGAGCGCAAGGGCGAGTTTGTTGACGTGTTTGCCGAGATGCAGGCCCAGGGCTATGTGCGCTTTCGGGTGGCTGGCGTGGCGTATGAGTTCGATGACCTTCCCAAACTCAAGAAGACCGAAAAACACAATATTGATGTGGTGATTGACCGCATCAAGGTACGCACTGTTACCGACCCGCAAGGATGCTCTCAAGTACGGCAGCGCTTGGCCGAGAGCTTTGAAGCCGCACTGCGCCTGGCCGACGGCAAAGCGATTGCGCTGGAGATGGACAGCGGCAAAGAGCATTTGTTCAGCGCCAAGTTTTCATGCCCGGTGTGCAGCTATTCGCTCAGTGAAATGGAGCCACGGCTGTTTTCATTCAACTCGCCTGTAGGTGCCTGCCCGAGTTGCGATGGCCTCGGGCAGATGGAATTTTTTGATCCGGCGCGTGTCGTTGCCTTCCCGTCACTCAGCCTGGCCAGCGGCGCTGTCAAGGGCTGGGACAGGCGCAACGGCTATTACTTTTCAATGCTTGAAAGTCTGGCCAAGCACTACCAGTTTGATATTGACACCGCGTTTGAGAACCTGCCTGCGAACGTACAGCAGGTGCTGCTGCATGGCTCTGGTGATGAAGAAATCAAGTTCAGCTACCTCATCGACTCAGGTGTCAACGTGGGCCGCAAGCAGCATAAAAAGCACCCGTTTGAAGGGGTCATTACCAACTTTGAACGCCGCTACCGCGAGACCGACTCCAGCACGGTACGCGAAGAACTGGCCCGCTACCGCAGCGTGCAGCCCTGTCCTGATTGCCGTGGCACTCGCCTGCGCGAAGAAGCCCGGCATGTGTATCTGGTCAGCAAACCGCTTGATGACGGAACGACGACACGCAAAGCCATCTTCGAGATCAGCCACGCCACACTGCGCGAAAGTTTTGCCTATTTCAACAACCTGAAAATGCAGGGAGCCAAGGGCGAGATCGCCGACAAGGTGGTGCGCGAGATCGGCCTGCGGCTGAAATTTTTGAACGACGTGGGCCTGAACTATTTAAGCCTTGACCGAAGCGCCGAAACACTCTCGGGCGGCGAATCACAACGCATACGGCTGGCCTCGCAAATCGGCTCTGGTCTGACGGGCGTGATGTATGTGCTCGACGAGCCCAGCATTGGCCTGCACCAGCGCGACAACGAAAGACTGATTGGCACGCTCAAGCATTTGCGCGACATCGGTAACAGCGTGCTGGTGGTCGAGCATGACGAAGGCATGATTCGCGCGGCTGACCACGTCATTGATATGGGGCCGGGCGCAGGCATACACGGTGGCCGCGTGATGGCGCAGGGCACGTTTGAAGAAGTGCGCGACAACCAGCACTCACTGACCGGGAAATACCTGGCGCGAACGCTCAAGATTGCCGTACCCAAGCACCGCACCGCGTGGCTGCCCGTGGTCAAAAAAGTCGATTCGTTCGCGAATAAAAAACCATCACGTTTTCCGCCCAGCCCGGCAGCCGAGCGCCGCGCCGCGCGTGAGGCGCAGCACATCGCCACGCTGGGCGATATGCAGGCACTTCGCGTCATCAACGCCACGGGACACAACCTTAAAAACGTCAGTGCCGAATTCCCCGTAGGTTTGCTGACCTGTGTGACGGGTGTGTCGGGTTCGGGCAAATCAACGCTGGTCAACGACACGCTGTACGCTGCCGTTTCCCGCACGCTGTACCGTGCGCATGAAGAGCCCGCGCCGCATGAAAGCATCGAAGGCATTGAGCACTTCGACAAAGTCATCAACGTCGACCAGTCGCCGATTGGCCGCACACCGCGCAGCAACCCAGCCACCTATACCGGCCTGTTCACGCCGATTCGTGAATTGCTCGCTGAGATGAACACCGCGCGTGAGCGCGGCTACGGCGCGGGGCGCTTCAGCTTTAACGTGGCCGGTGGCCGCTGCGAAGCCTGCCAGGGCGACGGCGTGGTCAAGGTCGAAATGCACTTTTTGCCCGACGTGTACGTGCCCTGCGACGTTTGCAAGGGCATGCGCTACAACCGCGAAACGTTGGAGGTGCAATACAAGGGCAAAAACATCGCGCAGATCCTGGACCTCACGGTCGAAGCCGCTGCAGAGTTTTTTAAAGCTCTACCAGTGATTGCCCGCAAGCTGCACACACTGCTCGACGTGGGCCTGAGTTACATCAAGCTCGGCCAGGCCGCGACAACGCTGTCAGGCGGCGAGGCGCAGCGCGTCAAGCTGGCGCATGAACTCAGCAAACGCGACACCGGCCGCACGCTCTACATCTTGGACGAGCCGACCACCGGCCTGCACTTTGCTGACATTGATTTGCTGCTCAAAGTGCTGCACCGGCTGCGCGACGCGGGTAACACCATCGTCGTCATCGAGCACAACCTCGATGTCATCAAAACCGCCGACTGGATCATAGATATGGGCCCAGAAGGCGGTGCCGGTGGCGGCACGGTGGTGGGCGTGGGCACGCCCGAAGAAATCGCCGCCAACCTTGAGAGCCATACCGGGCGGTATTTGAAGCGGTTGTTGGAGGTTTAAGCCTTCAAAAACTCGGCCTTGCTGCCCAGCCAGCGCTCAATGTGGCGCTGCGCCAGCGCCGCATCGCCGTCCAGCATTCGCGGTGCCAGCGCGCGCGCCCAGACCAGCCAGTCGACATCTAGCGCCAGATCAGCAAATCGCAGCAAGGGCGCACCCGACTGGCGCGCGCCCAAAAACTCGCCGGGGCCGCGAATCTCCAGATCACGCCGGGCAATCTCAAAGCCGTCATTCGTCTCGATCATCGCCTTGAGCCGGGCGCGCGCCATCTCACCCAAACGCGGCACATCGCCGGTTGAATACAGCAGCACGCAGGCCGAAGCTGCCGCGCCGCGCCCGACCCGGCCGCGTAGCTGGTGCAACTGGCTCAGGCCAAAACGCTCGGCGTGTTCCACCACCATCAGTGATGCGTTGGGCACATCCACACCGACCTCGATCACCGTGGTGCTGACCAGCACACCCATCACGCCATCAGTGAACAAACCCATCACGGCTTTTTTCTCGGCCAGGGGCATACGCGAATGCAACAGCCCGACCAGCACGCCGGGCAGCGCGGCGCTGAGTGCCTCGTGCGTTTGCGTGGCGTTGACGAGGTCGATGGATTCACTCTCTTCAATCAGCGGACAAACCCAGTAGACCTGGCGGCCGTCAGCCACTTGGCCACGAATGCGCTCGACCACATCACCGCGCCGCGCTTCGTTCACTACCTTGGTGACGATGGGCGTGCGGCCGGGCGGCAGCTCGTCGATGGTTGAAACATCAAGGTCGGCGTAGTAGCTCATGGCCAGCGTGCGGGGGATGGGTGTGGCGGTCATCATCAGCAGGTGCGGCTCCTGCTTCAAACCTCCCTCCCCCGAGTGGGGGAGGGTCGGGGTGGGGGCGGGCTCATGACTCGCCAATGGCGCAACGCTGGCTTTGCTCCGCAAAGCCAGCCTTTGCGCCACGCCGAAGCGGTGCTGCTCGTCAATGATGGCGAGGGCCAGATTTTTAAACTGCACCTTGTCCTGAATCACGGCGTGTGTGCCCACCACCAACAATGCCTCGCCACTGGCAATCATGGCGAGTGCTTCGCGCCGCTCTTTGGCTTTTTGGCTGCCGGTCAGCCAGGCGGTTTTAATGCCCAACGGCTCCAGCCAAGTGATGAGCTTGCGAAAGTGTTGCTCGGCCAAAATCTCTGTGGGGGCCATCAGCGCACATTGCCAGCCCGCGTCGATGCACCTGCTGGCTGCTAGCGCAGCAACGATTGTTTTGCCAGAGCCCACATCGCCTTGCAGCAGGCGGTGCATGGGAATGTTTTTTTGCAGGTCAGCATCAATCTCTACGCCCACACGCTGCTGCGCGACCGTCAATCTAAACGGCAGCCGTTCAAGCAACTGCTCATGTAGCGTGCATTGCGGGCCGCGCATGGCCTGTGGGCTAAGTGGCGGCGCGCGCATCGCTGCACGTACGCGCCGCGCCTGCAGCTGCGAGAGTTGCTGCGCTAAAAGTTCTTCTGCTTTCAAGCGCTGCCACGCCGGGTGGCTGTGATCTTCTAAAGTAGCTAGCGATACATCAGGCGTCGGGTTGTGCAAAAACTGCAAGGCATCACGCAAGGGCAAAAGATGCGTCAGCAATTGCGGCAGATTGCGATTTAAAAACGGCGCAGGAATCGTCTCACTTAAATCAGCCCGCGCAACGCCACCGAGCACGGCCTTGCGTAAATAAGCCTGCGGCAAACCGGCCACGGTTGAATACACCGGTGTCAGCGCACCCGGCAGCTCGCCACCGGCCAGTTTGAAGCTGGGGTGAATCATTTCACGGCTGATGAAACCACCGCGCAGCTCGCCGCGCACCCGCACCCGCGCGCCCACTGCAAGCGTTTTTTGATGTGAGGGATAAAAGTTAATGAAGCGCAGCACACAGGTGTCTGTGCCGTCGTCAATCGTCACGCGCAACTGGCGTCTGGGCCTGAAAGTTATTTCACTGTTCGTCACCTGCGCTTCGACCTGCACCATGTCGCCGTCGCGCGCGTCCTTGAGCATGACGATGCGGGTTTCGTCTTCATAACGCAGCGGCAGATGTAGGGCCAGATCAATGTCGCGCCTAAGCCCGAGCTTGTGCAGGGCCTTTTGGGGGCCGTTTAGGGGCTTGGCGGGCGATGGGGGAGGCGGGGTTGGCATGGGGTGCGGGAGCGCATCACTGAACCAACGTCATCGAACAATTTTTGACGGCACCACGATCAAACGACATGCTTCGCGAACACCCGGCGGCGGCGGCTGATCGTTCGATCAAACAGTCAGCAAAATCGGCTGCACTGGCTCGATACAGACGCACAGCGCGCCACACCACCTCCGCATTTTCCACTTGAATCTCTTTGGTCTGCAGCAACGTCTCCAAGGCCTGCACAACCTGGCTGCGAGCCAAATCAAAGGAGGAAGACAGCACCCAAACCAACTCCATCAACGCCACCAGTGGTACAAACCCAAGCTCTTCAACGGTCAAGGACTCCATCAGCTTAGTGGCGAGTTCTGCCTGCCTGGCATCGTCTTGCATGATGTAGCGCACCAGCACATTGGTATCGAGGCCGATCATCGCGCAGAAGCCCCACGGGTAGCAATCGCTGCATTCATGTCATCAATTGACACCCTCTTTTCGGATTTGCCAAACATGCCTTTGAGATCAGTCACTGAACGTGTTGCGGCGATAAATTCGTAGCGGCCATCTGCAACCTGCACGAACTCAATACGATCGCCTGTGCTCACCTTCATGGCCTCCCGAATGCGGGCCGGAATGGTGATTTGCCCTTTGCTCGTCACTGTTGCACTTGTCATTGATTGGACTCCTTGAGCGCCTTACTATAAAGTAAGGATTCACGAAGTGCAACTGCATGAAAAAAATAGCAAATCAATGCCGCAACTGAGTCACGAAAGTTTGCGGCAAGATGACCCGCTGCTGCATTGCCTCGTCCTGCAGCAGCAATTTGTCCCCTGTTACCAGCACCAGATCAGCACGGCTGGCCAGCAGATCCCATAGAAATTGATCGCCCGGGTCGGGAGCCAGCGGTGTCGCCGCCGTCCTGACAGGGGTCAGCACGATGGCGTGCCGGGCAATATCCACCAGGATGACGTCGATTTCTGCCTCTGACAAGCCATGAAGCTTGCAAAGCCGGGGCCGCACCAGCACGGCGCGGTATTCGGCCAACAGCGCCTCGGACAGCACAAACGTAAAGGCCGCGCCCAACATGCCATCCAGAATGCGGGCCACAGGGGAATCGGCATCTGACGTCAGCAGTCCGGCAACGAGAACGTTGGTGTCAATGATGAAGCAAGCACTCACACGGCATGACGCGTTGCTTGCTGCTCTTCTTGCGCCAGTGTGAGCGCCTGCTCTTCGCTCAACGCATTGCGCGCACGCGCCCGGCGCACCAGGTCAAGCGCCTGCTCATTCGACTTGATGCCGTAAAAGTGAAGACTCTCATCAATCAATTGACCAATGGTTTTCCCTCGCTGAGCCGCAGTTTCTTTCAGCGCACGGTAGCGCGGCTCGGAAAGGGTAATTGTCAGACGACTCATATGCATCTCCTTAATGGGTGTTAAAGCACCAATATGCTAACACGCACCACAGTTTTGCGCCTTGAAAGAGTGACGGGTACTTCTAGAAATTCAGATTTTCAGGATAAAGTGCAAGGCGCGCGTCGCATCGCCCTTTGGGCTCATGCGAGGGTCGCGGAGCAACCGGAATGGGTTATTGGGGTCAGACGCCAATTTCATTGCGATGCAGAGCATCGCACCCGGAGGGCGTGCCAAAGGCACGATGAATTTGGACTCTGACCCCAATAACCCTTCGAGCACCGCGCAACGCAGCAATTTGCCTGAAAAATGAATTTATAGAGGTGCCCTTTACTCAACTTGGTACGGGGCAAGTCCGCCCCTCAAGCACTATGCCCACGTCTTTACCTGGCGCCACGCGCGCATTCACCCTGAGCGACTTCGACTTTGCGTTCCCCCCCGAACTCATCGCCCAGCACCCGGCTGCAGAGCGCAGCGCATCGCGCCTTCTCGATGGCCGGGGCGCGCTAGCCGTAGACCGCCGCTTTACCGACCTGCCCAACCTCTTGTTGCCCGGCGATCTGCTGGTCTTCAACGACACCAAGGTCGTCAAGGCGCGGCTGTTGGGCCAGAAGGCCAGTGGCGGTAAGTTGGAGCTTTTGATTGAGCGCGTGCTGTCACCCGATGCGGCATCCGGCCATGAAGTCGCTGCGCACATGCGGGTCAGCAAAAAACCTTTGCCGGGCGCTGTGCTTGAAATGGACGGCGGCTTTAGTGCAACCTTGCTAGGTCGCTGGCCAAATGTTGACGGGTCTTTGTACCACTTCAAACTCAGCAGCGACCCGTATGCGCTGATGGCGCAGCACGGTCATGTGCCGCTGCCGCCGTACATAACGCATACCGATTCGCAAGACGACGAGCAGCGCTACCAAACGGTGTTTGCCAAACACCCCGGCGCAGTGGCCGCGCCCACAGCAGCGCTGCATTTTGACGAGGCCGTGCTGGCGCAGCTTGAAGAGAGCGGCGTGCAACGCGCCAGTATCACGCTGCATGTGGGGGCAGGTACCTTCCAGCCCGTCAAGGCAGAAAATATTCTTGCGCATGTCATGCATTTCGAGCGCTTTGAAGTGCCTGATGCAACGAGTCAAGCGATTGCCGATTGCAAGGCTAGAGGCGGGCGCGTGGTGGCAGTGGGCACCACGACGGTCAGGGCGCTGGAGTCGCGCGCCAAATTTGGCGACACTTGCAATGACACCAACATCTTCATCACGCCAGGGTTTGACTTCAAGGTGGTAGACCTGCTGCTGACCAACTTTCACCTGCCCAAAAGCACGCTGATGATGCTGGTCAGCGCGTTCTCTGGCTACGAGCACATCATGGCGCTGTATCAGCACGCGATAGCGCAGCGGTATCGGTTTTTTAGCTATGGTGACTCCATGTTGCTGCAACGCGCCGCACCGGCGGGCCGCCCCTGAGACAATCGCTGCATGCTCAATTTTGAAGTCCTGAAAACCGACGTGGCCGCCGGAGCCTACCTCGGCTCCTTCGCCCGGCGCGGCACCCTCACCCTGAACCACGGCGTGGTACAAACGCCTATCTTCATGCCGGTGGGCACCTATGGCACCGTCAAGGGCGTGATGCCGCAGTCGCTGCATGAGATGGGCGCACAAATCATCCTTGGCAATACCTTTCATTTGTGGATGCGTCCGGGGCTGGGCGTGATGCAGCAGTTTGGCGGGCTGCACAAGTTTGAAAGCTGGCACAAACCGATATTGACCGACAGCGGCGGCTTTCAAGTGTGGTCGCTAGGCGAGATGCGCAAGATCAGCGAAGAGGGCGTGAAGTTTGCGTCACCCGTCAACGGCGACAAGCTGTTTTTAACGCCTGAAATCTCAATGCAGATTCAAACCATTCTGAACGGCGACATCGTGATGCAGTTTGACGAGTGCACGCCTTACGACACCAAGGGCCACATCACGACCGAGGTGGAGGCACGCACGTCGATGGAACTCAGCTTGCGCTGGGCCGGGCGTTGCGCAGTCGAGTTTGAAAAACTCGAAAATCCAAATGCACTATTCGGCATTGTGCAGGGCGGCATGTTTGAAAACCTGCGCCAGGAATCGCTAGCCGCGCTGGTCGAGATGGACTTGCCCGGCTATGCGGTTGGCGGTGTCAGCGTCGGCGAGCCTAAAGAAGAAATGCAGCGCATCATGGCGCACACGCTGCACCGCCTGCCCGCCAGCAAGCCGCGCTACCTGATGGGCGTGGGCACACCTGAAGACCTGGTCGAAGGCGTGGCGGCGGGCGTGGACATGTTTGACTGCGTGATGCCGACCCGCAACGCACGCAACGGCCACATGTTCACGCGTTTTGGTGATTTGAAAATCCGCAACGCACGCTACAAAACCGAAGACGCGCCAGTCGATATGACCTGCACCTGCTACACCTGCAAGGGACGTGTGATGCCCGACGGCACTACGTCGGGGGGTTTTTCCCGCGCCTACATGCACCACCTGGACCGCTGCGGTGAAATGCTGGGCCCCATGCTGGCCAGCATCCACAACCTGCACTACTACCTGAACCTGATGCAGGAAGTGCGTGATGCGCTGGATGCGGGCAGGTTTGGTGCATTCGTGTCGCAGTTTCATGCCGACCGGGCGAGAGACGTTTAGATCATGAACATCAATGTCCAACGCTGGATTGACCGCTGGGTTGGCATACCGCTGTGTGCAGCGGTGTCACTGCTTGATGCGCTGGCAAAGCCCTTTCGGTCATCTCGCGCGGCGACACAAGCCGATCAAAAGCCGCGCGCCATCGTCGTCATTTTGTTGTCTGAAATGGGCAGCCTGGTGCTGGCGCACGAGATGTTTGAACGGCTTAAAACGCGCTACCCGGATGCCCGACTCCACGCCTTGCTGTTCGGCAAGAACCGCGAAATCCTCGATTTGATGCAGGTGATTCCGCAGGCCAATGTGCACACGGTTGATGATGGCTCGTTACTTGGCCTGGTTGGCAGTTTGCTAAAAGCGATTCGCGATCTGCGCGCTGCTCACGTTGATGTGGCGATTGACTGCGAACTGTTTTCACGCATCAGCAGTCTGCTGTCTTTTGCCAGCGGTGCCTCGGTGCGCGTCGGCTTTCACCGTCACACGCAAGAAGGCCTGTACCGCGGCTCGCACATCAACCGGCGCGTGCCCTACAACCCCTACCACCACATCAGCGCGCAGTTTTTGACGCTGGCCCGCGCCATTGATTCAACCGCTGTGCCAGCATCCAAACAGGCGATTGCGCTGTCGGGCAAACCACCGCCGCATGTGCAGCTTGATCCGGCTTTGTTGTCCGGCATCACGCAGCGTCTGGCAAATGACTACCCGGCCATCACGGGCAAGCCGCTGGTACTGGTGTATCCGGGTGGCGGCATTTTGCCGATTCGCGCCTGGCCGCTGGAGTCATACACCACCTTGTGCGAAGGCCTGGTGGCAGACGGCTGTGCAGTTGCGGTGATTGGCTTGAAGGATGACAAAGCACTGGCCCAGCAACTGGTGGCGAATGTCAAGGCGGCAGCGCCTGGTAGCGGCAGCGCGGTGATTGATTTAACGGGCTACACACGCTCCATTGCCGAGCTGCTGGCGCTCTTTCATGTGGCGCGCCTGCTGGTCACCAACGACGGTGGGCCGGGGCAGTTTGCGGCCCTCACGCCAATCTGGACGCTGATGCTCTTCGGCCCTGAAACACCTGCTCTGTATGCGCCGCTAACGCCGAAGTGCTATTCGTTTTACAGCCAGTGGCCGTGTTCACCCTGCCTCACGGCCTACAACCACCGCTCCTCGCCTTGCGACGGCGACAACCAGTGTCTGAAGATGATCGCACCTAGCGCCGTGTTGGCCAAGTCGCGCGAATGTCTGGCAAGCGTTTGATGAGCAGATTGAGGTGTCCTTGAGAGATTTTGCTGAGAACTTAATCAACCGCCTACCACCCAAGCTGCAACCGCTGGCGCGCTGGCGCTTTATCAAGTTCGGCATGGTGGGGGCCAGCGGTACGGTCATCAACATTGCGGTGCTGTATGTGGCGCAAGAGTTTTTGCTGCTGCAAATTACCGACTTTCACGAGCGGCTGAACTACTCGATTGCGCTCGCCATCAGCTTGGCGACCATTAGTAATTTTTACTGGAACCGTCGCCTGACCTGGCGTGACCGGCAAAACGAAGTCAGTAAATCAGCGCTGATACTGTTTGCAAAGTATGTGATGGCGGCTTCGTTGTCCATCGCCATTCAGTCGCTGCTCACCAAATGGCTGGCGCTGTATATGCACTACATCATTGCCAATCTTCTCTCGATTGCTTTTGCCAGTGCGTTTAATTATTTGGCCAATGACCGCCTGACATTTAAAAAGCGCAGCAGGCGCAGGCCATGATGTTGAACCAGCGTATTCCAGCGCATTACGCCTGGCTGTGCGTTGCGGTGGCAGTCGCGCTTGGCTATCTGTTTCAGCTCGGCGGCAACCATATTCCGCGCAACGGCGACGAGCTGGTTTACGCCCACATCGCACGCCTGACGGCGGGCAGCGGGCACTGGCTGCCGCTGGTCAGCTCTTACGACTTCATGCGCAACACCAAGCCGCCGCTGCTGTTCTGGCAGGCCATGGTGGCGGGCGGCTGGGGTGAACACTGGACGCTGTTCAACCTGCGCTTGCCGAGTGTGATGTATCTCTGGGCCACGGCGCTGATGACGGGCTTGCTGACGTGGAAGGTTGCGCGTATCAAAGGTGATGCGAAGAGCTCAAATGCAGTGACCTTGGGTGCCATCGCCGCCATCGTGTTTCTGTCGTTCTTCAGCACCTACCGCTACGGCCGCCCCTACCTGACCAGCGCGCCTGAAACCTTCTGGCTCTGCGGCGTGTTCTTTGCGTTGGCCTGGTCGCCCGCTGCACTGCTAGCATCACGCTGGAAGTTCCCTCTGTTGGCAGGGCTGGCCATTGGCATTGGCTGCCTCTACAAATCATTTGCGATGGTCGTACCGGTTGGCTTCGCTCTGGCGCTTTGCTATCAGACGATTCAAGGGCGACGTTTGCCGTGGCAAATAGTCAGACCCGGCATTGCGCTTGATGCCGTCAAGGTTGCAGCCATCTGCAGCATTGCAGTTGCGGTGTTCAGCCTCTGGTTCGCGCTGGACCCTTTGCCTGGTGAAGTCTGGCGTGAATTTGTGGTCGGTGAAAACGTCGGCAAGTTCAAGTCCTCTGATGACTACCTCAAGCTGGCCTTTAGCGGCTCGGGCGGCATCCTCGTCATCCTGACGGGTTACTTCGTCAACGCGGGTCTGTTGTTCCCGCTATCAGTCGGCTGCGCATGGACGGCGTGGCGCTGCTACCGCGCCAGACGCAACACGCCAGAAGGCATCACTGACGCTGAGAAAGTGTTGTGGCTTTGGCTGCTGGCGCTGGCGCTGGTGTTCATGCTGCCCAGCCAGCGCTCGGCGCGTTACCTGATCCCGGCCATGCCTGCGGTGGCCGTGCTGATGGCGCTGTACTGGATGCGCACAGCCCGCATCTGGTTCAGCTTGACTTTGCTGTTTTGCGCACTCGGTGCCTTCGCGCTGTGGCTCATCGGCAAAGGCGCGCTGCGGGCTACTGGCGATGCGGCTGCCTATTCGCCATTTTTCTGGGGCTTGCTGGCGCTGATATTTGCGCTGAGTATTTTGGGCATTGCGAGAAGCACATGGACGCGGTCCATCACGGCTGTGGCCGGGTTTGCGTTTTTGCTGGCGCTTGCGTGGGTCACCGCGCCATTCAATGGGCCTATGGGCCACTTCAAGCCAGAGACCGTAGCGCTGGTGCAAGGCCAGCAGGTGAGTGTGCCGAATAATTTCAATGGCCAGTTCGAGCGTTATCAGTTTTTACTCACGGGTGCAAAAATTGTGGCCTACGCTGCGCCTCAACCAGTAGACTATCTAGAGGTTGAAGCACTTTTAAAAACCAGCCGCTACGCTTTAGTACAGCGGCGC
This sequence comes from Polaromonas sp., assembly GCA_038902975.1. Classification (GTDB taxonomy): domain Bacteria; phylum Pseudomonadota; class Gammaproteobacteria; order Burkholderiales; family Burkholderiaceae_C; genus Polaromonas. The sequence goes on from JBCKMZ010000004.1 coordinate 40,215, forward strand.
AAGGGCCAGTCGCCCTGCACGCAGTGCCGCATCGTTGATGTGCGCTGGGACATTCGGTCACGGCAAGACCCGAAAGAAGGCGCCTGGGCCGCACTGACAGCGCCAGACAGCTTCTGGTATTCGCAGGAATATCTGGTCGAACGGACTCAGCCTTAATCTACCACCCAAGCCCGCGTGGCCACAAACACCAAGGGCGAGATTTGGCAAGCCTACCCTCGCTGAAATTTAAACACCGCCCGACCCGCCCGCGCATTCGGCCAGAAGCGAATCTCTTTGCCGTCCTGCAGGCCAAACTGGTCGAGTATTTGCAGCTGGTTTTGCAAGGCCAGTGCCTCAAAATCTTGCATCGTTCCGACGCGGATATTGGGCGTGTCATACCACTGGTACGGCAGAATCTTGGTCACGGGCATACGGCCGCGCAGCACGGCAAGCCGGTTTGGCCAGTGACCGAAATTGGGAAAGGCAACGATGCCGATACGGCCGACTCGGGCGGTTTCAACCAGCATGACTTCGGCGTTATGCAGATGCTGCAGCGTGTCGATTTGCAGCACCACATCGAAAGAGCCATCGCCAAACATGGTCAAGCCTTCTTCAAGGTTGAGCTGGATCACGTTAACACCGCGTGCCACGCAGGCTTGCACATTCGCGTCATTGATTTCAACGCCATAGCCGGAGCAACCGCGCTCGGCAATCAGGTGTGCCAGCAACTCGCCGGTGCCGCAGCCAAGGTCCAGCACGCGCGAGCCGTGCGGCACCAGGCAGGCTATCGAGAGCAGATCAGCCGATGGCGCTAAGGTCATGTCAAGCGTCGGGTTCATGCCAGCACCTTGCTCTGAAAATAGGAGCGCACCACGCCCATATAACGGGCATCATCCATCAAAAATGCATCATGACCATGCAGCGCATTTATTTCTGCATAGCTCACGTCGCACTGGTTGTCCAACAGCGCCTTGACGATTTCGCGGCTGCGCGCGGGAGAAAAGCGCCAGTCAGTGGTGAAGCTGACGAGTAAAAATTTGGCCTTGGCGGTGGCGAGTGCGCGGCTCAGGTCGCCATCAAATAATTTAGCCGGGTCGAAGTAATCGAGAGCGCGGGTTATCAGCAAATAGGTGTTCGCATCGAAATATTCAGCGAACTTGTCGCCTTGATAGCGCAGGTAGCTTTCAATTTCAAACTCTACGTCTTGCGTTGTGTACTTGTAGGCCCCCACGCTCTCCACTGCGTGTAGTTCGCTGCCCCCCGAGGGGGCTGGCCGTGCTCGGGGCGGCCCGTCGCTGCGGCCGTTGATGTCTTGACCCGACCGCAATTGCCTGCCGAACTTTTCGTTCATCACGTCGTCGCTAAGGTAGGTGATGTGGCCAATCATGCGGGCGATGCGCAGGCCGCGCTTGGGCAGCACGCCTGCTCTCGCGTAGTTGCCGCCATTGAAATCGGGGTCGGTGACGATGGCGCGGCGTGCGACTTCGTTGAAAGCAATGTTCTCGGCGGTCAGGTTGGGTGCGCTGGCGACGACGATGGCGTGGCGCACGCGCTCGGGGTATTGCAGCGTCCAGCTGAGAGCCTGCATACCGCCCAGGCTGCCACCCATCACGGCGGCCAGCGTTTGTATGCTAAGGGCGTCCATCAACCTAGCCTGTGCGTTGACCCAGTCCTGCACGGTAACCACCGGAAAATCGGCACCGTAAATTTGGCTTGTATCGGGGTTGATTTGCATCGGCCCGGTGGAGCCAAAACAGGAGCCGAGGTTGTTGATCCCGATGACAAAAAACTGGTCGGTGTCTAGCGGCTTGCCGGGGCCAATCATGGTGTCCCACCAGCCTTCGGATTTGTCGATGACCTTGCCCGCTTCATCCACATACACGCCTGCCACATGGTGCGATGCGTTGAGCGCGTGGCAGATCAGTACTGCGTTGGATTTGTCGGCGTTGAGCGTGCCGTAGGTTTCATAGCTCAGGTCATAGGCGCGAATAGCCGTGCCGCTTTGCAATGGCAGACTGTCTGCAAAGTGCATGGACTGGGACTTGGCAACAAGGACGGCAGCAGGTAACAAGATTTAAATGGCCCGTAAAAAAACAAAACCCGGCATCGCTAAAAGCGAGTCCAGGTCTAGGGGGTATCGTCTTTAGCGGTACTTTTTAAGCGCCCGCAAGCTGGTAAATCGGCGCTTTAGCCAGTATATCTTGCTACGCCCGTATGAAGGGTACTTCTAGAAATTCAGATTTTCGGGATGAAGTGCAAGGCGCACGGAGCGCAGCAACCGGAACGTACTTCAGGTACGTGAGGATGGCGAGCACCGCGCAACGCAGCAATTCGCCCGAAAAATGAATTTATAGAAGTGCCCTGAAGAGTGCCAACAAGCCAAGCACAGCAAAGAACAGCGCCGACACCACATGCACCACCCGCAGCGGCACCAGTCGGGTCACGCGCTCACCCAGAAAAACCACCGGCACATTCGCCAGCATCATGCCCAACGTGGTTCCGGCCACGACGCTGACCATCGCGTCATAACGCGCTGCCAGCATGACTGTGGCGATCTGCGTCTTGTCGCCCATTTCAGCCAGGAAGAAGAAGACCACTGTAGTGCCGAAAACACCAAGGCGCGAGAGCGATTTTTCAGCGCCGCCATCGTCCAGCTTGTCGGGGATCAGCATCCACACCGCCAGCACCAGGAATGACGCGCCAAGCACCCAGCGCAGCGTTTGCGGACTGAGCATGCTGGTAACCCATGCACCCAGCGCACCAGCCATGGCGTGGTTGGCAATCGTGGCGACAAAAATGCCCAGCACGATCGGCCAGGGCTTTTTGAAGCGCGCGGCGAGCACGAGGGCGAGCAGTTGCGTCTTGTCGCCCATTTCGGCAAGGGCGACGATGCCGGTGGAGACGAGGAAGGCTTCCATTTAAATACACTCCAGCGGTAATTACGCTAGTTGCTTGACAAGCCGTTATCTGACGCATAATGTAGCGGTGTGAATGTCCGCATTCGCACAGGTTAGGTGATCGGTCAGTTTCGCGCACTACAGCGGTACGTATAAGATTTGTTGTGCTTTCGGGACCCCATCGCTTTTGTTGATGCATCCGCATCTTGTGTTTTAGAGGAGTCCCTTAATGGGCAACAAACTATACGTCGGCAATCTGCCGTATTCCGTTCGCGACGAAGACTTGCAACAATCTTTTGGCCAGTTTGGCGCTGTCACCAGCGCTAAAGTCATGATGGAACGCGACACCGGTCGCTCCAAAGGCTTTGGCTTTGTCGAAATGGGCAGCGATGCCGAAGCGCAGGCTGCAATCACCGGCATGAACGGCCAGCCTTTAGGTGGCCGCAGTGTCGTCGTCAATGAAGCCCGTCCAATGGAGGCTCGACCCCCACGCACGGGTGGCGGCTTTGGTGGCGCTGGTGGCGGCGGTGGTGGTTACGGCGGCGGTGGCAGTGGCGGTGGCCGCTCCGGCGGCGGCGGCAGTGACGGCGGTTTCCGCAGCCCATACGGCGGCGGCGGTAGCGGCGGTGGCCGTTCCGGCGGCGGCGGTAGTGGCGGCGGACGCGGCGGCTACTAAGCCCTCACGACGACTCTTACAACAAAAGGCTTCAAG
>JBCKMZ010000005.1:0-43218 GCA_038902975.1 Polaromonas sp.
TTGTCTGAAGAATTCGAACTTTGAACTCTCACCGGTAGCCTCTTGCATCATAATTAAGAATGGGCCAACAATGAACAAGCCATCCAGCAACGTCTTCAACCTGCATCATGCGCGCTATGCGTCGGGTGCGCGTTGTGCGGAAAGACCAAAGCCACCTGTGCCCTCTCCTTCGTTTTTTAGCCCCCCCTCCCTCCTCGCAGTATCGGTTAACGAGCGGAGCCGTCAGGCGTGAGGCTACAGGCCTCGCGCTGGGGATCGTCGTGAGCGATGTCCACAACGTCGCGTTCATTCCTGCGCCAAACATCGATACGCCAGCCCGTTGCTCGGGTTGGCGGCTTTCGACATGCGCGACTGCCATTAGAGTCATAACCCCAAGCTTCACATAGGAGAAATCATGGCCAATTTTCGTTTTGCCGCCGTCCGCTGGCCGCTGTTGGCGTTCATGGCGGTTGGTGTCATTGCTGCTCTGCTGGTACTGTTCATACGCGCGCCACAGGAACCGCTGCGTATCGGCCTAAATGCCTGGCCTGGGTATGAGTTCCTCTATCTGGCGCAGGAGAAGGGCTTCTATCGTAAAGCCGGGGTCGAGGTGCGATTGGTCGAATTCAATTCGCTGTCCGACGCCCGGCGCGCTTATGAGCGTGGTCAGATCGATGGACTCGGCACCACCGTGGTCGAGGTCTTGCAGGCACGCAGCCAGCCGGGCCGCAATCTGCAGATCGTCGACGTGGTCGACTATTCCGATGGTGCGGATGTTATTTTGGCTAAGCCGACGCTCACCGGAAAGCAGTCGCTGCGCGGAGCTCGCGTCGGTGTCGAACTGGGATCGCTCGGGATCTATGTCCTGGCGCGGGCCCTGGAGGAACAGGGATTGACGTTGAAAGACATTACGGCCATATCGCTCGACCAACTGAGCATGCAGGAATCCTTCGGAAAAGGCGAACTGGATGCGGTGGTGACCTATCCGCCGGTATCGATAGCGATGATGAAAGATGGCAAGGCGGTGACGCTGTACACCACCGCCAAGATTCCGGGCGAGGTGGTCGACGTGATCGCCATGGATGAAAAAATGGTGCGCGAACAACCCGTCGCCGTCCGCAAGTTTCTGAACGCCTTTCGCCGTGCCATGGACTTTCACGCCAGCAATCCTGCCGAGGCCAATAAGATCATGGCCGACCGCGAGGGCATCACGCCAGAAGAGTTCGCCATCGCCTTGAGTGATGGCATCCGCCTGGTGCCAGCCAGCGAACAGGCGCTGTATCTTAGTCCAGGGGGGAAGCTGAGCGTGGTGGTCAACCGGACCGACCGCATCCTGCGCGCCCATGGCCAATTGAGTGGTGAAGACCGGCGTGCCGGCGCTTTCACCGATCGTTTCGTGAAGCCGCTTTCGCCATAACCATGATCTCGACGCTCCTCGCGCCTCGTTCCCTGCGCGCCACCGTCCTGCTGCCGATGCTGGTGGTCGGTCTGTGCGCTGCGTTGGTCACCATCGTGGCGGGGGGGTTGCTGACCTATTCCAGTTTGCACGAGAGCTTGCGGCAGCGCGCCGAGTCGATCGCCAATAAGGTGAATCACGTCGTGGAAAGCGTCTCCCAAGCGGGCGAGAGGCAGCGTGTGGTTTCGGCCATGGGCGCGGACAAAGACATCACGTTCATTGCCGTTATCGGCGGCGTGCCACCACGAATCCTGGTATCCACCAGGCAGGTCTGGGTGGGGCGCCGACTAGCGGACATACCGAGCCTCCAACAGCGAGAGGACATTGCGCTCGCCCTCAACACTCGGGTCGTGCAGTCGTATGCGCTGCCAGATTCCAATGAATTGTCGGTGACCATTCCTTTGCTGCTGCGCGACGGCAACAGCAAGGTTGCCCTGCAGAATGGGGTGGCGGTGGTGCATTTGGATACCCGTTCGACCAACCGCGCGGCCTGGACTGCGGTCCTGATCTCGACCATTGGTTTCGTGCTGATCTTCAGTCTGGTCGGCGCCGTCGGCTATGTCCTGATCAGGCGCCAGGTACTGACACCACTGAGCGTGATTGGCCGGCATCTGTCCGAGCGCCAGACGGGTGCAGTTTTTCCGGCCTCGATACTGGCGAGAACCGACGAGATCAGCGTCGTGGCCATGGCCCTGGATCAGGCGCTGACCTCCAGTGAAGTCGCGTTGAACAATCTGGAACACCAGAAACGCGCCCTCGACGCGCATGCCATCGTCAGTATCACCGATCTGGCCGGCGATATCACTTACGTCAATGAACGATTCTGCGCGATCAGTGGTTATTCCCGCGAGGAACTGCTCCGCGCCAACCACCGCATCAGCAATAGCGGCCATCATCCGCCGGAATTTTTTCGCGAGCTGTGGGCCACCATCGCGGCGGGGAAGGTGTGGCACGGACAGTTCTGCAATCGCAGCAAAGACGGATCCATCTATTGGGTCGAGAGCACGCTCTTCCCGTTGCTCGATCTGAGCGGCAAGCCGCACCATTACATCGGCATCCGCACTGACATCACCGAGGGAAAAAATGCCAACGAAGAAATCCTGCACCTCAATGCCAGCCTCGAAGAGCGGGTGCGGCAGCGCACCAAGGAGCTGGAAGAAAAGGCCCAGCAGTTGGCCCTCACCTCCCAGTACAAGTCGGAGTTCCTCGCCAACATGTCGCACGAGTTGCGCACGCCGCTCAACAGCCTGCTCATCTTGTCGCAACTGCTCGCCGAGAACGACGAGAACAACCTGAGCGAGCAGCAGATTAAATACGCCAAGATTATCAACGGGTCGGGCAAGGATCTGCTGGCGCTCATCAACGAGATCCTCGACCTGTCTAAAATCGAGTCCGGCACCGTGACGCTGGACCTTGAGGACGTGTCATTCGCCAACGTCCACGAATCGATCGAACGGCACTTCCGCCACGTGGCAGAGAGCCGCGGCCTGGGCTTTAGCGTAGAACTCGCACCTGGCCTGCCGCCCTCCCTCTACACCGACGCACAGCGCTTGCAGCAGGTGCTGAAGAACCTGCTCTCCAACGCCTTCAAGTTCACCCAGAAGGGCCAGGTAGCGGTGCGCATAGCAGCGGTCGAATCGGGCTGGAGCGTGGATCATGCCGGGCTCAACCGCGCAGGGGCGGTGATTGGCTTTTTTGTCACCGACAGCGGCATCGGCTTGGCTGCCGACAAACAGAAGATCATTTTTGAGGCGTTCCAGCAGGCCAGCACCGGCACCACCAGGCAATACGGTGGCACCGGCCTGGGGCTGTCGATCTCGCGCGAGCTCGCCTGGCTGCTCGGCGGCGAGTTGCATCTGGTTGAAAGCGAGATTGGCAAGGGCAGCACCTTCGTTTTGTACCTCCCGCTGCGTGCGCCCGAACCCGGACAGGAGTTATTGGGGTCAGACCCCAATAACTCCCTCGCCGCCCGGGCGGCAATCAAGCCAGGGGAGCCGCTGCTCATCATTCAGGATGATGCAGATTTAGCCGGCAAGAAGGTGCTGGTGGTGGACGACGACAGGCTCAACATCCTCGTCCTCACCGCGCTACTGAAACGCCGCAAGATGGCAGTCATCGTAGCCGAGAACGGCAGCAAAGCCATTGATGCGCTCGGCAACAACCCGGATGTCGACATCGTACTGATGGACATCATGATGCCGGTGATGGACGGCTATGAGGCGATGCGCCAGATCCGCCAGATGAAGCAGTTCGAGTCGCTGCCGATGATCGCGCTCACTGCCAATGCCATGAAGGGCGACCGCGAGAAATGCATAGCGGCCGGTGCATCTGACTACCTCAGCAAGCCGGTGAACACCAACCAGCTTCTTTCGCTGCTGCGGGTTTGGCTGTGAGTTTTTGGGGTTTGACCCCAATAACCAGCGTGGGGACACAATACAGCCGTGAGCATTCCCCAATCATTTATCCAGGAACTGTTAGTGCGCCGACGTGGTCGATATCGTTGGCCGCTATGTGCAGCTTTAAAAAAAAGCGGTGCCAATTTCATGAGTCTGTGCCCTTTTCATGGTGAAAAGTCAGCGTCTTTCAGCGTCAGCCCGGCCAAGCAGTTCTACCATTGCTTTGGCTGCGGTAAAAATGGCAACGCCATCAGTTTTTTGATGGACCACGCGCATCAGTAAAGGGGCCGGACCCCTTTACTGATCGCGCTCACCGCCAAGGCCATGAAGTTATTGGGCTCTGACCCCAAAACCCCACGCATTCCCCTCCAAGGCCTTCTTGGTGGCTTGCAGGTAGTCCTTTTGTGTGGTCATGCAGCCTCACGGATCAGTGTCTCAGCCGGAATGCCTAAACCAGTATGCAACCGCCGCACCATGTTGATGCTTAGTGGCCGCGTGCGAGCCAAAACCTCATATACACGATTCAACCCACCAATCATCGGCTGCAAATCCTTCGGAGTCAGTCCTTGCTGATCCATGCGAAATTTAATCGCATCAATGGGGTCAGGCGGGTCAATCGCGTAATGCTTGGCCTCATAGGCTTCAATTAGGGTGACCAATGCCTCAAAGAAGCGGCCTTCTTCGCTTTCTGGGTCTGGCTCTTCGGCAGCATCAAAAAAGGACTCCGCCAATTTCAACGCCTTGCGGTATTCGTCCTCTGTGTGCACAGGGAACAGGGTCAGCAATTTTTTTTTCATGATTTCAACTCCACAGTCAAAGCATTGATCGCATCGTACTGCTCATGGGTTCCAATAAACTTGATGTAAACCGCCTGGTAAACGTAGGCAACGGCAACCACAAGTCGGTAGTCATTGCCCTTGACATTGAACACCACGCGCCGGTTTTTCAGGATGCTTGCATTTCCAAACTGCGCCTTGATGTCTTTTGGACTTTCCCAGTTGGCCTTCTGGACCTCAAAGAGCCATGCCCTAAGCGGCATCTCAGCATCCTTGTAGACTGGTTGCAGCCAAAAGTCATTCAGCGTGGATATGGCAATGACTCGCATGTGGCTCGATTCTAGTCCTGTTTTGGGACAGGTGCAATTCAAAGTGCGTTCTCTGAACCCCCCGCCACGCCCAACCATGAATCAAGCAGTAATCTCGTCACTTGCCTTAAGTCGAGCATCCACTTTAGGGCTGAATGCCCGATAGAGGGGCAGCGAGTTACGCGAAGCGAACGAGCGTGGGGGCACAATACAGCCGTGAGCATTCCCCAATCATTTATCCAGGAACTGTTAGCGCGCGCCGACGTGGTCGATATCGTTGGCCGCTATGTGCAGCTCAAAAAAGGCGGTGCCAATTTCATGGGCCTGTGCCCTTTTCATGGCGAAAAGTCAGCGTCCTTCAGTGTCAGCCCGACCAAGCAGTTCTACCATTGCTTTGGCTGCGGCAAAAATGGCAACGCCATCAGCTTTTTGATGGACCACGCGGGCATGACGTTTATCGAAGCCGTGAAAGACCTGGCCCAGCAATACGGCTTGCAAGTGCCCGAAGACGATGTATCGCCGCAAGACCGGACCAAGGCCGCGCAAATGCGCGAGCAACAGACCACGCTGACCAGCGTGCTTGAAAAGGCCGGTGTGGCTTACATCAAGCACCTGCGCAGCTCTGAAAAAGCGATTGCCTATTTCAAGGGCCGTGGCCTGTCAGGCGAGATCGCCAAAACCTTTGGCTTGGGCTATGCGCCTGAAGGCTGGCGCAGCTTGGCCAGCGTTTTCCCCGACTACAACGACCCGCTGCTGGTTGAAAGCGGCCTGGTGATTAGCGGCGAGCCGGGGCAGGAAAACGCTGTAGGCGAAGCCAAGCGTTACGACCGATTCCGCGACCGCGTGATGTTCCCCATCCGCAACGTCAAGGGTGAATGCATTGGCTTTGGCGGTCGCGTGCTGGGCGACGAAAAACCAAAATACCTCAACTCGCCCGAGACCCCGGTCTTCAGCAAGGGCCGCGAGTTGTACGGCCTGTTTGAGGCCCGCACCGCCCTGCGCGAACACGGCTACGCCCTAGTGACCGAGGGCTATATGGACGTGGTGGCGCTGGCGCAACTGGGCTTTGCCAACGTCGTAGCCACGCTGGGCACAGCCTGCACCACCGAGCATGTGCAAAAGCTGTTTCGCTTTACCGATTCGGTCGTCTTCAGCTTTGACGGTGACAGCGCAGGCCGCCGCGCAGCGCGCAAGGCGCTCGATGCCGCCCTGCCCTTTGCCACCGATGTGCGCAGCGTCAAGTTTTTGTTTCTGCCTGCCGAGCACGACCCCGACAGCTTCATTCGCGAAAACGGCAGCGAAGGTTTTGCGGCGGCTGTCAGCAAGGCCGTACCCTTGAGCAAGTTCATGCTGGAGGCCGCTGCTGAAGCTTGTGATCTGGACAGCGCCGAAGGTCGCGCCCACATGGCCAGCAATGCACGACCGCTGTGGAGCCTGCTGCCTGACGGCACACTTAAAAAGCAGCTGCTGGCCGAGATTGCCGACAAGGTACTGATTGATGTGCGCGACCTGCTGGAAGTGTGGCAACCGGCCAGCACAGGCTACAAAGGTAGCAAGCCCCACTTTCCGACATCCGAAGCCCCGACCCCCAGCTACTCCTATGCAGCCACTGCCGCCACCCGCACGCCGCGCCCCCCCCGCAAGACGTATTACGGGCCGCTTGCTGCCAGCCAGCCGAGAAGACCGCGTACTGCGCCTGCTGCTAACCGAGCCGCAAAGCTGGGATCGCCTGAACGGCGAAGAGCACGTTCTGCTCTCCAGCTTGCCGGTACCGCACGGGCCGCTTTTTACCTGGTTTGAAAGCCAGTTGCACGAGCATGGCCCACAGCCCTGGGCGGCGCTGCGCGAAGGCCTGCGCGGCCACGCGAACGAGACGCACGCGATGGCGCAAATCTCGCAAATCCACGAAGGCATAGAGGGCGACTGGGCCGAGGTACGCAGCATCATCGACCAGCTGTTAAAGCTTGCGCACCAGCAAGAAATGAAAGAGCTCGCCGCCCGCGCCGGCTCAGACCCCGAGGCCATGCAGCGTTACAAAGAGCTGGCGGCGAGTTTGAAAAACTAATGGGGTTATTGGGGTCAGACACCAATTTCGCTGCGGTGCGAAGCACCGCCCTCAGAGGGCGAGCCGAAGACTCGGCGAATTTGGGCTCTGACCCCAAAAACCCAGGGTATAATCCGCCTTTCGATACGGCAAACGCGACAGCAACACCTCCGGTACCGGCCTCCTGAGACCTCAGGAAATTCAATGAGTGGCCAACTTCCCCCAGGGGATTTCCGCAAGGACTGCACACCAAATGTTCGCCCAAACAACTTGCCGCCCATCCCCGTGGGCATTTTTTGCGCCCTGCGTTTTGCCGTCCGTGGTTTCAGGATTTTTTCATCCTGACAGCATGGTCACGAGCGCGGTGCTTTGTGAATATAAAAGTTTTTGACACCCTAAGGAGATCGCCATGCCTTTGCAAAAGTCCAAGAAGCCAGCCGTAAAAGTGGTAAAAACCAAAGCTGCGCCAGCTGCAAAATCGCCAGCCAAATCTTCAACCAAGGCAACCAGCAAGCCAAACAGCAGAATTGCAGCGGTTCAAAAAATCAAAAAACCCGCCCTGTCCACCAAGTCACCCGCCGTTAAAAAGCCTCAAGCGCCCGCCAAACCCGGGGCCAGAAAAGTTCCCCTGAAATCTGAAAAGTCCCCAAAGAAAACCCCTCCAGTGCCGTCCAAGTCCAGTCTTGAATCCAAGCCCGTCGCTAAAGCACCCGCCAAGGCCGTTGCCGTCAAGCCAGTTGCAGCCACAGTCGCCGAAGCCCCGGTCAAAAAGAAACCTGGCCGCCCACTCAAAAGTCCTGCCGCCGATGTAGCAGGCGCAGCCTCTGCTGGTGCTGCCAAGTTTGAAGAACCCATCGCCGAGACGACCGAAAAAGTCAAACCCCTGCGCATGAAGATCAGCAAGGCGAAAGAGCGCGCCTTGATGAAAGAGTTCGGCCTGTACGAGACCGTGCTCTCGGAAGAAGACATGGACAAGCGCCGTGCGCGACTGAAGGCGCTGATCAAGCTGGGCAAGACGCGTGGCTACCTGACGCACGGCGAAATTTCCGATCACCTTCCCGACAAGCTGATCGACGCCGAGACACTGGACGCGGTGATCGTCACCCTGAACGACCTCGGCGTGGCTGTTTACGAGCAGATGCCTGACGCCGAGTCCCTGCTGATTACCGCCAATGCGCCAGCCGGCTCTACCGAAGAAGAAGCCGAAGAAGCTGCCGAAGCCGCACTGTCAACCGTTGACAGCGAGTTTGGCCGCACCACCGACCCCGTGCGCATGTACATGCGCGAGATGGGTACGGTCGAGCTGCTGACGCGTGAAGGCGAAATTGAAATCGCCAAGCGCATCGAGGGCGGCCTGATGAAGATGATGGAAGCCATCTCGGAAAGCCCGGCCACGATTGCAGAGATTTTGCGTCTGGGTGAAGAAATCCGCGAAGGGAAGATCGTCATCTCCACCGTGGTCGATGGTTTTTCAAACCTCAACGAAGCCGACGATTACGTGGCCGAAGAAGACTTTGACGAGTTCGAAGAAGACGATGAGGACGGCAGCAAAGCGCTGACCAAGAAGCTTGAAGAGCTGAAAAAAGAAGCCTTGACCCGCATCGACAAAATCGCCTCCCTGTTCGAAAAAGTCCACAAGACTTACGACAAGGAAGGTTACGGGTCGCCGCTGTACACAAAGCACCAGAAAGCCCTCAGTGACGAGCTGATGACCGTGCGCTTTACCGCCAAGACAATTGAAAAGCTGTGCGACCTGCTGCGCGGCCAGGTGCTGGACGTTCGCAAGAAAGAGCGTGAACTGCGCCGCATCATCGTCGAGAAATGCGGCATGCCGCAAGAGATTTTTATCAAGGACTTCCCGCCCAATTTACTCAACCTCAAATGGGTTGAAAAGCAGGTTGCATCGGCTAAGCCATGGTCGGTCATCATGGCGCGCAACATTCCACCGATTCAGGAACTGCAAACCAAACTCGGCGAGTTGCAGGCACGTGTGGTGGTGCCGCTAGGCCAGTTGAAAGACATCAGCAAGCGCATGAACGAAGGCGAGACCAACTCGCGCTTTGCCAAGAAGGAAATGATCGAGGCCAACTTGCGCCTGGTGATTTCGATTGCGAAGAAATACACCAACCGCGGCCTACAGTTCCTCGATTTGATTCAGGAAGGCAACATCGGTTTGATGAAAGCCGTGGACAAGTTTGAATACCGTCGCGGCTACAAGTTCTCCACCTATGCAACCTGGTGGATTCGCCAGGCGATCACCCGTTCCATCGCTGACCAGGCGCGTACCATTCGCATCCCGGTACACATGATCGAAACCATCAACAAGATGAACCGCCTGAGCCGCCAGCACTTGCAAGAGTTTGGCTTTGAGCCGGATGCCAGCGTGCTTGCCGCGAAGATGGAAATTCCTGAAGACAAGATCCGCAAGATCATGAAGATCGCCAAAGAGCCGATCTCAATGGAAACGCCGATTGGTGACGATGATGATTCACATCTTGGCGACTTCATTGAAGACAGCGCCAACACCGCACCACTGGAAGCTGCGATGCAGGCCGGCCTGCGCGATGTGGTCAAAGATATCCTCGACAGCCTGACCCCACGCGAAGCCAAAGTGCTGCGTATGCGCTTCGGTATCGAGATGTCAACCGACCACACGCTGGAAGAAGTCGGAAAGCAGTTCGACGTAACGCGCGAACGCATTCGCCAGATAGAAGCCAAAGCTCTGCGCAAGCTCAAGCACCCTTCGCGGTCGGACAAGCTGCGCAGCTTTATTGATACGCTGTAAGCCGCTATGGAGTTTTTGACGGTTTGAGATTGGTCTTCAAATTGTAGTAGCCGCTTTCTTTGAAGCCCAAACCCAGAGCCACAGACCCGCCACGATCATGGGTACACAGAGCCACTGGCCCATGCTCATGCCCAGTGCGAGGATGCCCAGAAAATCATCAGGCTCGCGGAAAAACTCGGCGATGAAGCGAAACACGCCGTAACCAAACAAAAACGCGGCCGAGACTTGCCCCATTTTTCGTGGCTTGCGTGCATACAGCCACAGCAGCACAAATAGCAGCAGTCCTTCCAGCAAAAATTGGTACAGCTGTGACGGATGACGCGGCAGCATCGAGCCACTGCCCGGGAACACCATGCCCCACGGCAAATCAGGCGATGAAAAGCGGCCCCACAACTCGCCGTTGATGAAATTGCCGGCACGCCCCGCCGCCAGCCCGGTGGCCACGCAGGGGGCGATGAAGTCCATCACCTGTAGCCAGGGCCGCTGGCGCGTGCGTGCAAACCAGAGCTGCGAAGCCAGCACACCCAACATGCCGCCGTGAAAGCTCATACCACCCTGCCACACGTAAAAAATCTCCAGCGGATGGCTGGCGTAATAACCCGGTTTGTAGAACAGGCAGTAACCAATACGCCCACCCAGTACCACGCCCATCACACCCAGAAAAAGGATGTCTTCAATGTCTCTGCGAGACCACGCACCCGGGCCGGTGATGGACGCATAAGGTTGATGTTTAAGCCGCAGCGTGGCGAGAAAAAAGAACAGGCCAAAGGCGGCCAGATAAGTCAGGCCGTACCAGTGGACAGCCAGCGGCCCGAGTTGCAGCGCGACGGGATCGATTTGGGGATGAATTAGCATGGGGGCATTGTGCCTGCGGGCTACGCTGACTGGGTTAGTCCTAGTGCAGTGTTGCGTACACGAATAAAATTCGTGTACACTTTATGAATGCAAAATATTACCTTTAGCGCTCAAAACGATCTGATTGCGCAGGCGCGCGAGCTGGCGCGTGCGCGAGGCACGACGCTGAACGAAGAGTTTCGCATCTGGTTGAATGGTTTTGTGCAGCAACAAGGCCAGGATGAGCAACAGGCGCGCGTGCGCCGCATCATTGACCAGATTACCGCCCCTACTGCCGAGCAAAGCAAACTGGCCGCACACAAAGCGTACACGCCTGCACACACACGCCCACCTGTACGCAATGCGTTCAATGAGCGTGAGCAGCGCATGCTCAAGCGTCTGGGCCAATAAGCGGGCATGTGATGAGCGCCTCTACGGCCAGCCGTTTTTTTCTCGACACCAACATCGCCGTCTACTGCTTTGACAGTAGCGCGCCACGCAAGCAAAACTGCGCCAAAGATCTGCTGGCACACGCTGCCAGTTCGGGGCTGGGTGTTGTCAGCTACCAGGTGCTGCAAGAGTTTTGCAATGTGGCGGTCAATGCCAAACGCCTGTCCTTGAGCGTAGAGCAGATCATGGCCTACACCACGCAGTTGCTGGAGCCGATGAACAAGGTCGGCCCCAGCACCGACCTGCTGGCCCAGGCATTGCGGATTCGCAGCGAGACCAGCTATGCGTTTTACGACAGCCTCATCATTGCAGCGGCGCAACTGGCCGGTTGCAGCACGCTGTACTCGGAAGACATGCAGCACCAGCAACTGGTGGGCGGCCTGCGCATCGTCAATCCGTTTGTGGACGCGGCGCACGAGCCGATATAAGCCATCAAAGTCGAGCGTCTAAAATCAGTCGCTAAAGTTCTGCTTCCCACATCACTTATCCACGCATCCACAAAAAGCCATGCTTGACACAAAAATCATCACGCTCAACCCACGCAGCAAAAACATCACCGAGGGCAAGTCGCGCGCACCGAATCGCTCGATGTACTACGCCATGGGCTATGAAACGGCTGATTTCAAAAAACCAATGATTGGCGTAGCCAACGGGCACAGCACCATCACCCCGTGCAACAGCGGTCTGCAAAAACTTGCCGACGCGGTGGTCATCGCCATTGAAGAAGCCGGGGGCAAAGCGCAGACGTTTGGCACGCCGACCATTTCCGACGGCATCGCCATGGGCACCGAAGGCATGAAGTACTCGCTGGTCAGCCGAGAGGTGATTTCCGACTGCATTGAGACCTGCGTGCAGGGTCAGTGGATGGATGGTGTGGTCGTCATCGGTGGCTGCGACAAAAACATGCCGGGCGGCCTGATGGGCATGTTGCGCGCCAATGTGCCCGCCATCTTTGTCTATGGCGGCACCATCCTGCCTGGGCATTACAAAGGCAAGGAGCTCAACATCGTGAGCGTGTTTGAGGCCGTGGGCGAGAACGCCGCCGGCCGCCTGAGCGATGAAGACCTGGAGCAAATCGAGCGTCGCGCCATCCCCGGCACCGGCTCGTGTGGTGGCATGTACACGGCCAACACCATGTCGTCCGCGTTTGAGGCACTGGGCATCTCGCTGGCTTATTCCTCAACCATGGCCAATCCGCATGACGAAATAGTGACCTCGGCCCGGGAGTCCGCCAGGGTACTGGTCGAGGCTATCAAGATGGATCTCAAACCGCGCGACATCGTGACCCGAAAATCGATCGAAAACGCCGTTGCCGTCATCATGGCCATTGGTGGCTCGACCAATGCCGTGCTGCACTTTTTGGCGATTGCACACGTGGCGGGCGTGGAGTGGACGATTGATGATTTTGAGCGTGTGCGCGTCAAAACACCCGTGCTGTGCAACCTGAAACCGTCAGGCCAATACCTGGCCGTTGACCTGCACCAGGCAGGCGGTATTCCGCAAGTCATGAAGATGCTGCTGGTAGCCGGGTTGCTGCACGGCGACTGCATCACCATCACCGGCCAGACGATTGCAGAAGTGCTGAAGGATGTACCCGATGCGCCGCGCGCTGATCAGGACGTGATTCGCCCCTTGAGCAACCCCATGTACGCACAAGGTCATCTGGCCATCCTGAAAGGCAATCTGTCACCTGAGGGCTGCGTGGCCAAGATCACCGGCCTGAAAAACCCGGTCATGACCGGCCCGGCCCGTGTGTTTGACGATGAGCAAACGGCACTGGCGGCCATTTTGGCGGGCAAGATTGTGGCAGGCGACGTGATGGTACTACGCTATCTGGGCCCCAAAGGCGGTCCCGGCATGCCCGAAATGCTGGCCCCTACCAGCGCGCTGATTGGTGCAGGTCTGGGGGAAAGCGTGGGCCTGATTACCGACGGGCGTTTTTCTGGCGGCACTTGGGGTATGGTCGTCGGCCACGTCGCACCAGAAGCCGCAGCCGGTGGCAACATCGCATTCATCCAGGAAGGCGATTCGATCACGATTGACGCAAAACAGTTGCTGCTGCAACTCAACATCAGCGATGAAGAACTCGCCAAGCGCAAGGTCGGCTGGGTGGCGCCCAAGCCTAGGTACACGCGCGGTGTGCAAGCCAAGTTTGCCTTTAACGCATCCAGCGCCAGCAAGGGTGCGGTGCTGGACGATTACTGATAAGTAGCTACCGCATGTAAAACTTAAATTCGTCTAATTACCATAGAGAGAAAACAACATGAAATACTTACTCACACGATGCTTGATTAGTCTTACCGCCATGAGCTTGCTGACCCTCCCCGCACGCGCCGCGCCGGTAGGCTCGGAAGAAATTTACTTGGGCTCCGTTGCAATGGATGTGCCGGCGGCGATGGTGCAGCGGCTCACCCCGTTGACCGCGTATCTAAGCAAAAAAACAGGGTTCAAGATTTCGTTTCGCGCCTCGCCCAACCTGGGCTCGGCGGTGAATGAACTCGGCAAGGATTTCACCCAAATCGCCTATCTCACACCCGTGGCTTTCATTGAGGCATCGGATAAATACCGGGCCCGCGCCCTGGTCTCTCCCCTCACCCACGGCAAGAACACTTTTAATCTGGTGGTCGCAGTGAATAAAAACAGCCCGATTCAAACCATGGCGGACCTCAAGGGCAAGTCATTCGCATTAGGTGATGAAAAAGCGCTGCTGCAGCGCGCGGTGGTGGTAGGCGGCGGTGTCAAGCTGGAGGAGCTCTCCAAATACGGCTTCTTGAAGCACTATGACAATATCGCCAAAGCGCTGCTCAACAATGATTTCGACGCCGGCATTTTGAAGGATACAAGTTTCGAGAAATTTGCGCCGCAGGGCTTACGCAAAATTCACACCTCGCCGCCGCTTTCGTCTTATCTGTTCGCGGTGAGTGAACGCTTGCCGGCGGAAACGGTGAAGAAACTACGCACCGCTTTCCTCGAACTCAAGGCCGATACGCCAGAAGGAAAAGCCATCTTGAACGAGTTAGACCCCGCCTATAATGGCTTCGTCGTGGCGGAAGACAAAGACTACGACACGATCCGCAAACTGATTGCCCCGTTCCAAACACCTGCTGTCAAATAAGACATGCCTCGGCTAGACGCCAAAAATTTGTCGATCGAGGAGGATCGATCTGATCCAGCGACCGCGGTCAAGATCTACGAGAGCCACATCGGCGAACAGCACGTGGATGCGATCCTGGGGCCTTACGCATCCAATATCACCGAAGCGGTGGCCGAGGTGAGGGAGAAACATCGCAAACCGATGCTGGCGCCGAACGCTGCCACGAGTAGACAGGGAAGGTAAGTCATGGGCACACCGAAGGAACTGCTTACCCGGATCATGGTCACCGCCTCGCGCAAGGTGAAGTGCGACAAGGGGACGCTTTTCCTGCATGACGAAAAAACCGGCGAGCTGTGGACGGCGGTTTTGCAGTCCGATGAGATCGCCGAAATCCGGCTGGCGCCGCCGGAGGGACTGGCCGGTTATAGTTTCTGGCACAAGAAAATCGTCAAGGTCGACGACGCCTATGCCAGCCCGTATTTCAGCTCGAAAACCGACGAAAAAACCGGCTACAAGACCCGTACCGTTTTGTGCATGCCGGTTCCCGACAAGTCTGGCAAGGTGATTGGCGTCGCGCAATTCATCAACAAATCCGACGGCACGTCCTTCGATGACGAAGACATAGCCCATGTCAAGGTCGTGGTGAAGGAGATCACCGACGTCCTCGACAAGTCCGACACCTGGTCGGCGCTGATTCCAGGTCTGGCCCTTGCAGGCGCGATAGCCTTGGTCGGTTGGACGGCCCAGCAGGCCATCCCCGCGACCCTGAAGGGTGCCGTCAGTCCGGTGATATTCATCATTCTGCTGGGCGTCGCCATCAGCAACCTGCTGATCCTGCCCATGCTCTATCTGCCGGGCATCCGTTTCACCATGCGCCAACTGCTGCGGATCAGCATCGTCCTGATGGGTGCCCGGCTGGCGCTCGACGAAGTGGCACGGGTCGGCGTTCAATCGCTGATGCTGATCGTCGCCCTGATTCTGCTTGCGTTCGTGGCCGCCGTGTCCCTCGGCAGGTTTCTCGGAGTACACAGAAAACTTTCGATCATGATTGCTGTCGGCACGGCGGTCTGCGGCGGCAGCGCCATCGCCGCGGTCGCCCCGGTCATCAAGGCCCGCGACGAGGACTTCTCTTTCGCCATGTCGGTCAACACGCTGATGGGCATGATCGCGGTCCTCAGCTTTCCGCTGATCGGGCATTATTTCGGCTTCAGCGACGCGGTTTTCGGAATGTGGGCCGGCACTGCGGTCAACGATACGGCCCAGGTACTGGCGACGGGCTATGCTTACAGCACCGAGTCGGGCGACACCGCGACCATCATCAAACTGGTCCGAAACGCCATGATGCTGTTTGTCGTCGTTGGTGTCGGGCTTTACTACGCCAACTGGGACAAGGAAGGCAAGGCGGACGCCAAGGACATTCCCTTCAAGAAACGCCTCAAAGAAGCGGTACCCGGATTCGTGCTCGGGTTTCTGTTCATGGCGCTACTCAATTCGGTCGGATTTTTTTCGTGGCTTACGCAGCTTTCGGGGGTCAACGTCCACGGGGGACTGGCGAACCTGACCAACATCCTGATTTTCACGTCCCTGGCTGGGATCGGGCTTGGCACATCGCTCGTGAATCTGCGCCAGGTCGGCATCAACCCGGTGCTGGTGGCGCTGTTCACGTTCATCGTCACGGCCGGCGCCAGCGTCCTGCTGATTGGCCTGATCCTGTAAGCCCCCCGGGGGACTATGCCACCTCGAATACTTCCTGTGGTTCGGCAAAGCCCTTAAAGGCTATTTTTCCGACAGACTTGATATGTAGTCAGGTGTCCGATCAATCACCCAGTAGCCTTTTCGGCAAGGCTGAATGATTCTTCCATCGGCATCAATGCCAGTGCCGCCCTAGGTCTGCCAGTGGACGGAATAGGCAGCCACGGGCGCATGGAAGCCCTTGAGCACGAGCGGTTCCACCGGATCACCTGGATGCGTGTCCTCGACGCCGGAGAAAACGCGCTGTGTGACGAGGATCTGTCCTCCCTGGGACTCGCCACAGAGGCGCGCCGCCAGGTTGGTTACCACGCCGATTGCGCCATAATCGCGCCGGCCCTCGTAGCCGATTGCGCCTATCGTCGCGTAGCCCTGCGCAACACCAATGCCCATCGACAAGTCGATACCCAACTTGAGCCAGGTGCGGGCCAACTGCGCGAATCGTTGCTGCATCTGCGCCGCCATGGTCACCGCGCTGCGCGCGGGTTCAGCAATCTGTACCGGATCGTTGAAGAAGATCATCATCCCGTCGCCGGCGAAACGCTCCAGTGTGCCGCCGTGCGACATGACCAGTTCGCCCATCGCAGTATGGTAGTCGCCGAGCACCCGCATCACATCCTCCGGATCGGACTTCTCGGCAAAGGAGGTGAACCCGCGCAGGTCGAGAAATATCACGACGATTTCGCGCCGGCGCGTCTTCAGGGGATCGTCGGCGGAGCCCGACAGGATCAGTTCTGCCACGGCGGGCGAAAAGAAACGGCGCAGACGACCCAAGCGCTCCAGTTCTGCGACCCCGTCGGCGACGCGCGTCTCCAGTTGGGAATTCCACAGCGCCAGTTCGCGGTTTTGCCGGGCCAGTGTCAGATGTGTGCGTATGCGCGCCAGCACGATCGGTGGTCTGACCGGCTTGGTGATGTAGTCGATCGCACCGATTTCGAGCCCGCGCGCTTCGTCGTCGACTTCGCTCTTCGCGGTCGCGAAGATGACAGGAATGCGGGCGGTGCGCGGGTCCGCCTTGAGCTGTCTGCACACCTCGTAGCCGTCCATGCCCGGCATCATGATATCAAGCAGGATCAGGTCGGGTGGGTTCTCCGCGGCTGCGATCTTCAGGGCTTTCTCGCCGTTGCTGGCGACTTTCACTTTGTAGTGGCCCTTAAGCAGACCGGACATCAGCGCAAGATTATCCGGCGTGTCGTCCACCACAAGCACGGTGGCCTTTTCGGCAGAGTCGAGTGATTCCATGAGTCCCACCTAGGAGAAGTTTGCGTTAGCGTCCCGGAGCGTGGCGAGTGCCGCTTCGAAGTCGTAGGAGTTGATGGCATTTTGCATGCGCCGATAATGACTGGGGAACGCGGTACGCAATAACTCGTCGTTTTCGGCAAACAAATCACCCGCTTCCGAATCGTCCTCGGCAAGCAAGGTCTCGAGGCGCTGCGTAAGAGTTACGAGCCTCGCCCGATCAACCGTGGCGCCGGTTTGAATTTCGGTCTCTTTCCCTTCTGCCGTTCCCAGCATTGCCAATTCAACCAACACCGGCTCCAGTTCGGTCAGGGTCTTGTCCAGAAGCAAGCGGATCTGTTTGGCCGACGCGTGCTCCTTGCACGCCTGCTCCAGCTCTCCGGCCGCGGCCTGGACGTTCTTGGCGCCAATATTGCCAGCAGTTCCCCTGAGTGTGTGGGCAGCGCGCTCGGGTGCCGAGGAATCGGCGTCGGCGAGAGCGGCCCGGAATATTTCGGCAAAGTGGCCCTGACTGTCCCGGAATTTAATCAGCATCCGCGCGTAAAGCTTTTCATTGTTCATGGTTGTTACCATCCCGGCCACCATGTCGATTCCGCGCAGCGGCGGCAAGCTGACGTGCGCGACGATCTCGGATCTTGTTTCGACGAGCGGAGAAATCTCCGCACGGCCGACTTTCGGCTTGACCCACTTGGCGATCGTATTGAACATCGCGGCAACGTTAAGCGGCTTGGCGATGTGATCATTCATGCCAGCCTCGATCACCTTCTCACGGTCACCAGCCATGGCATTCGCGGTCATGGCAAGGATCGGCAGGTTCTTGAACGCTGGATTGCTGCGAATCTCACGGGCCGCCGTGAATCCGTCCATCACCGGCATTTGACAATCCATCAGAACACCATCGAAGTCCGCGTCCTTCGCCAGCACGTCCAGCGCTTCCTGGCCGTGGATAGCCAGTATGACGTCGATGCCGGCCCCACGCAACAGTTCCATCGCCAGTTCCTGGTTCATCTCGTTGTCTTCAACCAGGAGTATCTTGGCGCCCCGAATCTTGGCCATTGCATCTTCGTCGTGCACGACCGTTTCCTGGGCGCGGGTTTCCACAACAAAGCCCTTGTCGAGCGCCTCACCGATGGCCTCGAGCATTGAGGAAGAGGTTACAGGCTTGGTCAACGCCGACTTCAGCAACACGCCGCGCTGGTTGGCCAGGTCCAGCGCCTCGTCGCGGCCATATGACGTCACCATGATGATGGGCAAAGTCCGTTTACTCTCGTCCTGTTGCAGTCGAAACACCGTCTCGACCCCATCCATCACCGGCATCTTCCAGTCCATTATTACCAGGTCGTAGGAAAGCAACTTCGTGTCCGCCTCTGCAATCATCTGTAAGGCCTCCTGGCCGTCCTTCGCCACGTCGACTTCCAGACCGAAGCTGCGTGCCATTGCCGAGAGAATATCGCGCGCCGACGCGTTGTCATCCACCACCAGCACGCGGACACCGGCCAAATCCTCCGCCGGAACCATTTTCCGAGGCATGGGTTCGTTTTGCAGACCGAACTTGGCGACGAAATGGAACACCGAACCCTTCCCGGCTTCGCTCTCGACCCAGATGCGCCCATTCATCAATTCGACCAGGGTTTTTGAGATCGCCAATCCGAGTCCCGTACCGCCATACTTCCGCGTCGTTGAGGTGTCCGCCTGACTGAAGGCCTTGAACATTTTGGCGCATTGTTCTGGCGTCATGCCGATTCCGGAATCCTGGACCCAGAAGTGAAGTTCTACCTCATCCGCGGTTTCCGCGGCCTTCTCAATGCCGACGACGATTTCGCCCGTGTCCGTGAACTTCACGGCGTTATTGCTGAGGTTGATCAGAACCTGCCCCAGACGCAGCGGATCTCCGATCAAGGCGGTCGGAACGTCCGGCGCGGTGTTGAACAGCAATTCGAGCCCCTTGTCCTCCGTATTCAGGCCAACCAGATTGGCAAGATGATCCATCACATCCTCCAGGCGAAAGTCAATTTTTTCCATTGACATCTTGCCGGCCTCAATCTTGGAGAAATCGAGAATGTCGTTGATGATGCCGAGCAGGTTCTCACCCGCGCGGTTGACCTTCTCGATGTAGTTGCGCTGCTTCTTGTCCAACTGAGTCTTCAGCGCCAGGTGGCTCATGCCGATGATGGCGTTCATCGGCGTGCGGATCTCGTGGCTCATGTTGGCCAGGAAATCGCTCTTGTGCTGGTCGGCTTGTTGGAGCTGGCGGTTCTTCTCCTCAATATCCTGTCTGCGCTGCTCGAGTTCCTGGGATCGCTGCTGCAACTGTTCGTTGGTCTTCATCAGCGCGCTGCCGGCGAGATCAACCTTTTTCCGCAAGCGCAACTGCGACTCGTAGACCTTGCGATTCAGATCGTTGAAGATGCGCGCCAGATTGCCAATTTCATCGTGGCTGGTCAAGTGCAACGCTTCCGGAACCGCGCCATCCTGGCTGCCGATGACACGTTCCATGTGCTCGCTGATGCGGGCAATCGGTTTCACGATCACGCGCGAAGCGGTGAAGTAGATCAGCATCCCGACAAACAAGCCGAAAAATATTTGCTGCAGGATGACATCGCGGTAGATATCGTTGATTCTCGCCGACATTCTGGCGAGCGAGAGTTGCAAGTTGACCGTGCCGATTTGATCGCCGGAAAAAAGTACCGGAGCGGTGAATGACAACGTGGGCTGGTCGGACAAATCGGGCTTGTTGCGTATCACCATCACTTTGTTGTCTTTATTTCGGATGGTAATCTGTTGCACGTCTTGCTGTTTCACGATGCGTTCGGCAATTGACTCCATGTTGCTGTAGTCATAGCCCACCAAGAGATTCGCGACCGCTTCAGCGACCATCCCCGCGCGTTCCACGCCGGACGCATGCATTTCCTTGGTGATCTGCTGTTTTTCGGTTTGCACCCGCAAGGTGCCGATGACGGTAAAGCCCAGCACGATACCGACCACAACCAGCAGCACGAGTTTGACGCGCAGGCCTGACTTCAAGAGTTTCAACATATAGAAGTGCCCTAAAGTAGCTACTGAAAACTATTTGCGTTTTTTGGGCAACATACCCATCGCTGCACGCGACTTTTCAATCCGGTCTTCGCGGCGCTTGTCCATTTTTTCGACTTCCTTGCGCTTGGTGTAGCCGGAGCTGTCTGCGTACCACCACCAAAGCACAGCCATTCCAAATGGCGACAAAACCATCCACCAGGGCCAGGCCGTGAAAGGACCCATCTCAAGATATTTCAGCACCCCGGCGAGAATTCCAATTAATAAAAAATACATCTGTAACTCCTGTTTTTAACTGTAAACCGACAATACCCCTTAACAAAAGTCAACCAACCTCAGTACAATGACGTTAAACCACTGTAACCCAACCCATCACTCCCCCCACTAGGACAATTCATGAAGCATATTCTTGTCGCCATTGCTACCCTCGCCGCTGGCATTTCCGCATCAACTCCAGCCATGGCTGACCTGGCACTGGCCACCGCCAAAACCTGCATGGCTTGCCACGCGGTTGACAAAAAACTGGTGGGTCCTGCGTACAAGGCTGTAGCCGCCAAGTACGCCGGCCAGAAAGACGCTGCCGACAAGCTCGCAGCCACAATCATCAAGGGCGGTTCTGGTGTCTGGGGTCCCGTGCCCATGCCTGCCAATCCGCAGCTCAGTGCCGATGAAGCAAAAAAACTAATCGCCTGGGTTTTGGCTACAAAGTAAACCAGCAAACCAAATATTGGCTTGCAGCCTAGGCCCGCAGTCGTTGCCGATTGCCGTCAATCGCCTTTGCCACCAACTTCACTGTCTTGGCCCGGATTGGAAGTTCTTTGGCCAATGACTGAAACACGCCGTCGGTTAGCGTGTTCAGCATCTCGTCAATGATGGCCCCCGTATCCTTGGCCGGCAGCCCGGCGGCCAGCGCGGCCCGCACGATGTGTTCACGTCCAGGAGCTTTCCCCTCGCCGAGCACGTCCATGAAGTGCTCCCCTTTGTAACCGGGGCAATAAGTTAAATCAAATGGCGGAGCCAGCTTCCACGAACCGTCCTGGCCGAGCATGAAAGATAAGTTTTTTGCGTGGTCGTCGCGGTTATTCATCAGCACGTTGTAGGCGCAGCGTTGAACCGCTTTTTTGAGCTCACGATTGTCCCGAGTGATGCGACGAGTGGCCTTGAAGAAGTCCTCATAGCCCACGGATGGGATTTGAAAGTTCACATGCAGCAGTCCAGCCAATGAGTGGACGTGAACGCGACGCAAGCCCTGGCGGTCAAATCGTTTGGTGCCAAAAGCTGTCAATCCCGACTTCATCTCGAAGAACTTGGTATCTGTCATCCCCATGTCGCAGCCTGCGGCCATGCGAGCATAGAGTTCTTCCAGCGCGCAGCTGTCAGCTGCATCGTCCGACGCAGGAAATTTGATCAGCCAGGGCTCAGAGCCTTCGAAGAACTTGGTGCTCATGTGCCCCATGCTCGGGTTGAAGTGCACAAGTGCCTTAGGCCACGCTCCCCCCGGAGAGCCCCCTGCTCGCGCGATTTCATCGAGAACTTCGTGGCTATCGTCCGCAAGCAAAGATTGCACTTCAGAGGCCAGTTCCACAAGTGTCAAGTCTTTGCGCTCAGTCAGCCTTTCGCTTGCAGGTGAATAGGTCAAGGCGCCCATGGTGTTCTCACCCAGGTAGGCCAGCCGGTCCAAGGTGGAGGCCTTGTCGGCGTCAATGCCTTTGGCCTTCAGGCGCCGGTTCATCAAGCGAAACCCCCAACTGTCCGGAAGTGAGTCGTACAACAAGCCAGGCACGCGCTGCAAGTTAGCAAACTGTGCCTGCTGGTCGGGATAAGCTGCCGTGCGCAAGGGCAGCCGAATAGGAGAGAGTTCCAGGCGTTGAGCAATGGCTTCAGGAGAATACTGAAACAGAACGTCCACACCGTCATCAGCTAGCGTGCCCACTTCGATGGATGCACCCAACCCGCGATAGACGACCTTGAGCTCTTTCATTTGGCGACCACGATAGTTTTACGGTACGCCCGCTGCCGAGTTGCAGCGGTGGCCTTGGTGCGCATCTCGTCAATGGAGCGGCTCTGTGTCACCAGGACCGTCTGCAGTTCAGATGTAGCGTTGAGCGCCTCCAAAATCCGCACAAAGGTCACCAGGGTGCAGCGACCTGTACGCTCGAAGTTTCCAAGCGTCTTGCTGGAAACGCCGATGCGCTGCGAAAGTTCGTCAACGCTGATGTTCAGCAGAACACGCCGCGCGCGGGTTCTGGCACCTAATTCCGCGCATATTTCATCGGGGATTGCGAGTGCGAAATCAGTCACTTTTGTTCCTGTTTGCTGCATTTTTAGCATCTAACAAGATAAATTATACTCGATAGTTGCAGGGTAGTGAACTATGATCACTGTCTTTCAGACAGTTGATCGAGGATGGCGGGGTTCTCCAGCGTCGAGATGTCTTGTGTGATCGTCTCGCCCCTGGCAATAACGCGTAACAGGCGGCGCATGATTTTGCCGCTGCGGGTTTTTGGCAGGTTGTCGCCAAAGCGGATGTCTTTGGGTTTTGCAATCGGGCCAATTTGCTTGCCGACCCAGTCGCGCAGCTCCTTGGCAATCGCCTTGGCCTCGTCGCCGGTGGGGCGTGAGCGCTTGAGCACCACAAAAGCCACAATCGCCTCGCCCGTCAGATCATCGGGACGACTCACGACGGCGGCTTCTGCCACCAGGGTGCTGTGCGCTACCAGGGCCGATTCAATTTCCATGGTGCCCATGCGGTGGCCTGACACATTGAGTACGTCGTCAATACGGCCTGTGATACGGAAATAGCCATTGTCTTTGTTCTTGACAGCGCCATCGCCCGCCAGGTAAATCGTGCCGCCCATTTCTGGCGGAAAGTAGGCTTTCTTGAAACGTTCTGGATCGTTCCAGATGGTGCGAATCATCGACGGCCAGGGCCGCTTGACAACCAGCATACCGCCTGCACCGTCGGGCAAGTCCTTGCCCGCCTCATCGACGATGGCCACCATGATGCCCGGCAACGGCAGCGTGCAGCTACCGGGTACCAGCGGCGTGGCACCGGGCAACGGCGTGATCATGTGTCCGCCGGTCTCGGTCTGCCAGAAGGTGTCTAGCACCGGGCAGCGCTCGCCGCCGATGTTTTTGTAGTACCACATCCAGGCCTCGGGGTTGATGGGCTCGCCGACCGAGCCGAGGATACGCAGGCTGCTCAAATCAGAACGGTCAGGGTGTACCTTTTCGTCGGCTTCGGCGGCTTTGATGAGCGAGCGAATGGCCGTCGGTGCGGTGTAGAAAATCGACACCTTGTGGCGCTCAATCATCTGCCAAAAACGGCCCGCATTCGGGTAGGACGGAATGCCTTCAAAAATGACCTGCGTGACACCAGCCGCCAGTGGGCCATAAGCCACATAGGTATGGCCGGTGATCCAGCCAATGTCAGCGGTACACCAGAACACATCTTCGGGCTTGATGTCGAAGGTCCAGTCCATTGTCAGCTTGGCCCACAGCAGATAGCCACCCGTGCTGTGCTGCACGCCTTTGGGTTTACCGGTGGAACCGGAGGTGTACAAAATAAACAGCGGGTGCTCGGCACCGACAAACTCGGGCTCGCATTCCGGGGCTGCTTTGGCCGTGACCTCATGCATCAGGCTGTCACGCCCGGCCAGCATATTGCAGGCGGTGGCTGTGCGCTGGTAGACGATGACGTTTTGAATCGACTCACAACCGCCAAGTGCAAGCCCCTCATCGACGATGGCCTTGAGCGGCAGCTCTTTGCCGCCGCGCAACTGATAGTTGGCGGTAATCACAGCCACCGCACCAGCGTCTTGAATGCGATCTTGCAGGCTCTTGGCCGAGAAGCCGCCAAACACCACCGAGTGCGTAGCACCAATGCGTGCGCAGGCCTGCATGGCGACCACGCCTTCAACCGTCATCGGCATGTAGATAACGACGCGGTCACCCTTTTTGATGCCCATGGCTTTCAAAGCACTGGCAAACTGGCTGACCTTGGCGTGCAACTCTTTGTAGCTGACGTTGCTCACCTTGCCATCATCGCCTTCAAAAATGATGGCGTTTTTATTTTCAACGGCTGTACCCAAATGGCGATCCAGACAGTTGTATGAAGCATTGAGTTCGCCGTCTGCAAACCATTGGTAAAAAGGTACGTTCGACTCGTCGAGTACCTGAGTAAAAGGCTTCTTCCAGATCAGGTTGTCACGCGCCAGCCTAGCCCAAAACCCTTCAAAGTTTTTTTCAGCCTCAGCACACAGCGCATGATAGGCATCCATGCCGGATATGCGGGCGGCTTTGACGGTGGCGGGTGGTGGGGGGAACACGCGGTTTTCAACCAAGGTTGACTCGATGGCGGAATTTTGTGTACTCATGGGTAGGTCTCCTCTAGTTAATCAACGCCATAGCAGAATGTCGCGCTTGGCACTTACAAGCCACTGACTGGCCTCATACCTGATAAGTGTACCGATTCAATAAATCTTCCCCCCTACAATCGGTGGCCCACGCACCAACACAAGACACCCAATGACCGAACCCTCTACCGAAAAAACACGCCGATTGCATAAGGGTCCTGCATGACTTTCTTGTTGTTTATTGGCGGCCTGATTGGCCTGATTATGGGTGCCGAGCTGCTGGTGCGCGGCGCCTCCAAGCTGGCGCTGTCTTTCGGTATTTCGCCGCTGGTGGTGGGGCTGACCATCGTCGCCTTCGGCACCAGCGCGCCCGAAGTGGCGGTTTCGGTAGGTGCTGTGCTGGACGGCAGGACCGATATTGCGGTCGGCAACGTGGTCGGCAGCAACATCTTCAACGTGCTGTTCATCCTCGGCTTGTCGGCGCTAATCACGCCGCTGGTAGTCAACATTCAACTGATCCGCCAGGAGGTGCCGATCATGATCGGCGCATCCCTGCTGCTGCTGGCGCTCGGCCTGGACGGCAAGCTGAGCTTCTGGGACGGCGCGCTCCTGTTCATCCTGCTCGTGACCTACACGGTGTTTCTCGTCATTCAGTCGCGCCGCGAGACCAAGGCGGTCCAGGACGAGCTTGCCGGTAACATCCACCCCGCTGCAACCGGCGCCTGGGACTCAAAACTGCCGGCGCAGATCGCGCTGATCGTTGTCGGCCTTGCCTTCCTCGTCTTAGGTTCCGAATGGCTGGTGACCGCATCGATCACCTTTGCCAAGGCGCTGGGCGTCAGCGACCTCGTGATCGGCCTGACCATCGTCGCCGCCGGCACCTCGATGCCCGAGGTAGCGACCTCGCTCACCGCCGCGATCAAGGGCCAACGCGACATCGCAGTCGGCAACGTGGTCGGCAGCAACACCTTCAACATCCTCGGCTGCCTGGGACTTTCCGGGCTGGTGTCGGGAGACCTGGGGTTAACGATGGCATCCTCGCTGATGGCCTTCGACATCTGGGTCATGCTGGCCGTCGCCCTGGCCTGCCTGCCGGTGTTCATGAGCGGGCGCGAGATCGCACGCTGGGAAGGCGGCGTGTTCGCCCTTTACTACGCCGCCTACGTCACCTACCTGATCCTGGCGACTCAGCAGCATGACGCGCTGGGCACGTTCTCGACGGCGATGATGAGCTTTGTGGTCCCGCTCACCGTGATCACGCTGGTCGTGGTGCTGTTCAGGCGCAAAAAGGCTTTGGGCAGAACGCCATGAGCGAGAACGACCGTCGCGCGCACGGGCGCCCGCATGGCAAATCTGGAATGTCAGGCGAGTGTCAGGGCCAAGCCGACAGCCGGAACTATCCTACAATTCTTTGAATATCTACTTGCCTTTCGCCCCCGTGTTTCATTCCGTTAGCCTGTTCCTGTCCCTCTACCTCTTCTGGCTGCTGCTGTCGGGGTTTTTCACGGTGTTCCTGCTTTCCGCCGGGGCCGGCTCGGCGTTGGCCGTGGTGTGGTTTGCCCGCCGAATGGACCTGGTTGACGCTGAGGGCCACCCGATCCATCTGGCTCCCAAGGCCTTGCTCTACTGGCCCTGGCTACTCAAGGAAATCGTCAAATCGGCATGGGACGTGAGCAAGATCATCCTGGACCCGAAACTACCGATCAGCCCGACCCTGGTGCGTTTCAAACCGACGCAGAACACCGTTGTCGGTCTGGTGCTGCATGCCAACTCCATTACCCTCACACCCGGCACCATCACAATTGAAGCCGGGGCGAATGAATTCCTGGTGCATGGCCTGACCCGCAGCGGCGCCCAAGGCGTGGTGGCGAGCGAGATGGATCGCCGCGTCACCGCCTGCGAGGGCAAGGCCTGATGTTTGCCGCGGCCGCCCTGGCGCTGCTGGCAACACTGGTGTTGGCCCTGGTGCGCGCCGCATTGGGTCCGACGGTGTTCGACCGGGCGCAGGCCGCCAATACCATCGGCACGATCGCCATGCTGCTGCTGGCAGTGATGGGTTTCCTGAACGGCCGCCCGGAGTTCCTCGATCTGGCCATCGTCTATGGCCTGCTCAACGTCATCGGCACCATTGCCGTGCTGAAGTACTTCCGCCAGGGCGACCTGGGCGACCCCGGTGATCACCAGGAGCGCGCCCCATGAACTTATGGATCGACGGTCTCAGTTGGGCTTGTCTGCTCGCAGGCGGGCTGTTCTGTGTGGTGGGCGCACTGGGCCTGCTGCGCATGCCCGACTTCTACACCCGCATGCACGCCGCCAGCGTGATCGACACACTGGGCGCCGGGCTGATTCTGCTGGGCCTGCTACTGCAGGCCGGCTTCACGCTGGTGGCGGTCAAGCTGCTGATGGTTGGTGTGCTGATCTTCTTTGCCAGCCCGACGGCGACGCACGCACTGGCGCGCGCAGCCATGGTGCGCGGGCTCAAGCCGATGCTGGCCGACCCGGAGGACATACCATCGAAACCCTGATCATCAACGTGCTGATGGTGCTGATGGCGCTCACCGTGTGGGTAATCGCGCGCAGTCGAAACCTGTTCGGCGTCGTCATCTTGAGTGGCATCTACAGTTTTTTGATGGCAACGGTGCTGGTTGCGATGGACGCCGTGGACGTTGCGATGACCGAGGCTTCGGTCGGCGCCGGCATTTCGACCGTGTTGTTTCTGGGCGCGCTGTACCTGTGCAAGGGCGAGGAAGCCCGGCCGATGCACAAGCCCTGGCTGCCGCTGGGCGTGTCGATCGCCGTGGGCGGGATGCTGGTCTACGGCACCTTGGGGCTGCCGGAGTTCTCCGACCCGAATGCGCCTATCCATCAGCATGTGGTGCCGCGCTACCTGAATGAAAGCAAGAAAGAGGTCGATGTGCCCAACGTGGTGACTGCCGTGCTGGCCAGCTACCGCGGTTACGACACGCTGGGCGAAACAACCGTGGTTTTCACGGCCGGCGCGGGGGTGATCGCCTTGCTGCGACGGCGCCGCAAGGACCGCAAACCATGAGAAATGACCTCGTCCTTCGGGTGATCGCGAAGCTGCTGATCCCGTTCATTCTGCTATTTGCCCTGTACGTGCAGTTTCACGGCGACTTCGGTCCGGGCGGCGGCTTTCAGGCCGGTGTCATCTTGGCCGTGGCAGTGATCTTCTACGCGCTGATTTATGGTCATGTCGATGCACGCAAGGTGGTGCCCGAACCGCTGGTGGAATCGATGATGGCCGTGGGCGTGCTGATCTATGCGGGAGTCGGCGTGGCCGGGCTGCTGCTAGGCGGCAACTACCTGGACTACTTTGTGCTCGACCCGAACCCGGTGCACGGACAGCACCGCGGCATCTTCTGGGTCGAGGTGGGCGTGGCCACGACTGTCTCAGGTGTGATGCTGAAGGTCTTCTACATGTTCGCGCGCCGTGGCGGGGACGACGAATGACGGGCCTGGAGAAGGCCATGGCGCTGGGCGGCCACTTCACTTACTTCATCACGATATTCCTGATGATCGCGGGGCTGTTCATCGTCATTGCGCGCGGCAACCTGATCAAAAAATTGGTCGGATTGGGAATTTTTCAGACCTCGGTCTATCTCCTCTACATCGCGCCGGCCAAGCTGGTCGGCGGTACGGCACCGATTCTCAGCGACGCGTTCACGGTCTACTCGAACCCCTTGCCCCATGTGCTGATTCTCACCGCCATCGTGGTGGGCGTGGCCACGCTGGCGCTCGGACTGGCGCTGGTGGTGCGCATTCGCGAGGCCTACGACAGCATCGAAGAAGACGAGATACTGGGCCTGGACGCGGCAGCGCAACCCGGCGTACAAGAACCATGAGTTGGGTCTCCCATCTGCCTGCCTTGCAGGTTGTCATTCCCTTGATCGCCGCCCCGCTCACGCTGCTACTACGTCGGCGCAACCTGGCCTTCGCCGTGGTACTGGCAGCCAGTTGGATGGCGCTGGCGATCGCGCTGCTGCTGTGGTTGCAAGTGGCCGAAGGCGGCACCATCTCTTACGCCATTGGCAACTGGCCTCCCCCCTGGGGCATCGAATACCGGGTTGACCGGCTGAGCGCTTTTGTGCTGGTGCTGGTATCTAGCATCGCGGCGATCGTGCTGCCCTACAGCCGCGCCAGCATCGAGGCTGAAGTGCCGCCCCAGCAGCACTACCTCTTCTACACCATGTTCGCGCTATGTCTGACCGGCTTGCTCGGCATCACCATCACCGGCGACGCGTTCAACATCTTCGTGTTCCTGGAAATCTCCTCGCTGTCAACCTATGTGCTGATCGCGCTCGGTCGCGACCGGCGCGCGCTGCTCGCCTCCTACCAGTACCTAATCATGGGCACGATAGGCGCGACCTTCATCGTCATCGGCATCGGCTTGCTCTACCTGATGACGGGTACCTTGAACCTGGCCGACATGGGACGGCGCATTGCCATGGTGCAGGGCACGCGGCCGGTGCTGGCGGCACTGGCGTTCCTGACCGTCGGCATTTCCCTGAAACTGGCGCTGTTCCCGCTGCACCAGTGGTTGCCCAATGCCTACACCTATGCGCCGTCAGCCGTAACCGCCTTTTTGGCGGCCACCGCGACCAAGGTCGCGGTCTATGTACTGCTGCGCTTTTACTACTCTGTGTTTGGCGGCTCGCAGGTGTTCGAGCAATTGCTGATGCAAGAAATGCTGCTGCTGCTGGCGTTGGCGGGCATGTTCGTAGCCTCAACCGTGGCGATCTTCCAGACCGACCTGAAACGACTGTTCGCCTATTCGAGCGTGGCGCAGATCGGCTACATCATTCTTGGCCTGTCGTTCAACTCGCAAAGTGGCTTGACCGCCACCATCGTGCACCTGTTCAACCACGGCGTGACCAAGGCCGCAATCTTCATGCTGCTCGGTGGCATCGCGCTGAAGATGGGTGGCACCAGCCTGGCACGGGTACAAGGCTTGGGCCAGCGCATGCCGTGGACCAGCTTCGGTATCGTAGTGTGCGGACTGTCGCTGATCGGCGTGCCGGGCACGGTGGGCTTCGTCAGCAAGTGGTATCTGCTGCTGGCTGCGCTGGAAAAGGGCCAGTGGTGGCTGGTGTTTCTGATCGTCGCGTCGTCGCTGCTGGCCGTGGCCTATGTCTGGCGCTTTGTCGAGGCGGCGTACTTGCGCGAGCCGCGCGCGGACACGGCCGGGGTCGGCGAGGCGCCGTGGTCGATGCGCCTGCCTACGGCCGTGCTGGTAGTAGCCACCGTGTACTTCGGGCTCAACACCGCGTTCACGGTGGGCTCGGCGTCGAACGCGGTGGCGCTGTTGATGGGCGGGCTGGGCTGATGCTGACGCCTGAGCAGGCGATCCTGGCGTCACTGGCGGTACCGCTGGCGGGCGCGCTACTGATCGCGCTTGCTGGGCGTAGGCCCAACCTGCGCGAAGGCATCACCCTGGCCACGGCGACGACGCTGCTGGCCTGCGTGCTGTTGCTGCTGCCGGTGGTGATGGACGGTGCGCGCCCGGCAGTGTCTTTGTTCGCCGTGCTGCCGGGCCTGGAAATTGGTTTCAAGGTCGAGCCGCTGGGCATCCTGTTCGCGCTCATCGCCTCGGGCCTGTGGATCGTCAATTCGCTGTATTCAATCGGCTACATGCGCGGCAATGGCGAAGCGCACCAGACCCGTTTCTTTGTCTGCTTTGCGCTCGCACTCGCGGCCACCATGGGCATCGCCTTCTCCAGCAACCTGTTCACGCTGTTCGTCTTCTACGAACTGCTGACGCTGATCACCTACCCGCTGGTCACCCACCATGGCACCGAGAAGGCGCGCGATGGCGGCCGCGTCTACCTTGGGCTGCTGATGGGCACTTCCATCGTCTTTCTGTTGCCGGCGCTGGTGTTCATCTGGTACGTCAGCGGCACGACCGACTTCACGTCCGGCGGCATCCTGGCCGGCAAGCTCAGCCCGCTCGAACTCATGGCCTTGCTGGCCTTGTGCGTGTTCGGTATCGGCAAGGCGGCCCTGATGCCTTTCCATAAATGGCTGCCAGCCGCCATGGTGGCGCCGACCCCGGTGTCGGCGTTGCTGCACGCGGTGGCGGTGGTCAAGGCGGGCGTGTTCAGCGTGGTCAAGGTGATCGTTTACGTGTTCGGCGTGGACACGCTGTCGGCCGCCGGCGCCACCGACTGGCTGGTGGCCGTTGCTGGCTTCACCATCGTGGCCGCCTCCGTGGTCGCGCTCAATGCCGACAACCTCAAGCGGCGGCTGGCCTACTCCACGATCAGCCAGCTTTCCTACGTCGTGATGGCCGCAGCCCTTCTTGCGCCACTGTCCCTGATCGGCGCGGTGTTGCATCTTGCAGCGCATGCGGTCGGTAAGATCACGCTCTTTTTCGCCGCCGGCGCCATCTACACCGCGGCGCACAAGACCGAAGTCAACCAGCTCGACGGCATCGGCCGGCGCATGCCCTGGACCATGGGCGCCTTCACGATCGCGGCGCTGTCGATGATCGGGCTGCCGCCCGCCGTCGGCTTCGTCTCCAAGTGGTACATGCTGTCGGGCGCGATGGCGACCCAGCACTGGTGGGCGGTAGCGGTGATCGCCGTGAGCACCCTGCTCAATGCGGGCTACTTCCTGCCCATCATTTACCGGGCATTCTTCGTGGCGCCTGCCGACGGCCCGCACGATCACCCGCACGGCGAAGCGCCACTGCTCATGGTGATCGCGCTCACCGCCACCGCGGCCGGCACCGTCCTGCTGTTCTTCTTGCCCGACGTGCCGCTGGCGCTGGCGCGTCAGATGCTCAATCTTTGAGGATGCCAATCATGGACGACAAGCCCCACTGGCTGGATCAGCCGCGCAACGTCAAGCTGCTCTGGCGCGGTTTTCTGGTCGTGCTTGCGCTCACGGTGCTGGCCGAGTTGTTCGTCCCCCTGCATCCGTATTTCGAGATCGCGTCGATCTTCGGCTTCAATGCCTGGTTCGGTTTCGGGGTGTGCGCTGCGATGATCGTCGGCGCCAAGGCGCTGGCGCTGCTGCTCAAGCGGCGCGACAGCTACTACGGTCAGCAAGATGAGTGAGCTTACGATCCACCCCGGACTGGTGCTGATTCTCGGCGCCCTGATGCTGCCCTGGCTGCGCGGCGGCTTGCGTTCGATCGCGGTCGTGGCCTTGCCATTAGTGGTGCTGGCATTGGTTTGGCGAGTGCCCGACGGGCCGGCGTGGCAGACGCAATTCCTCGATTACACGATCACGCCGCTGCAGGGCGACAAACTGTCACGTCTGTTCGCCACCATTTTCGCGCTGATGGCGGCCGGCGGCGGCCTGTTTGCCATGGGTCAGAAAAGCCGCATCGAAGTGCCGGCGGCGTTCGTCTACGCGGGCTCGGCAATTGGCGTCGTGCTTGCAGGTGACCTGGTGACGGTGTTCATCTTTTGGGAACTGATGGCGATCGGCTCGACCCTGGTGCTGTGGAGCAACGGCCGTGATGATTCGTACCGTGCGGCACGGCGCTACCTGATGATCCACCTGCTGGGCGGCGTGCTGCTGTTCGCCGGCATCACCGGCCATATCGTGCAGACTGGCGACGTCGCCTTCACGCGCATGCTGCTTGACTCGCCCGCGCACTGGCTGATCCTGATCGGCTTTCTCGTCAACGCGGGCGCCCCGCCGCTGTCGGCTTGGCTGCCCGATGCCTACCCGGAAGCCTCGTGGAGCGGAACGGTCTTTCTGTCGGCCTTCACCACCAAGACCGCCGTGTACGTGCTGATCCGCGGCTTTCCAGGTACTGAACTGCTGATCTGGGTGGGCCTGTTCATGGTGTTCTACGGCATCGTCTATGCGCTGCTGGAAAACGACATGCGCCGCATCCTCGCGTATTCGATCGTCAACCAGGTCGGATTCATGGTCGCCGGCATCGGTATCGGCACCGAGATGGCGCTCAACGGCGCCGCAGCGCATGCCTTCGCGCACATCATCTACAAGGCATTGCTGCTGATGTCGGCCGGCTCGGTGCTGCTGATGACCAACCGGCGCAAGTGCTCGGAGTTGGGGGGGCTGTTCCACAGCATGCCGCTGACAATGCTGTGCGGCACGATCGGGGCGCTGGCGATCTCGGCGTTCCCCCTCACCTCGGGCTTCATCTCCAAGTCGATGATCTCGCAGGCCGCCACCGACAGTCACCTGCTGACGGTGTGGCTGCTGCTGGCCGCCGCTTCTGCGGGCGTGTTCCTGCATGCCGGCATCAAGTTTCCGTGGTTCGTCTTCTTCCAGAAAGACTCGGGTCTGCGCCCGGCCGAACCGCCAGCCAGCATGCGTTGGGCGATGCTGGTGTTTGCGTTCCTGTGCATCGCTCTGGGCGTCTGGCCCGAGCCGCTGTATGCCCTGCTGCCCTACGCGGTGAAGTACCAGCCCTACACCGCGACGCATGTCTTGGCCCAGTTGCAGTTGCTGCTGTTCTCGGGCCTGGCATTCTTCGTCATGCTGCCCTACCTCAAACGCACGCTGACCATCACGCTGGATGCCGATTGGATCTGGCGCAAGTTGCTGCCGGCATTGGTGGTTCAAGTGGTTCAACCGTTCAGCAAAGCCAGGGCCGCCATCGGGCGTAGCGCGCAACGCCTGGGCTCAGAGCTACTAGCCACGGTGGTGCGCCATCATGGCGAGGATGGCCGGTTTGCCCGTACCTGGTCAACCCGAAGCATGGCAATGTGGGTATTGCTGCTCTTGCTCGGCTACCTGCTGCTCTACTACGTCTGAATCCTGACAGCAGCCGAAGGCCGGGCCGGCTTCAGGAGGTGGTGCGGCCCACCATGTCTTGTGGCCGTACCCAGGCGTCGAACTGCTCGCCACTCACATAGCCCGACGCCAGCGCGGCATCGCGCAGGCTGCAACCCTCCTGGTGCGCCTTTTTGGCAATGAAGGCCGCCTTGTCGTAACCGATATGGGGGTTCAGCGCCGTGACCAGCATCAGCGAGCGGTCCACCAGCTCTGCAATGCGCGCGCGGTTGGGTTCAATGCCCACCGCGCAGTGGTCGTTGAAGCTCAGCATGCCGTCGGCCAGCAGGCGCACGCTTTGCAGGAAGTTGTGGGCGATCATGGGGCGAAACACATTGAGTTCGAAATTGCCCGAAGCGCCGCCCAGGTTGATGGCCACGTCGTTGCCGAACACTTGGCAGCACAACATCGTTACCGCTTCGCTCTGCGTTGGGTTGACCTTGCCCGGCATGATGGACGAGCCGGGCTCGTTTTCCGGAATGCTCAGCTCGCCAATGCCACTGCGCGGGCCGCTGGCCAGCCAGCGGACGTCATTGGCGATTTTCATCATGCTGGCGGCCAGGGTCTTGAGCGCACCGTGCGCATGGACCAGCGCGTCGCACGAGGCCATGGCTTCGAACTTGTTGGGCGCCGTGACAAAAGGCAGGCCGGTCAGCCGTGCCAGTTCGGCCGCCGCCTGCTCGGCGTAGCCCGCCGGTGCATTCAATCCCGTGCCGACGGCGGTGCCGCCAAGCGCGAGTTCGTACAGATGCGGCAAGGCAGCACGAAGATGCTTGGCACCATGGTCAAGCTGCGCCACATAGCCTGAAAATTCCTGTCCCAGCGTCAGCGGCGTCGCATCCTGCAAATGGGTACGGCCTATCTTGACGATGCCATCAAAGTCAGCGGATTTTTTAGCCAGGGTGTTGCGCAGCTTTTCAATCGCAGGCAAAAGCTTGTGCGTGATGGCAGCAACTGCCGCCACATGCATCGCCGTCGGGAACACATCGTTGGACGACTGGCTGCGGTTCACATCATCATTCGGATGCACCAGCCTGCCCTCCCCCCGCTCGCCGCCCAGCAACTCGCTGGCGCGATTGGCCAGCACCTCATTGACGTTCATATTGGTCTGCGTGCCGGAGCCGGTTTGCCAGACCACCAGCGGGAATTCATCCGGGTGCTTGCCCGCAATCACTTCATCTGCCGCAGCCATGATGGCGTTGGTTTTTTTCTCGTCCTGCAGGCCAAGCGCGTGGTTGACCTTGCTTGACGCACGCTTGACCTGCGCCAGCGCGGTGATGATCTCAAGCGGTTGCTTTTCGCCGGAGATGTCGAAGTTCTGCAACGAGCGCTGGGTTTGTGCACCCCAGAGCCGGTTGGCGGGTACGTC
Organism: Polaromonas sp.; assembly: GCA_038902975.1. GTDB lineage: Bacteria > Pseudomonadota > Gammaproteobacteria > Burkholderiales > Burkholderiaceae_C > Polaromonas. The sequence continues at coordinate 34,640 of JBCKMZ010000005.1, forward strand.
TATCGGGCCAAAGGTGTCGTGTTCGATGCGTGTTGTCATGGTCGGGGGCTGCCGGGGTTACCTGTCAAACTAAAGGGCTGAGGGCTGCCCTAGTGTAGTTTGGCCACCCCTGAAAATAAAAGCGTTTCCTCTCCAGTCATTTCTTTTCATCACACACATGACCACGACCATCCAGCAAGCTCGCCATGCTCAACCCCGCCATCACTTGATTTATGGCCTGACGTCAACTGGATGCCCGACGACCTCTACCCGCATGGACGCCAGCAGCGCCGCATTGCCGCCCGCCGCCGTGGTGTTGACAGTGATGGTCTGCTCGGCGCAGAAGCGGATCAGGTAATGCGGGCCGCCGGCCTTGGGGCCGGTGCCACTCAGGCCTTGGCCACCGAAGGGCTGCACCCCCACTACGGCGCCGATCTGGTTGCGGTTGATGTAGACATTGCCGACGTGGACGGCGCGCGCCAAGTTTTGCGCACGGCTGTCGATGCGGCTCTGGATGCCGAGCGTCAGGCCGTAGCCCAACGCGTTGATCTGCGCAATGACTGCCATCGGGTCACCGCTCCAACGCACGATGTGCAACACCGGGCCGAAGATTTCCTGCTGCAGCTCGGCGATGGACTTGACTTCGAAGGCTTGCGGCGGGATCAGGTTGGCGACGGATGGATTGCCGCGCTGCGCTCGCAATGACGAGCCGTTCGGCGGTGACGAAGCATTGAGCAATGACGAAGCCGTCGGCTCCAGCAGGGGCAGGGCGTCACGCCTGAGGCGCTGAAGATGCAATTGAATGGCATCGAATGCTTCGCTGTCAATCACCGGGCCGAGGTCGGTGGCGAGATCGGCCGGGTCGCCGATGACCAGCTCTCGTGCCGCGCCCTGAATCATCGCTATCACGTGGTCGGCAATTCTCTCGTGTACACAGAGCAGGCGCAGCGCCGAGCAGCGCTGGCCGGCACTGCGAAAGGCCGACTGCATCACCGCGTCGCTGACCTGCTCGGGCAAGGCGGTGCTGTCCACCAGCATGGCGTTGATGCCGCCGGTCTCGGCGATCAGCGGCACGATAGGGCCGTCTTTGGCCGCCAGCGCGCGGTTGATGATCTTGGCGACCGAAGTCGAGCCGGTGAACACCACACCGGCCACGCCGCTTGCTGCCACCAGCGCGGCGCCCACCGTGTCGCCCGGGCCGTGCAGCAGTTGCAGGGCGCCTGCGGGAACGCCCACCCCAATCAGCAGTTGGACCGCTGCCAGCGCCACGCCCGGGGTTTGTTCGGCCGGTTTGGCCAGCACCGTGTTGCCGGTGGCCAGGGCCGCAGCGACTTGCCCCACAAAGATGGCGAGCGGAAAGTTCCACGGGCTGATGCAGACCCAGGGCCCGCGCGCGATCAGCCGCAGCTCGTTGCTTTCGCCGGTGACGCCGTGCGTCACGCCCTCGCTCTGGCCCGGCATCGCCATGGGCACCATGATGCGCTCGGCCTCGGCGGCGTAGTAGCGCAAAAAGTCCACCGCTTCACGCACTTCGCTGAGCGCGTCACCCCAGGTCTTGAACGCTTCCTTGACCAGCAGGGCGCAGAATTTGGGAGTCTGTTTCTCCAGCTCGTCGGCGCCGCGCTGCAGGATGGCGGCACGCTCGGCCACCTCCGTTTTGCTCCACTGTTTATAGCTCATGGCACTTATATCCAGGGCGTTGGCTGCCAATTTGACATCAAAGACCGGCACCACCGGCACCTGCACCGCGCGGTAGGCCGCCAGCAACGGTTCACGCATGCTTTGCACCGTCAAATCGAGCCCCACGCTGTTCTTGCGCGACGCGCCAAACAGCGCCAAAGGCAGGGGTAGGGAGGATTCGGGCTCCAGGCGCAGCGGCGAGATCAGCAACTCGTCCAGGCCGACCGCGGCATCGGCCATCTGGTGCACGAAGGACGAGTTGGCGCCGTTCTCCAGCAGCCGGCGCACCAGATAGGCCAGCAAGTCCTTGTGCGCACCCACCGGGGCATAGACCCGGCAGGCGATCAGCGGGTTCTTCAACACTTCGCGGTAGATGCCCTCGCCCATGCCATGCAGGCGCTGCAGCTCGAACGGCGCAGCGCTCCTGGCCCCCATCTGCAAAATGGCGGCGATGGTGGCTGCGTTGTGGGTGGCGAATTGCGGGTAAATGGCGTCGGGGGCATCCAACAGGGCGCGGGCGCAGGCCAGGTAGGCGACGTCGGTGTGGTGCTTGTGGGTGAACACCGGGTAGCCAGGCAGCCCCAGCTCCTGGGCGCGCTTGATCTCGGCATCCCAGTACGCCCCTTTGACCAGCCGGCACATCAGGCGCAGCTTGTATTTGCGGGCCAGTGTCACGACGTGTTCGATCAGCGCCAGCGAGCGCGTCTGGTAGCTCTGCAGAGCCATGCCAAAGCCAGTCCATTGGGGGAAGTGCTGCGCCACCTGGGCCGCCAGCGCCTCGAATACTTCAAGCGACAGCTCCAGCCGATCCACCTCTTCGGCGTCTATGGTGAGGCTGATGTTGGCGCGTGCGGCCCGCTCGCACAGCTCCCATACGCGGGGAACGAGCTCGCTCAGCACACGCTCAATTTGCGCATCTTCATAGCGCGGGTGCAGGGCACTGAGCTTGATGGAGATACCGGCGTTTTTCTCACCAACTCCCGTTGCATCAGCGTCTTGGGCGATGGCTTGAATCGCTTGCCGGTAGCTGGCCAGATACTTCAAGGCATCGGCATCGGTGCGCGCGCCCTCGCCCAGCATGTCGTAGCTGTAGCGCAGATTCGGGGCTTTGCGCTGGGCCGATGCTGCCTCCTGCAGCGCTTCGGCGATGGACTGGCCCAGCACAAACTGGCGGCCCAGCAACTGCACCGCACGCAGTGTGGCCGCCACCACCGAGCGCGCCCCGAGCTTGGCCAGGAGGCCCGTGGGCGCCTCGCCAGCCTGTCCTGAGCCGGTCGAAGGCGGCAGAAACTTCTTGCTCAGGGCAATCGCCGTGCTGGACAGTCGGGCCAGCACCTTGTCACCCGCGTGGTCAAAGTCGGCGCGGCCCAGTTGGTCGGCGGTGAGCGCAATGGCGGTCTCGGCATCGGGCACGCGCAACAAGGCCTCGGCCAGACGCATCAGGGCCAGCCCCTCGGCGCTGGAGATCGGGTATTCCTTGAGCAGGCTCTCCATGGCCCAGAACGGCGGCGGGTTCTGGCGCACGGCCTGCACCCAGGGCGTGGCCGCCCGGGCGGCGGCGGCCCAGTCCAGCGTGCCGCTCAGGGCGCCCAGGTGCTGGGCAACAATGTGGGCTTCTGGGCGATAGGGATGGGGCAGGCGCATGGTGAATTTTGGTTGGATAGTCGAAGCCTCTATTTTTCGGCATTCATCGATGAATTTATCCCTTAATTTAGAGCCTTTAATAGTCAAATAATCTTGCTGCGCGCCCGACCGATGCAACGTTTGCGATGGGAAAACTACGAGCGCGTCGTTGCCTTGCGCATCAGCGTACTTTTGCCAAACAGGCTCTCGATCAGGTCCACCGCCAGTTCGGCGGTCTGGTTGCGCACGTCGAGCGCCGGGTTGAGTTCCGCCACGTCGAGCGAGGCCAGGCGTCCGGTGTCGGCAATCATCTCCATGCACAACTGCGCCTCGCGGTAGGTCGGGCCGCCGCGCACAGTGGTGCCCACGCCGGGCGCGATGGACGGGTCCAGAAAATCAACGTCCAGGCTGACATGCAAGTGGGTGTTGGCATCGACCAGCGCCAAGGCCAGTTCCATGGCATGGCGCATGCCCATCTCATCGATGTAGCGCATGTCGAACACTTCGATGCCGATGTCGTGCACCAGGCGTTTCTCACCGGCATCCACACTGCGAATGCCAATCTGACGAATCTGCTTGGGCTGGAGGGCTGGGACGTGGCCGCCGATTTCAATCAGGGCCTGGGGGCCCTGACCGCACAGGCAGGCCACCGGCATGCCGTGGAGGTTGCCGCTGGGCGTCAGCGTGGCGGTGTTGAAATCGGCGTGGGCGTCAAGCCACAGGACGCGCAGCTTTTTGCCGTGCTCGCGGCAATGCCGCGCCACCGCGCTGATGGAGCCGATGGCCAGGCTGTGGTCGCCGCCGAGCATGATAGGCAGTCGCCCGGCCTCCAGTTCGCCGTACATGGCGTCATGCAGCAACTGGTTCCACTGCACCACTTCGGACAAATGGCGAAAGCCGTTAACGGCGTCTTGCCACGGGTTGGCCGGGCCGCTCAGGTTGCCGCAGTCTTTGACATCCAGTCCCAAGCAGGCAATCGCCTGCGCAATACCGGCCACGCGCAGCGCCTCGGGCCCCATGCGGGCGCCCAGGGTGCCCGCGCCAATATCGGTGGGGACACCGATCAGACTGACGCCCCCTGCTACCAGGATGGCAGCCGGCAGCGCTCTCATGCCGACAAGACCAGCGTTTTGATATCGACGCCCAAACCCGCACGCGTACGCGAGGCGCGTGAACCCCGGATAGGCAGGGCACCCGACACGGGCCGAATCAGGCTGAACAGGTCTTTCGGGTTGTCCAGCTCGGGAATCAGCGACAGCCCTTGACCCAGACCGAGCTCGCGGGCGGCATCGCGCATGAAACGCAAGACCGAGTAGTCTTCCAGCGCAAACCCGACCGAGTCAAACAGCGTGACCTGCTGGTCATGGGTTCGCCCGGGTGCCTTGCCGCTGAGCACCTGCCACAGTTCGGTGACGGCAAAGTCGGCGGGCAGATGTTGTAGATCACCCTCGATGCGGGTTTGCGCTTCGTATTCCACGAACACCGACGCCCCCCCGCAGCACATCGGGATGCAGCTCGGTCTTGCCGGGGCAATCGCCACCGACGCCGTTGATGTGCATGCCGGGCGCTATCAAATCGGGCGTCAGGATGGTGGCATTGGTTTTGTCGGCGGTCACGGTGGTCACTATATCGGAGCCGCGTACCGCTTCGGCAATGCTGGCGCAGGGCATCAGGCGCAACGCGGTATGGCGCAAGTTGCGCATCAGCTTGGCAGTGGCGGCGCGGTCGGTGTCAAACAGCCGGATCTCCTGGATGCCCAGCAGATGATGAAAGGCCAGTGCCTGGAACTCGCTTTGCGCGCCGTTGCCGATCAGCGCCATGCCGCGGCTGTCAGGGCGGGCCAGCACGCGCGCCGCCACGGCCGACATGGCGGCCGTGCGCAGCGCCGTGGTCAGGGTCAGTTCGCTGAGTAACTCGGGGATGCCGGTGTCCACATCGGCCAATACACCGAACGCCATCACGGTAGGCAGGCCGGCCAGCGTGTTCTTGGGGTGGCCGTTGACGTACTTGAAGGCGTAGGTCTTGGCGTCGGCAATCGGCATCAGCTCAATCACACCGTCGGCCGAGTGACTGGCGAGGCGCGCGCATTTGTCAAAATCCTGCCAGCGCAAAAAGTCTTCGTGAATGTAGTCCGCCATGCGGCGCAGGGCGGCAGCCACGCCCATTTGGGTCACGATGGTGGCCACATCCTGGACGCTGAGGAATTGGGTTTGAATAAGGGCCGAGTGTTTCATGATGCAGTTCTCGGTGTTCTCGGATAAGTGCAGAGCAGTGTCCCAAGATGGCATGACAATGTAAATCAGCAATATTGCTTGCTTTTTGACAAAAATCTATCATTTAGTCATAAATAAATGTCAAAATGTCAATATGGATGCCACTGACCAGCAATTGTTATCACTGTTGCGCAAGGACGCCCGCACCTCGGTGGCGACGCTGGCGAGCAAGCTGGGCGTGTCGCGCGGCACGGTGAGCAACCGCATCACCAAGCTCGAAGACACCGGCATCATCGTGGGCTACACCGTCCGGCTGCGCCCCGATGCTCAGCCCTCTGAAATCAGGGCCTGGATGAGCGTGGCGGTGCAAGGCAACGAGACCCGCGCCGTCATTGCCAGCCTGCTGGGCGAACCCGGCGTGGCCACCTTGCACGACACCAATGGCCGCTGGGACTTGCTGGCCGAGCTGCGGGCGGCCAATTTGTCGGAGCTGTCCCAAGTGCTGGAGCGCATTCGGCTGATTCGCAGCATCAGCAGCACCGAGACCAGCATTCATCTGAAAACCTACCGCCTGTCATGAGTGCCGCCCTGCCCGACCTGGACCCCGACGGTCACAGAATTGAGGCGGTCATAAACGGTGCTGCCTAACCGGCTCTCAACACCGACGCTGCGCAATAAAGCCGTGCCGCACCGGCCAGATACGTGCCATGCCTAGATACACCGCCGCTCCCAGCAGCAGTGAGCCAGCGGCAATTTCCAGCGACAGGGTGAAGCCTGCGGCCAGCGATGGCGCGCGGCGCAGCAGCACGGCCACCATGGGTGGGCCTGCGATTTGCCCGAGGCCGTACATGGCCGTCAGCAGGCCCATGTAAGCGGGCGCAGTCAGGGGGCGCAGCCTGCGGGCCTCCTGCATCGCAAAAAAGGTGATGGCGGTAAACGGCAGGCCGAGCAGCAGGCTACTCAGGGCAAAGCCTGTCAGCGTTGGGATGAAGATACTGACGGCAATGGCCAGCGCCTGCAGCGCATAGCAGCCTGCCAGCCAGTGGCGCAAATCACCGGCCAGCGAGATGCGCGACGACAGCAAAGCACCCACCACCACAGCCAGCCCAAACAGCGGCCAGAACATGTCCAGCCAAGCCGATGGCAGCAACACCTGGCGGGCTATGACGGGCAAAAAGGTGGCGCTGATAATGTAGCCAAAACCAGCCAGGCCATAGGCCAGCGCGAACACCAGCATCTCTTGCCGGCTGGCTTGCTGACGGAAAATTTCAGACGCGGCTACAACTTGCGTAGCGGTCGCTTGCGGCGATTCCTTTTTTTCAGCCCGCTGATGAAAAGTCTGCCAGACCATGGCCGTCAACATAATGGCCAGTACGCCAAAGGTCAGCCAGCCGCTGGATGCCGACCAGCCGACAGCCACCATGCCGCTGGCAAACAGCCCGCTCAATACAATGCCGGCACCCGGCCCGGCGTAAATTGCAGCGCCAAGCGCACCGGCGTTACGCGCGGCCAGTTGCCCCAAGCACCAGCCCGATGTGAATACAAAAACAAACGCGCTGGCAACTCCGACGGCAAAGCGCAGCACGGGCCACAGCCACGGCAGGTGCAGCGCCATGCCCAGGGTAAAAACGCAGGTCGCCACCAAGCCAGAGCGCACCCACGTCGACGCTGCCACAGATGGAAGCACTGGAAAGCGCCGCCATATCAATGGCTGAAACATACACAGCAAGGCACCCAGCAGATAGCCCAGGTAATTGGCACTGGCCAGCCAGCTGGCGCCTAGCAGGTCAATCACGCCATCGTTCAGCATCATGGGCAGTAGCGGCGTGAAGGCGAAGCGGCCTATGCCCATGGCCACTGCCAGCGCCAACATGCCAACGACCACAATCGCCCACGGGCTCACTTCAGCCGTTTCGGCGTGAGCAGCTTGCCCGCGCGTGGTTTCAGTCATCAAGCCATGATAACTGTGCCGTCATTTGCAGTACGGACGCCGATCCCAGGTTGACGTAGGACTACTCCTTCAAGTATCCTGCGGGTCATGCGTTTTACAATCCCCCCGCTCACCCTTGCCGCCGCCGTGCTGTTTGCCGCTGGCGCACACGCGGCTCCCGCTGGTGATGACCTTGACAAGCTGCTGGCCGAAAAGGGCTTGCTGACGCAAATCGACCAAGTTCGTCAAAACGTCAGCAGCAAGGCCTCCGAGCTGGTTTTTAATGCCATGGGTTTTATGGGTATGCCGTACAAGCGCGGTGGTAATAGCGCTGATGCTGATGGCGGCTTTGATTGCAGCGGGTTTGTGCGAGCCATGTATGAGCAAACCGTTGGCCTGCTACTGCCCCGCAAAGCCGAGCAGCAAGCCGCCGCTACCCAGAACATAGACAAAAACGAGTTGCAGCCGGGTGACCTGGTTTTCTTCAACACCATGCGGCGGGCGTTTAGCCACGTTGGCATTTACGTGGGCAATGGCAAGTTCATCCACTCGCCCAAGCCGGGGGCCCAGGTGCGGGTTGAAAGCATGTCCTCCTCCTACTGGGATAGGCGTTTTGATGGTGCGCGGCGCGTTGCCACCAAATCAGACGAAGGCATCGCCGCTGCACCAGCGTTGCAACCAGCCGCGACCAGGCAGTAGCTTTCTACTTGGTCTACTTGCGCACAGGCGGCAAATCCGTACAACTCCCATGCGCCACCTCCGCCGCCATGCCAATGCTCTCGCCCAGCGTCGGGTGGGCGTGTATGGTTTTGCCGATGTCTATCGCATCTGCGCCCATCTCGATGGCCAGCACTATCTCGCCGATCATGTCGCCCGCATGGGTGCCGACCATTCCGCCGCCGAGGATTTTGCCATGGCCGTGCGCTTCGGGGCTGTCGTCAAACAGCAGCTTGGTGATGCCTTCATCGCGGCCATTGGCAATCGCGCGGCCTGATGCTGTCCAGGGGAACAGACCTTTTTTGATCTTGATGCCTTGAGCCTTGGCTTCGGTCTCGGTCAGGCCGACCCATGCCACTTCGGGGTCGGTGTAGGCCACGTTAGGGATGACGCGGGCGTTAAAGGCTGCAGCTGCCAGCTCTTTGTTGCCCTGCAAC
>JBCKMZ010000006.1:0-40547 GCA_038902975.1 Polaromonas sp.
AACTGCTGCAGAAAATCAATCTCAACGTGGTGGGCTTCTTTGCCATGCCGATGCCGACGCAGCCACTGGGCTGGTTCAAGAAGCCGATCACCGATGCCAAGCAACTGGTGGGCCTGAAGTACCGCACGGTGGGCCTGGCCGCCGACCTGTTCCAGCAAATGGGCGCCAAAGTCACGCAGCTGCCCGGCGGTGAAATCATCCCGGCCCTTGAAAAAGGCGTGATCGACGCCTTCGAGTACAACAACCCGACCACCGACATGCGTTTTGGCTCGCAGGACGTGATCAAGAACTACATGATGGGAAGCTACCATCAGGCGATGGAGTTCTTCGAGATCGCCTTCCACAAGCCGAAGTGGAACTCGATTCCGAAGGATCTGCAGGCGATACTGCAGTACGCCGCCGAGGCCGCCAGTTCGGCGAACTGGTGGACGGCGATGGACAACTACTCGCGCGACCTGCAGGAACTGATTACCAAACACAAGGTCAACGTGATCCGCACGCCGAAATCGGTCATGGCCGAGCAGCTCAAGGCTTGGGACGTGCTGACCAAGAAGATGTCGGAGGAAGATCCGTTCTTCGCCAAAGTGGTCGAATCGCAGAAGGCGTTCGCCAAGCGCGTCGCTTACTACATGTTCGTTAATGAAGCCGACTACAAGCTCGGCTACGAGCACGTGTTCAAGACCAAGCTGCCAGCCTGATTGATCGCGCCGTTGGCGCATAATGGTGGGGCGGGCGCGGGCCCGCCCTTTTTTTTCATACGACAGGATTCGTCTCATGGTGCATCGCCTGATTTACTCGATTGACCAACTAAGCAAGACGATAGGCCATGCCTTTGCCTGGTGCATCATCATCCTCACCTTTGGCACCTGCTACGAGGTGTTCATGCGCTACACGCTGAATGACCCGACCAGCTGGGCTTTTGACCTTAGCTACCTGATGTACGGCGCGGTGTTCTACATGGCCGGTGCCTACACCCTGTCGCGCGGCGGTCATGTTCGCGCTGACATGTTCTACCGGCTCTGGAGCGAGCCGACGCAGGCGAAGGTCGAGCTGGTGCTTTACCTGTTGTTCTTTTTCCCCGGCATCCTGGCTCTGGTGATTGCCGGATCGGGCTACGGGTTCGAGTCGATGCGGCTGCGCGAGGTCAGCGTCAACAGCCCAGCCGGCGTGCCGATCTGGCCGCTCAAGATGATGATCTGCGTCGGCGCCACGCTGATGGCGCTGCAGGGTTTCGCCGAGGTGCTGCGTTGCATCGCCTGCCTTCGCGAGGGCAAGTGGCCGGCCAGGCTGCACGATGTCGAGGAACTCGAACAGCAGTTGCTGCGCGAGTATGCGCGCAAGGCTGCGGCGCAGGCTGAGCAGGGAGCGGCCGCATGAGCGCCGCCGGGCCGCCCCAAGGCGCGAAGACCCCCTCGGGGGGCAGCGAAGTACACGCAGTGACGAGCGTGGGGGCCGCATGACCGATCCGGCTGTTGCCCTGCTGATGCTCGGCATCCTGGTGTTTGTGATCTGCATCGGTTTCCCGGTCGCCTTCACGCTGATGGCGCTAGGCGTCGGCTTTGGTTTCTACGCCTATTTCAAGCCGGCCCAGGCGTTTTTCGACAGCCGGGTGTTTTACCTGTTGACGCAGAACACCTTCACGGTGCTCAACAACGACGCGCTGGTATCGATCCCGCTGTTCCTGCTGATGGGCTATCTGGTCGAGCGCGCCAACATCCTCGACAATTTGTTCAAGAGCCTGCAGATCGCGATGAAAGGCGTGCCCGGCTCGCTTGCCGTCGCAACGCTTGTCACCTGCGCGCTGTTCGCCACCGCCACCGGCATCGTCGGTGCCGTCGTGACCCTGATGGGTCTGCTGGCGTTGCCGCAGATGATGAAAGCCGGTTACGACACGCGCCTGGCCACCGGTGTGATCTGCGCCGGGGGTTGCCTGGGCATCCTGATTCCGCCCTCAATCATGCTGATTGTGTACGGCGCGATCGCCGGCCTGTCGGTCGTCAAGCTCTACGCGGCGGCCTTCATCCCAGGCTTCTTCCTGGCCGGCATGTACATCGTTTATGTCGTTGTGCTGGCGATGTTCAAGCCGCACCTGGCGCCGCCCTTGTCGAAGGAAGAAGGCAATGTTCCGCTGCGCGAGCTGATCGTTATGTTGCTAAAATCGTTCTTCCCGCTGGCATTGCTGATCCTGTCGGTGCTGGGCGCCATCATGTTCGGCATCGCCACGCCGACTGAGGCGGCGGCCGTCGGCGCGCTCGGCGCCATGCTGCTGGCCGCAGCCTACCGCGCGCTGACCTGGAAGGGCCTGCGCGAATCGGTCTACCTCACCGCGCGCACCTCAGCCATGGTCTGCTGGCTGTTCGTCGGCTCGGCGACCTTTGCCTCGGTCTTTGCCTACCTTGGTGGCAACCAGATCATCCAGGAGTTCGTGCTGGCCATGAATCTTGGCCCGATCACCTTCCTGCTACTGTCGCAATTCATCATTTTCCTGCTCGGTTGGCCGCTCGAATGGACCGAAATCATCATCATCTTCGTGCCGATCTTCCTGCCGATGCTGGAGCATTTCGGCATCAGCCCGCTGCTGTTCGGGGTGCTGGTGGCCTTGAACCTGCAGACTGCGTTTCTGTCGCCGCCGATGGCGATGTCGGCCTACTACCTGAAGGGGGTGAGTCCGCCTAGCGTGTTGCTGACGCAGATCTTCCGCGGCTGCATGCCGTTCATGTACGTGGTGCTGGTGACGATGCTGATGGTCTATGTGTTCCCGGGCATCGCGCTGTGGCTGCCCAATGCCCTGTACGGCTCGTGACGTTATGGACTTGACCCAACTCGAGCAACTCGGCGCGGCCGATGCGGCGCGCGCCATTGCCGGCGGTGTGATCAGCTCGGAACAGTTGGTTCAGGCCTGCCTGGCGCGCATTCGGGCCGTCGAACCCGCCGTGCTGGCCTGGCAGTATCTGGACGAGGCGCATGCGCTGACGCAGGCCCGGGCACGCGACCTGGACCGCTCTGAAGGCCGGGCCATCGGCCCCTTGCATGGCGTGCCCATCGGCATCAAGGACATCATCGACACCGCCGACATGCCAACCGAGGACGGCAGCGTGCTGCATGCCGGGCGCACGCCGGATCGCGACGCCGCGGTGGTCGCAACGCTGCGCGCTGCCGGTGCGGTGATTCTGGGCAAGACGGTCACGACCGAACTGGCTACCTACGCACCGGGCAAGACGCGCAACCCGCACAACGCCGAGCGCACCCCCGGTGGCTCCTCCTCGGGCTCGGCCGCTGCAGTGGCCGCGGGCATGGTGCCGCTGGCGCTTGGCACGCAAACCAATGGCTCGGTGATTCGCCCGGCGGCTTATTGCGGCGTGATCGGCTTCAAGCCGACGCACGGCCTGATTTCGCGCCATGGCATCCTGACCCTGTCGCGCACGCTCGACAGCGTGGGCATGTTCGCGCGCAGCATCGAAGATATCGCGCTGCTGGCCGAACAGTTGGTGGGCTACGACGAACGCGACCTCGACACCAAGCCGCGCGCACGCATTCCTTTCTCGCAGGTCGCGGCGTCCGAGCCGCCGCTGCCGCCATCTATTGGCTTCATCAAGACCCCGGTCTGGGATCGCGCCGACGACACCACGCGCGAAGCCTTTGCCGAGCTGGCTGAGGTGCTGGGCGCGCAATGCCAGGAGGTCGAGTTGCCGGAGGCGCTGCGCGAGGCCTGGGATTGGCACCGCACCATCATGGAAGCCGAAATGGCGGCCAGCCTCGAACTTGAATGGGAAAAGGGTCGCGACCAGTTGTCCGACTCGCTGCGCCAGCAGTTGGCGCGTGGCCGCGCGGTGCTGGCGCTGGACTATCAAAAAGCCCGGGCCCGCGTCGCATTGCTAAACCAGGGCTTCGAGGAGACGTTCATGCGCTTTGACGCGCTGCTGACGCCGGCCGCGCCGGGCGCCGCGCCGGCCATCGCAAGCACCGGCGATCCGGCCTTTTGCACCCTGTGGACCCTTTGCGGCATGCCCAGCCTGAGCCTGCCACTCATGACTGCGCCGGACGGCATGCCGCTGGGCGCGCAATTGGTGGCGGCGCGCGGCATGGATGCGCGGCTGCTGCGTACTGCGCGCTGGTTGCAATCACGCGTGGCGAGCGCTTGAAGTTCGAACCAGGAGTAAGGAAATGCCCGTAAAGATTTTCTCCGGCGTGGTGGCGGTGGTGTTGCTGCTAGCCTACCTGGTGCCGTTGGTGCTGAAGCTCAAAGAGGTATCGCTGGGCGTCGTGATTTTGATTGGCATCAGCATGGTGCTGGTGGACCTGTGGCAATCGTTGCGGGCAGGCGAAGACTGAACGGGTGCCTACCTCATCATCTGTTGTGGGGGTTTTGGACGCTAACCCCAAAAACCCTTTAAGACCATCCCATGACCGACCTGTCCGCACAATTCAAGGCGCTGAGCCAGTACCGCCCAGTCAATAAGGTACGCTTTGTCACCGCAGCATCGCTGTTTGACGGGCACGATGCGGCCATCAACATCATGCGGCGCATCCTGCAAAGCATGGGTGCAGAGGTTATCCACCTGGGCCACAACCGCAGCGTCGATGAGGTGGTCAGCGCAGCCTTGCAGGAAGACGTGCAGGGCATTGCCATCAGCTCTTACCAGGGCGGGCATGTCGAGTATTTCAAGTACATGGTCGATTTGCTGAAAAACCGTGGCGGTGAACACATCCAAGTGTTTGGTGGTGGCGGTGGCGTGATCGTGCCGCCGGAAATCCGTGAACTGCAGGCCTATGGCGTGGCCCGCATCTTCAGCCCGGAAGACGGCCAGCGCATGGGCCTGGCCGGGATGATTGGCGAGATGCTGATGCGTTGCGACAAAGACCTGACAGGCTTTGCACCCAAAGACATCCAGGCCGTTGAAGGCCATGGCGAAATGAGCTGGCGGGCGCTGGCGCAGCTCATCACCGCGCTTGCAAACGACAAAGCCGACGCGGCATTGGTCGGCAAGCTGCGGAACCAGGCGGCCAGCAAAAAAATCCCGGTGCTGGGCATTACCGGCACCGGCGGTGCGGGCAAGTCGTCATTGACCGACGAGTTGATTCGACGTTTGCGGCTGGATCAAAACGACCAGCTGCGCGTAGCTGTTATCAGCATCGACCCGTCGCGTCGTAAAAGCGGCGGCGCATTGCTGGGTGACCGCATTCGCATGAACGCGATCAATCCGTGGAGCACGACCAATACCGTTCGGGTTGAGCCTGTCGAAGCCACTGCCAACCCTTCGACAAGCTCAGGGCGAACGGATGATTCAGGCCAGCGCGTGTTTATGCGGTCATTGGCCACCCGCGAATTTGGCAGCGAGATCAGCAAAGCGCTGCCCGATGTGATCGCCGCCTGCAAGTGCGCAGGCTTTGACTTGATCGTGGTCGAGACCTCCGGCATTGGCCAGGGTGACGCGGCCATCGTGCCGCATGTCGATGTGCCGATGTATGTGATGACCCCTGAGTTTGGCGCTGCCAGCCAGCTGGAAAAAATCGACATGCTGGACTTTGCAGAGTTCATCGCCATCAACAAGTTTGACCGCAAGGGCTCGCTCGATGCGCTGCGCGATGTGCGCAAACAGGTGCAGCGCAACCAGCAGGCCTGGGCTACGCCGCTAGAGCAGATGCCGGTCTTCGGCACCATGGCTGCGCGCTTCAATGATGACGGCGTGACGGCGCTTTACCAGTCCCTGAAAATCCGGCTTGCAGAACTGGGCCTGAAACTCGGTGAAGCTGCCTTGCCAACCGTCAATGTGCGCCACAGTACCAACCAGACACCCGTGATACCTGCGGCCCGTACCCGCTACCTGGCCGAGATCAGCGACAGCGTTCGCGGCTACAAAAAGCGGGCCCGCGCGCAGGCCCAACTGGCGCGTGAAGTGCAGCAGTTGAAAGCTGCCGCCAGCATGCTCAAGCAAGACAAGCCCGAACGCGCTACCGCCGCTGAAGCCGCTCTCGACCTGGCTGGCCAGCGCAAGTCCCGCATGGATGGCGATGCCCGGGTCCTGCTGGCCCAGTGGCCAGCCATGCAGCAGGCCTATGCTGGCGATGAATATGTGGTGAAAATTCGAGGGCAAGAATTCCGCACCGCGTTGACCACCAAATCGCTCTCGGGCACCCCCATCCGCAAGGTGGCGCTGCCGCAATACGAAGACCACGGCGAAATTTTGAAGTGGCTGATGCTGGACAACGTGCCCGGCAGCTACCCCTACACCGCCGGTACCTTTGCCTTCAAGCGCGAGGGCGAAGACCCGACCCGGATGTTTGCCGGCGAGGGCGACGCCTTTCGCACCAACACCCGCTTCAAGCTGCTCAGCCAGGGCATGGCCGCCAAGCGCCTGTCCACCGCATTTGATTCGGTCACGCTTTACGGCAACGACCCCGACCTGCGGCCCGACATCTACGGCAAGGTGGGTAACGCCGGCGTGTCAATTGCCACACTCGACGACATGAAAGTGCTGTACGACGGCTTTGACTTATGCAACCCGAACACGTCGGTCAGCATGACCATCAACGGCCCCGCGCCCAGCATATTGGCGATGTTCATGAACACCGCGATTGACCAGAACCTGGACAAGTTCAAAAAAGACAAGGGCCGCGACCCAACACCAACAGAGATTGAAAAAATCCGCGAATGGGTGCAGGAGAACGTGCGCGGTACGGTGCAGGCCGACATTCTGAAAGAAGACCAGGGCCAGAACACCTGCATTTTCAGCATCGAGTTTAGCCTGAAAGTCATGGGCGACATTGCCGAGTACTTTGTGCGTAACCGGGTGCGCAACTTCTACAGCGTGTCGATCAGCGGCTATCACATCGCCGAAGCCGGCGCGAATCCGATATCGCAGCTGGCCTTCACGCTGTCCAACGGCTTTACCTTTGTCGAAGCCTACCTGGCGCGCGGTATGCACATCGACGACTTCGCACCGAATCTGAGCTTTTTCTTCAGCAACGGCATGGACCCGGAGTACACGGTCATGGGCCGCGTCGCGCGCCGCATCTGGGCCGTCGCCATGAAAGAAAAATACGCTGCCAACGAGCGCAGCCAAAAGCTCAAATACCACATACAGACCAGCGGCCGCAGCCTGCATGCACAAGAGATCCAGTTCAACGACATCCGCACCACACTACAGGCGCTGATTGCGATTTACGACAACTGCAACAGCCTGCATACCAATGCGTTTGACGAAGCCATCACCACGCCGACCGAAGAAAGCGTGCGCCGCGCCATGGCGATACAGCTCATCATCAACCGCGAATGGGGCCTGGCGAAAAACGAGAACCCCTCACAGGGCGCCTTCATCATCGAAGAGCTGACCGAGCTGCTGGAAGAAGCGGTGCTGCTGGAGTTTGAACGTATCGCCGAGCGCGGCGGCGTGCTGGGCGCGATGGAAACCGGTTACCAGCGTGGCCGCATCCAGGACGAGTCGATGCACTACGAAATGCTCAAGCACACCGGCGAGCTGCCCATCATCGGTGTCAATACCTTTCGCAACCCGCACGGTGATGCTGTACAGGACAAGCTGGCGCTGGCTCGCTCAACCGAAGAAGAAAAACAAAGCCAACTCACGAGGCTGGCCAACTTCCACCAGCGTCATGCCAGCGAGTCACCCGCCATGCTCAAGCGCCTGCAACAAGCCGTGATTGAAAACCTCAACGTGTTTGAAGTGCTGATGGACGCCGTGCGCGTCTGCTCGCTGGGGCAGATTACGAACGCACTGTTTGAGGTGGGTGGGCAGTATCGCAGGAACATGTGAGACATTGGGGAAAGACCAAACTACAAGAGCGCAGCGAATGAGTTTGCTCTGTCCCCAACTGATTAAGACACGAAACGAATTAGCCGCCCTTTTTAGGACGCTTGCCTGGGTTCTTTTTGCTGCGGGTAGAGGGGCCGCGCTCAAGGCTGACCTTCTGGCCGCGACCAGTGGTGGTGGTGTAGCCCTTAGGTGGAACGGGCTTGGGAGCGCAGATGTCGGCTTCGACTCTGATTTTTTTGGGCATAAGGACTCCGGGTTTGAAAAAAGGCTTAATTCCATTTCCAGATCAATACGATATGTTGTTGCTTCGCCTTGCCGTGGAGTTTTTGGGGTCAGAGCCCAAATTCTCCGAGCCTACGGCTCGCCCGGAGGGCGCGGTGCGATGCACCGCAGAGAAATTGGTGTCTGACCCCAATAACTCCTTCGCGCCTAATCTCGTATCGATCTGAAAATGGAATAACAGCGTATTTTAAACCGCCGCGTGATGAATGGCCGTGGGGCCGCGCTTTAGCCAGCAAAACTACCTAAAGGTCTAACCCGGTAGCCTGCCTGCGGCCTGATAGCTAGTATGATCAACTGCCTTCATAGAGCATCTTCTCGACAGTGTTTGTGGGTCTATTTTTTTCATATCCGCCGGAGAGTTATTTTGTCAGTTGAGTTCATTCTTGAAACGCGAGGGCTGACCAAGGAATTCAAAGGATTCGTGGCCGTCAACAACGTGGACCTGAAGGTCCAGCGCGGCCACATTCACGCCCTGATTGGCCCCAACGGCGCGGGCAAAACCACCTTTTTCAATCTGCTCACCAAATTTCTGCACCCGACCACCGGCACCATTTTGTTCAACGGTGTCGACATCACCACCGAAAAACCCGCGCAAACCGCAAGGCGCGGCATTGTCCGTTCGTTTCAAATCTCCGCGGTGTTTCCGCACATGACGGTGCTCGAAAACGTGCGCGCCGCGCTACAGCGCAAGCTCGACACGTCGTTTCACTTCTGGAAGGCCGAAAGCACGCTGTTTCACCTGCATGATCGTGCCCGCCAGTTGCTGTCCGAGGTCGATTTGCAGGACTTCGCCGACGAGATGACCGTCAACCTGCCCTATGGCCGCAAGCGCGCGCTTGAACTGGCTACCACACTGGCGCTGGAGCCAGAACTGATGCTGCTGGACGAGCCCACTTCGGGCATGGGCCACGAAGACGTGGACCGTGTGACGCAGTTGATTAAAAAGGTCTCGACAGGCCGCACCATCCTGTTGGTGGAACACAACATGAATGTGGTCTCGTCGATTGCCGACCGCATCACGGTGCTACAGCGCGGCACCATCATTGCCGACGGCCCGTATGCCGAGGTGTCAAAAAACCCGCTGGTGATTGAAGCCTACATGGGCACCGCCAACACCGAACTGCAGGGAGCGCACTGATGACTAAAGAGTTGCTCCGCATTGACAACCTCCACGCTTGGTATGGCGAATCGCACATTCTGCATGGCGTGAACCTGACGGTGCATGAGGGCGAGGTCGTGACCCTGCTGGGCCGCAACGGTGCCGGGCGCACCACGACCCTGCGCGCCATTGTCGGCCTGACCGGCACGCGTAAGGGCTCGATCCGCATCAACGGCGAGGAGACCATCAAGCTGGCGCCGCACAAGGTGGCGCACCTGGGTGTCGGTTACTGCCCCGAAGAGCGCGGTATTTTCGCCAGCCTGACGGCCGAAGAAAACCTGATGCTGCCGCCCACCATCGCCCCGGGCGGCATGAGCATAACCGAGATTTACGCGATGTTTCCCAACCTGAAAGAGCGCGCGTCCAGCCCCGGCACACGCCTGTCAGGCGGCGAGCAGCAGATGCTGGCCGTGGCGCGCATTCTGCGCACTGGCGCGCGCCTGCTGCTGCTTGACGAAATCTCCGAAGGCCTGGCACCTGTCATCGCGCAAAAGCTGGTCGAAATGATCCTGACTCTGAAGGCCAAGGGCTACACCATCGTGTTGGTCGAGCAGAACTTCCGCTTTGCCGCGCCGCTGGCCGACCGCTTCTACGTGATGGAGCATGGCGCCATCGTCAAACAGTTTGCGCAAAACGAGCTAACCCAGAACACCGACATGCTGCACGAATACCTAGGCGTGTGACACAGAGGACCGCGCTCAGAGCGGCTTCTTGATGAAGTGCGCGATCTCGCCGATCACGCCACGGCGGAACACCAGTACGCAGACGACGAAGATCGCGCCCTGCACGATGAGCACCCAGGCACCGAACGGCGCCAGGTAGTTCTGCATCGTGATAATGATGGCGGCGCCGGCAACCGGGCCAAACATCGTGCCCAGGCCGCCGAGCAGCGTCATCAGCACGACCTCGCCGGACATCGACCAGTGCACGTCGGTCAGCGACGCGAGCTGGAACACCAGTGCCTTGGTGCCGCCGGCCACTCCGACAAGGGTGGCTGACAGCACGAACGCCAGCAGTTTGTAGCGATCGACGTCGTAGCCGAGCGAGATCGCGCGGCTCTCGTTCTCGCGGATTGCTTTGAGCACCTGGCCGAACGGCGAATGCACGATCCGGTAGATCAGCAGGAAGCCGCCGATGAAAATTGCGAACACGAAGGCGTACATTGCTAACTCGTTGGACAGGTCGATCAGACCGAACAGTCGCCCGCGCGGCACGGCCTGGATACCGTCCTCGCCGCCGGTGAACGGCGCTTGCAGGCTGAAGAAGTAGACCATCTGCGCCAGCGCCAGCGTGATCATCGCAAAATAGATGCCCTGGCGCCGGATCGCGAGTAAGCCGGTGACCAAGCCGAGCAGCGCCGCGCACGCGGTGGCGAACAGGATCGCCAGCTCGGGCGTGAAGCCCCACACCTTGGCCGCGTGCGCCGAGGTGTAGGCGGCGATTCCGAAGAACATCGCGTGGCCGAAGGACAGCAGGCCGACGTAGCCGATCAGCAGGTTGAAGGCGCACGCGAACAGCGCGAAGCACATCACCTTCATCAAGAAGACCGGGTAGGCGACCAGCGGCGCGAGCGCGAACACCAGCGCCATCAGTGCGAACGCCACCTGCTGGTGCCTGCGGCCGGCATCGCCGCCAGTCGGTCGAATTGAAGTTTCGGTAGTCATCCGTGCGCCTATGCCTATTTCTGCGTGCCGAACAGTCCGGCCGGCTTCAGCAGCAGGACGATCGCCATGATGATGAAGACCACGGTGTTCGAAGCCTCGGGGTAGAACACCTTGGTCAGGCCTTCGATCATGCCGAGGCCGAAGCCGGTGACGATCGCACCCATGATCGAGCCCATGCCGCCGATCACCACCACCGCGAACACGATGATGATCAAGTCGCCGCCCATCAGCGGGCTGACCGAGTAAATCGGCGCAGCCATCACACCGGCCAGTGCCGCCAACCCGACACCGGAGCCATAGGTGAGCGTGATCATGCGCGGCACGTTGACGCCGAATGCCTGCACCAGCTGCGGGTTCTCGATGGCGGCGCGCAGGTAGGTGCCGAGCTTGGTCTTCTCGATCACGAACCAAGTCGCCAAGCACACCGCGAGCGAAGCGACGATCACCCACGCGCGGTAGTTCGGCAGGAACATGAAGCCGAGGTTCTGGCCGCCGGTCAGTTCCTCCGGTATCGGGTACGGTAGCCCGGACGAGCCGAACTCTTGCCGGAACAGGCCCTGGATGATCAGCGCCAAGCCGAAGGTCAGCAGCAGGCCGTACAGATGGTCGAGCTTGTACAACCGCGACAGCATCAGGCGCTCGATCACGATGCCGGTGGCGCCGACCAGCAGCGGCACGATGGCCAGCGACCACCAGTAGCCCAGGCCGAGCTTGCCCGCCAGCAGGTACGCGCAAAAGGCACCCATCATGTACTGCGCGCCGTGCGCGAAGTTGATGATGTTGAGCAGGCCGAAGATCACCGCCAACCCGAGCGACAGCAGCGCGTAGAACGAGCCGTTGATCAATCCGATCAGCAACTGGCCAAGCAGCGCCTGGGTCGTGATACCGAAGATTTCCATCGAGGTGAGGTCAGGGAAAATGCCGGATCCCCGCCTGCACGGGGATGACGCCTCGGTTCAAGTGCAGGCGCGAACGCGCCTGCACTTGAACCGAGGAGGCGGTCACTTGACGAGCGGGCAACCGCCCTCGGCCATCGGGCGGAACGCCTGATCGGCCGGGATCGTCGCGCGGATCTTGTGCAGATCCCACGGACCCGTTGACTCCGCCGGCTTCTTCACCTCGACCAGATAGGCGGGATGGATCTTGCGGCCGTCGGCGCGTATCGTTCCCTTGCCAAACAGCGGATCGTCGGTCGGCATCTTCTTCATCTGCTCGATCACCTTGGTACCGTCGTCGGTCTTGATCGCTTCAACCGCCTTCAGGTAATGCAGCACCGACGCGTACACGCCGGCGTGGATCATCGTTGGATAGATGTTGCGCGGCGACAGCGCCGAAAAGCGCTTGGTAAAGGCGCGGCTCTCGTCGTTCCGATCCCAGTAAAAGGTTTCGGTGAAAATCATGCCCTGCGCGGTCGGCAGGCCGAGCGCACGGACGTCGGTCAGGAACACCAGCAGCCCGGCCAGACTCTGGCCGCCCTTGACGATGCCGAACTCGGCCGCCTGCTTGATCGCGTTGGTGGTGTCGGTGCCGGCGTTGGCCAGGCCGATGATCTTGGCCTTGGATGCCTGCGCCTGCAGCAGGAATGACGAAAAGTCGGTGCTCGGGAAGGGGGTGCGCACCTTGCCCAGCACCTTGCCGCCGTTCTTCAACACAACGGCTTCGGTATCGCGTTCGAGCGCGTGGCCAAACGCATAGTCGGCGGTCAGGAAGAACCAGGTGTCGCCGCCGGTCTTCACGATCGCGGTGCCGGTGCCGTTGGCCAGCATCCAGGTGTCGTAGGTCCAGTGGATCGTGTTCGGCGAGCAGGCCTTGCCGGTAAGGTCCGAACTGGCGGCACCGGACACCAGGAACGCCTTGCCCTTCTCGCGTGTGATCTGGTTGACAGCCAGCGCGACCGAGGACGTGGGCACGTCGACGATCACGTCGACCTTATCGACGTCGTACCAGGTCCTGGCGATCGTCGAGCCGAGGTCAGGTTTGTTCAGATGGTCGGCCGAGACGATCTCGACCTTCATGCCCTTCCTGGCGGCACCGAAGTCCTCGACCGCAAGTCGGGCCGCGACCACTGAGCCCGGCCCGGTCAGGTCGGCGTACAGCCCCGACATGTCGTTCAACACGCCGATCTTGATCACGCCGTCGGAGATCTGCGCCTGCGCGGCACCGATGCCGAGCGCGCACGCCGTGGCGACCAGGGTGGATAACAGCTTACGTTTCATGATGCATCCTTTATGAAGAAATACGACAAAAATTCAACCAAGTTTTTAAAATGTACCACACTCCCTACAAAAGAAAATACTCACTTACAACCGTGTCACACCACATTGATTTCCCGCAGCGGCTTGTTCTCCAGCACGCGCTGCCAGCCCAAGGCGGCCAGATCCAGCGTACGGTATTGACCATAGCAGACGAGTTCGGCCAGGGCGCGCCCGACGGCAGGCGCTTGCTGCAGGCCGTGCCCGCTGAAACCGTTGGCAAACAGCAGGTTGTCCACCTCCGGGTGCACACCGATGATGGCGTTGTGGTCCAGCGTGTTCACGTCATAGTGTCCGGCCCAACTGTTTTGCACGCGGGCTGCCTCAAACCCTGGCACGCGCGCTGCCAGGATGGGCCACAGAACGGCATCGAACAGCGCATGCTGCACGTCAAAATCAAAACACTGCGGATCGTGCGCAGCGTCGGGCGAGATGCCGCAAATGAAGCCGCGCCCCTCCGGTCGGAAGTAGGCTCCGCTCGGGTCCACCACCAGCGGACAGTGGCTCACCTGCGCCGGGGAAGTGAAATAGAACACGCAGCGTTTGCGGGATTCCACAGGCAACTGCACGCCCGCCGTCCTGGCCAACGCCGTGGCACCGGTGCCCGCCGCATTGATGACGCTGCCGCACTGAATCGTGCGGCCGTCGGACAGCGTGGCGCTGACAATTCTTCGTCCCTCGCGCTTTAATTCGACGACCTGCGCTTGCTGGTACTGCACGCCAAGCGCGATGGCTTTGCGCCGCAAGCCGCACAGCAGCGCATAGGCGTCGAGCCAGCCTTCGCCAGACAGGCCGAGCGAGCCGGCGCACAGGTCAGCCACGTTCATCCAGGGGAAGCGCTGCGCCAATTGCGCCGGCGTCAGCAGTTGCGCATCCACCGCCAGGTTCTTCTGCGTGCGGTGGTTGGCCTGCAAAATCTCCTGGCCAGCGATGGTCGCCAGAAACAGATAACCGCCTTCATGAAAGCCAACGTCTGGCACTTCACCGCCCACTTCCAGATAGTCACCCAGATGTTTGATGAACTGGGTACCGAACTGTGACATCCGAATATTCTCTGGCGTGGAGAACTGATGGCGGATAGCCGCTGCCGAGCGCGCTGTGGCGCATTTCTGATACGAGAAATCTTTTTCGATCACCAGAATTCGGCCATGAAAACTGGTTTGTTGAGCCAAAAAGCAGGCCGCCGCGCTGCCGATGGCGGCGCCACCGACGATCAAGACATCTGTTGTTTGCATTAGCTTGAGGGTACTTCCATAAATTCATTTTTCGGGCGAATTGCTGCGTTGCGCGGTGCTCGAAATCCTCACGTACCTGAAGTACGTTCCGGTTCCTGCGCTCCGGGCGCCTTGCACTTCATCCCGAAAATCTGAATTTCTAGAAGTGCCCTTGAAACCGATTTATGTTTATGGACACTTTACATTATCGAAAATATTCGTACTGTTTTAGCCTTGTCCAACAAGGTATGGGCGCGCACAATGCTGGGTACTTCACCTTAAGCAGCAGCCACCCACCATTCGCATGCATTTCGTTGACAAAACAGCGGTCGCGCAACGCGCGCCCTATCGGGCTCTGATCGCGGCGCTGGCGAGCGGTCTGCAACAGCCGATCGAGTCGCCACCGCGCAGTCATTACGCGCCGAATCACGATGACAGCGCGGTGCTGATCATGCCAGCCTGGAAACCCGGCATCATGATGGGCGTGAAGTTGGTGTCGATCTGGCCCGGCAACCATGCCCACGGCAAGCCGGCCGTCTCGGCGGTCTATGTGCTGCTGTCGTGTGCCGACGGCAGCCCGGTGGCAGTGCTCGACGGAACCGAGTTGACCCTGCGCCGCACCGCTGCTAGCGCCGCGCTGGCGGCGCAGATCCTGGCGCGCAAGAACAGCCGGACACTGGCGATTTTGGGCACCGGCGCCTTGTCTGTGCCTATGGTGCTGGCGCACGCCAGCGTGCTGCAGTTGCAGGACATCGTTATCTGGGGTCGCAGCGTGGAGCACGCGCAGAAGGTGGTGGACGAGCTCGCGAGTCAGGGCATTGCTGCGCGTGCCAGCGATGATTTGCGCTCCACCGTCGAGCAAGCGGAGGTGATCGCCGCAGTGACGACGGCAACACAGCCATTTATTCGCAGTGAATGGGTCCAACCCGGTACCCATCTGGGGCTGATCGGCGCATTCACGCCGGGCATGGCCGAGGCCGAACCTGCACTGCTGCCACGGGCCCGGTTGTTTGCCGACACCCGCCAGGGTGTGCTGGAAAAAGGCGGCGAAGTGTGGCAAGCCATTGCACAGGGCTTGATCGCTGCGTCTGATCTGCGTGCTGAACTGGCTGAAATCAGCGCACAACCTGACGCTGCCTGGCGTACCAGCGACGGGGACATTACGGTTTTCAAATCGGTCGGTTTTGCGTCGCTGGACTTGATTGCCGCCGAGCACGTGCTGGCGGGCTGGCAGGACGCGATACGGTGAGAGAGTTGGGCTCATGGGGTTGAATTTCCTATCCCTCAGCACGCTGTACGCATCGTGGCGGCGCTGACATCGCAGGGCATTTGCTAACATCGTCTGCGTCGCGCGATACCAGCATCCCGCGGCGCTTGTTGAACCACTTTTCCAGAGCAAGACATGACCCGCAACAAATTCGAACACCTGCCCTTCTCGCTTGACCGGGGCGTGGCCCAGCGCGCCGCCATGGGGCTCATCGTGCTGGCCACCGACGTCACGCTCGAGCACGAGTGGCGCGAGATGATCCGCATCCCCGGCGTCGGCACGCACACCAGCCGCATCCACAACGACGCGGCGATCAACCCCGAAACGCTGGCGGCGATGGAGAGCAACATCGCCGCCAGCACGGCGCTGCTGCGTCCGGGCGAGCGCATCGATGTCGTCGCCTTCGGCTGCACGTCGGGCGCGATGGTGATCGGCGAGGACAAGGTGTTCTCTCGCATCCGCGAGGCGCGCCCCGGCGTCGTCTGCACCAGCCCGATCACCGCCGCGCGCGCGGCACTCGAGGCGCTCGGTGCCAAGCGCATCGCGCTCTTAACGCCCTATGTCGAATCGGTGAACAACTGGATGTGCGACTACATCGAGGCGCGCGGCATCCAGGTGCCGGTGTTCGGCTCGTTCAATCACGAAGACGACAACGAGGTGGCGCGCATAGACGGCGCATCGCTCGCCGCGGCAGTCGAGCAGCTCGGCGCACAAGATGTCGACGCGGTGTTCGTCTCTTGCACCAGCGTGCGCGTTGCGCATCTGATCGCCGGACTCGAAGCCAAGCTCGGTAAGCCGGTGATATCGAGCAACCAGGCCTTGGTCTGGCACGCGTTGCGCCTAGCCGGTATTCGGGACACGCTGCCCGGTTGGGGCCGGCTGCTGTCGCTGTAGGCGACGCGAGGGCCGCACGGATCGGAGCCGATCTGGAACACGCCACTTCAAGGGCGCTTCTAGAAATTCAGATTTTCGGGATGAAGTGCAAGGCGCACGGAGCGCAGGAACCGGAACGTAATTCAGGTACGTGAGGATTTCGAGCACCGCGCAACGCCGCAATTCGCCCGAAAAATGAATTTATAGAAGTGCCCTCAAGTTTCATCCATAAAGCGTACTTTGACGCTCTTCCCTTTGACCTTTCCCAGCGACAGCTTGTGCTGTGCATCTGCCGCAATAGTGCGGTCAACGGCCACATAGGTTGAAAACTCGTTGACATTGATTTTCCCGACCTGCTCTCTTGTGAACCCCGCCTCGCCTGTGAGTGCGCCCAGCACATCGCCGGCGCGGATTTTTTCCTTGCGACCACCGACGATTTGCAGCGTGACCATGGGCGGCAGCAGTGGCTCTTTGCTGGCAGGTGTCAGCTCGGTCAGCTTGTGCCACTCAGACTCGGCTTTTTGTAGCACCTCGATCTTGCCGACATAACCCATCTCGTCCATGCTGACCAGGCTGATGGCCCAGCCCTCTTCGTCAGCCCTGCCGGTGCGACCAATACGGTGAATATGCACCTCGGCATCGGGTGTGACATCAACATTGATCACCATTTCGAGCTGGTTGATATCAAGCCCGCGCGCAGCCACGTCGGTCGCCACCAACACCGAACAGCTGCGGTTTGAAAATTGCACCAGCACCTGGTCACGCTCGCGCTGCTCCAGCTCACCAAACAAGGCCAGCGCACTGAAACCCTGGCTTTTTAAGTAGGCCACCAGCGCGCGGCACTGCGACTTGGTGTTGCAAAACGCTAGTGTGCTGACTGGGCGGTAGTGGTTAAGCAGCAAAGCTACCGCATTCAAACGCGCTTCATCATGGTCGCTCTCGGGTACCTCATACCAGCGCTGGCGGATCTTGCTTTTTTCATGCTGCGCCTGCACGCTGATGGTTTGCGGTGATTGCATGAACTGCTGGCTGATTTTGGCGATGCCCTCCGGGTAGGTCGCCGAGAACAACAAGGTCTGCCGCTCTTTCGGGCACTGCTTGGCGACCACGCAAATGTCGTCAAAAAAGCCCATGTCGAGCATACGGTCGGCCTCGTCCAGCACCAGCGTGTTCATCGCATCTAACTTTAAGTTGCCGCGCGCCAGGTGGTCCATGATGCGGCCCGGCGTGCCGACCACAATGTGCGCGCCGTTCTCCAGACTGGCCGACTGGTTGCGCAGCGGCGCACCACCGCACAACACCACCACCTTGACGTTTTCTTCAGCCCGCGCCAGACGGCGGATTTCAGTGGCCACCTGGTCGGCCAGCTCACGCGTCGGGCACAGCACCATGGCCTGCACCGCAAAGCGCCGCGCATTTAAATTAGCCAACAGCGCAATGCCAAAAGCCGCTGTTTTACCGCTACCGGTCTTGGCCTGCGCAATCAGATCTTTGCCGAGTAGCGCCACCGGCAGGCTGGCCGCCTGAATCGGGGTCATGCTGGTGTAACCAAGCTGCGTCAGGTTAGCCAGTACATGGGCGGGCAGGGATAAAGAGGCGAAGTCTGTAGATGTAGTCATCCCCAATTATCATGGGGCATCCTCCACCCTCAAGGGAAACCCTGTGCAGACTTTTGATTTTGATCTCTTCGTCATAGGTGGCGGCAGCGGCGGTGTGCGGGCTGGTCGCATGGCAGCCCAGCGTGGCGCGCGCGTGGCACTAGCCGAGGTTGCCGACATGGGCGGCACCTGCGTCAACGTCGGCTGCATTCCAAAAAAGCTTTACAGCTACGCAGCGCATTACGCCGAAGCGTTTGAAGAGTCGCATGGCTTTGGCTGGGCAGGTGAAGCACCAAAGTTTGACTGGGCGGTTTTGAAGGCTAGGCGTGCGGCTGAAATCTCGCGGCTCAATGGCATCTATAACCAACTGCTTGACAGCGTGGGTGTCAAAATTATCAAGGGCTGGGCGTGGCTGCTGGATGCGCATACGGTCGAAGTGGATGGCCAGACATTCACTGCCAAAAACATTTTGATTGCTACTGGCGGCACGGCGACTGTGCCAGCGTTTGAGGGACGCGAACATGTCGTGACATCCGACAGCATGTTTGATCTGAGCCCTTTTCCCAAACGCTTGCTGGTAGTAGGTGGCGGCTACATCGCCTGCGAATTCGCATCCATCTTCAATGGCCTGGGCGCGCAGGTGACGCAACTGCACCGTGGCGAAAAAGTGTTGACGGGTTTTGATGAAGACATTCGCAGCTTTATTGCGGCCGAGATGGGTAAGGCCGGTGTCAATCTGCAACTGAAGTCCGAGGTTGAATCGATTCTCAAAACGGCTGACGGCCTGCTGGTAAAAGTCAAGCTGGGCACAGCAAGCGCAGCGAGTTTTACAGTAGATAGCGTGCTGTATGCAACTGGCCGCGTGCCCAATACCACCGGCCTCGGCCTGGATGCCGCAGGCGTGGCGCTGGATGCCAAAGGTGCGATCAAGGTCAATGCCCACTACCAGACCTCAGTGCCGTCCATCTACGCATTGGGCGACGTGACGGCGCGCCTGCAGCTTACGCCCGTGGCGCTCGGCGAAGCCATGGTGGTGGTGGATCATCTGTTCGGTCCGGCTGCGGGCAAAAAGCCGCGCAGCATGAGCTATGACTTCATTCCCACCGCCGTGTTTACCCACCCGAACATCGGCACAGTGGGTTATTCGGAAAGCGATGCGCGCAAAAAATTCGGCCACATCACGGTGTACCGCAGCGACTTCAAGGCGCTCAAGCACACTCTGAGCGGCAGCACTGAACGCACGCTGATGAAGTTGCTGGTCGATGACGCCAGCGACCGCGTGGTTGGCCTGCACATGGTGGGCGCTGATGCGGGCGAAATCGTGCAGGGCTTTGCCGTGGCCATGAAAGCTGGCGCAACCAAGGCTATCTTCGACAACACGATTGGCATACACCCGACGATGGCCGAAGAGTTTGTGACGATGCGAGAATCTGTCAAATAATGGCCCCCACGCTTTTCACTTCGTGTAATACGCTGCCCCCCGAGGGGGCTGTGCTTGCTTGGGGCGGCCCGGCGCGGCGCACGAGCTAACCTTTTACCGCACTTTACGTACAAACCATGCCCTACCTCCCCAGCTTCATCGCCCCCACCCGCTACCTAGATGCCGCTGCCGCACTGGCCCAGGTGCGGATGATTTACGACCAGCAAATCGCCCACTTGCGCTTGGCCATGCAGCGCTATGTTGCGGGCGATGCTATTGAAGGTCATGTTCGGGCTTGCTACCCGTTTGTGCGCATCCACACCGACACGGTGGCGCGTACTATGCTCGACCCACTGGCGGCATCACAATTGAGCTACGGTTTTGTGGCTGGTCCTGGCCGCTTTGAAACCACGCTGACCAGACCCGACCTGTATGGCGAGTATTACCTTGAGCAGTTTCGCCTGCTGCTGCAAAACCACAATGTCGAGCTCGAAGTGGGCACCAGCACCCAGCCGATCCCGGTGTATTTCTCGTTTGCCGAACATGACCACATAGAAGGCAACCTGAGCGCGGCGCGCCGCACACTGATGCGTGACGTGTTTGACCTGCCGGACCTGGCCGCCATGGACGACGGTATTGCCAACGGCACGTTT
This sequence comes from Polaromonas sp., assembly GCA_038902975.1. GTDB lineage: Bacteria > Pseudomonadota > Gammaproteobacteria > Burkholderiales > Burkholderiaceae_C > Polaromonas. The sequence goes on from JBCKMZ010000006.1 coordinate 20,155, forward strand.
GAGGCGAAACCCGGTGAGCCGCAACCGCTGTCGCTGTTTACCGCTGCCCGGGTTGACTATTCGCTGCAGCGCCTGCGCCATTACACCGGCACCTCGCCCGACTGGTTCCAGAACTTTGTGCTGTTTAGCAACTACCAGTTTTACATCGACGAGTTTGTGCGCCTGGGCTATGCAGCCATGCTTGATGCGAACAGCGAATACATGGCGTTTGTTGAACCCGGCAACGTGGTCACCCGCCGCGTTGGTCTTGCTGCTATTGCCGGCGATGAGCTGGGCACACCGCCACCGCGCTTGCCGCAAATGCCTGCCTACCACTTGATGCGCGCTGACCGAAGTGGCATCAGCATGGTCAACATCGGTGTCGGGCCAGCCAACGCCAAGAACATCACCGACCACATCGCCGTGCTGCGTCCGCATGCCTGGATCATGCTCGGCCACTGCGCCGGCCTGCGCAACAGCCAGCAACTGGGCGACTATGTGCTGGCCCACGGCTATGTGCGTGAAGACCATGTGCTAGATGAAGAACTGCCGCTGTGGGTACCGATACCAGCGCTGGCCGAAATTCAAAAAGCGCTGGAGCAGGCGGTTGAAGACGTTACCCACCTCAAAGGCCCCGAGCTAAAACGCATCATGCGTACCGGTACCGTGGCATCGACTGACAACCGCAACTGGGAACTGCTGCCCGGCAACCAGCCGCAGCGCCGCTTCAGCCAGAGCCGCGCAGTGGCCCTGGACATGGAGAGCGCCACGATTGCAGCTAATGGCTTCAGGTTTCGTGTGCCCTACGGCACGCTGCTGTGTGTCAGCGACAAGCCGCTGCACGGCGAGATCAAGCTGCCCGGCATGGCCAACCACTTTTACCGCGAACGGGTTGACCAGCACCTGCGCATCGGCATACGCGCCATAGAGCTGCTGCGCGAGGAAGGCATCAAGCAGCTCCACAGCCGCAAGCTGCGCAGCTTTGCCGAGGTGGCTTTTCAGTAAATCACACTGCTCGTGGCCGCACCAGGCTTCATTTGATAACAGTGAACCGCCCAGTCAACTCCCCCAACCCCACCTCGTCCATCACCTGCTGCAACCGCGCTTTGGCTACCTTGGCTTTTGCCGCGTTTGGCCGGGCAGGCCGACTCGCCAAAATCATCTCATTCTTCATCGAGTGCTCCCAACCCACCAGCTCTGTGACGCTAACGTTGTAACCATTAGCCTCCAGTTGCAGGCAGCGCAACACGTTGGTGATCTGGCTGCCAAACTCTCGTGTATGCAGCGGGTGCCTCCACAATTCGGCCAGCGGTGTTTTAGCGAGATTGAGCGCGCGGCTCTTTTTAAGAACGCCCGCCACCTCGGCCTGGCAGCACGGCACCAGCACCATGTGCTTGGCGTTTTTGGCAAGACCAAAGGCAATCGCGTCATCGGTTGCCGTATCGCAGGCATGTAGTGCCGTCACGATGTCTATCGCTTCCGGCAGATCCGGTGAAGTGGTTGCCTGCTGCACCGAAAGATTTAAAAACGACATGCGCTGAAAACCCAGGCGCTGGGCCAGCGCGCGGGATTTTTCAACCAGTTCTGCGCGGGTCTCAATGCCGTAAATATGGCCGCTGGTTTTTTCACCCTTGTGCGCCACATTAAAAAACAAGTCGTACAGAATAAAACCCAAATACGATTTACCCGCGCCATGGTCAGCCAGTGTGGCCGCAGGATTTTCCGCAGTCGCAGCATTGAGCAAGGGTTCAATGAACTGGTACAGGTGGTAAACCTGCTTGAGCTTGCGCCGCGTATCCTGATTAAGCTTGCCCTCCCGCGTGAGGATGTGCAGCTCCTGCAGCAGCTCAATCGACTGGCCGGGGCGCAGCTCTTCAATGACCTGGGCGGGTTTGATGTTTTGGGGCTTGATATTTTTTGACATTCCTCGCAAGTTTAGTGGTGCAACGACAATCAGGGATGCCCAACCAACCGCCACAAACCGTAAGCCGACAAAAAAACCACGCCTACGAGCACCTCACACCCGATGTGGTGCTCGACGCGCTGGCCAGCGTGGGTCTGCTCGGTGATGGCCGGTTGATGGCGCTGTCGAGTTACGAAAACCGCGTCTACCAGGTGCATCTTGAAGCCCCTACAGGTCAAGGTGATGAGAAAGACGAGCTAAAGGGCGAGCTAAAGGGTGAGATGGTTGTGGTCAAGTTTTATCGACCAGACCGCTGGACCGACCTGCAGATTCTGGAAGAACATTCTTTCGCGGCAGAGTTGATGACTGCAGAAATCCCCGTCGTCGGGGCACTGGTGCTACAAGGCAAAACGCTTAACCACTTCAAGGGTTTCAGCTTCAGCGTATCGCCCAGCCGTGGTGGCCGCAGGCCGGAGCTCGACGACCTGGACGTGCTGGCGTGGATAGGCCGCTTTCTGGCCCGCATACACAGCGTGGGCAGCGCAAAAAAATTCACCCACAGGCCGGCACTTGACCTGCAAACTTTTGGCTATGCATCGCGCGATGTTTTGCTAACGGGCGCTTATTTGCCGCTCGATATGGAGTCGCGCTGGCGCAAGGCCTTTGAAGAAGCCATGCTGACGGCACAGGCCGTGTTTGAAAGCGTGGGCGAGGTTCAAACACTGCGCCTGCATGGCGACTGCCACCCCGGCAATATTTTGTGGACACCCGAAGGCTTGGCCGGCGCAGGCCCGCACTTTGTGGATCTGGACGACGCACGCAGCGGCCCTGCGGTACAGGACTTGTGGATGCTGCTCTCAGGCGAGCGTGTGCAATGTAATCGCCAACTCGGTGCGCTGGTCGATGGCTACGAAGAGTTCCGCGATTTTGACAGACGCGAACTGGCGCTGATAGAGCCGCTGCGCACCCTGCGGCTGGTGCATTACAGCGCCTGGCTGGCCCAGCGCTGGCACGACCCGATCTTCCCGATCAACTTCCCGTGGTTTGGCTCGAGTGATTACTGGAAGGGCCAGGTCGACATGCTGGAAGAGCAGAACGAGGCGATGCAGGAGGCACCGCTGGTGGCTTGAGGGGTCCTGGGTTTCGTGACTTAACGGACCGGGTTTTCGAGGTAGCCAATCCCGTCAATCTCGACCCGCACCACATCGCCAGCCTTGAGGTATTTGGGCGGCTTGAAGCCAATGCCTACACCCACTGGCGTGCCCGTGGCAATCACGTCACCGGGGTAAAGCGTGATGCCTGCAGACAGGGTTTCGATGATTTTTGGAATGTCAAAAATCATGTTGTCGGTAGGCACGTTTTGGCGCTCTTCGCCGTTAACGTAGCAGCGCATCTGGGTCTTGCTGCCGTCCAGCTCGTCGGCGCTGACCAGCCACGGCCCCATGGGACAAAAGGTGTCGAATGACTTGCCCATGTGCCACTGCTGGTGACGACTTTGCCAGTCACGCGCGGTGACGTCGTTGATGATGGTGTAGCCCCAGACATGCGCCATCGCGTCTTTGGCGGCAATGCCCTTGCCGCCGCGCCCGATGATGACGGCGAGTTCGGCTTCATAGTCAATCGCGGTGGACACCGCTGGCATTTCAATCGCCGCGCCGGGGCCAACAACTGACTCAGGCACTTTGGTAAAGATGATCGGGTTCGTCGGCACACCGCCCTCGGTTTTAGCACTGCCGTCAAAGCCGCTGCCAGAGAATTCTTTAGCATGCTCAAAGTAATTTTTACCTACGCAAAAAATGTTGCGCCGTGGCTTGGGCAAAGGAGCCATGATCTGCACATCGCTGAGCGCGACGGCGGCGAGCAGGCCCGGCAAAGCCTCGCTGCGCGCCTGCATCTCGATAATGGGCAAGGCACCCAACTCGCACTGCGCAGCAGGCAAGTCGAAGGGTTGAACTTGCTGTTGATCGTTTGAAACCAGGCCCACGCCGGGCTGGCCATTGTGGCGAAAAGCAACTATTTTCATTTTGTGGTGTATCTTGTAGGTGTGGTCAAATTTCAGTTAAATGCTAGCATGCAAACTATACCCAAGACGGCACACTGGACGCGGCCCATTTAGGAGACAACCATGACACGAAAATTCGCCATCCAATCAATTGTCAGCAGCGTGCTTCTGTGCGGCTGCATCACCTATGCAGTCGCACAAGGTAGCTGGCCGTCACGCCCGATCACGATGATCGTACCTTTTCCGCCCGGCGGCCTCGCCGACCTGGTTGCACGCCCCGTGGCTGAAGCGATGTCTCGCGAGTTGGGGCAGCCGGTGGTGATCGAAAACAAGGCCGGTGCCGGCGGCGGTATCGGCATGGGCCTGGCCGCCAAAGCCAAGCCTGATGGCTACACGATTTTGATGGCGCTGTCGTCGCTGACGGTGATCCCAGAGGCCGATGTCCTGCTGGGCCGCCCACCGATGTTTGCGCTGACTGACCTGCGCCCCATCGCCCGCTACACCGCCGACCCGACCGTGCTCGCGGTGCGCGCCGAGTCGCCGTGGAAAACCGTGCAGCAATTTGTCGATGATGTCAAAAAGCGCCCGGGTGCCATCAACTACGGCTCATCCGGCAGCTACGGCACCATGCATGTGCCGATGGAAATTTTGTCGCAAAACGCCGGCCTCAAAATGACGCATGTGCCCTTCACTGGCGCTGGTCCCGCAGTGATTGCGCTGCTGGGCGGGCAGATTGATGCGGTATCGACCGGCCCGGCCACGGTGCTGCAGCATGTCAAGGCGGGCAAACTGCGGGTGCTGGCGCATTGGGGCATCAGCAGCCTGGTCGCGCTGCCAGACGTACCGAGCCTGAAAGACTCGGGCTACAGTGCCGAATACGCGCAGTGGTCAGGCCTCTTCATACCCAAAGACACGCCAGAGCCGATTGCCCAGCGCCTGCGTGCAGCAGCCAAAGCTGCGGCGCAAGATGCGAAGGTGAAGGAAGTTATTCTGAACGCAGGTAGCCCCGTGCAATACCAGGACTCGCCAGACTTTGAAAAGTATGTGCAGCTTGATGCAAACCGCATGGCCGCAGTTGTCAAACGCATTGGCAAGGTAGAGTAGTTCGGACAGTGATCTTCACGACACTACAAGAGATAACCATAACTTTTTTAAACTTTTTTTGCACTCGGCGTTAGTCTGGTTGAGCGTGCAGTTCAGGATGGTTGGGATTTTGCGCCAGTGTCTGCTGGCTTTTCGGCGGGTGTAATGGCAGCCAATACCGCCGCAACAATAATCAGTCCGCCACCGATCAGCACGCGCGGCCCGAACTCCGCCGCCTCCAACAGGCTTGCCGATACGCTGGCAAACAAAATTTCAGTCAGCAGGACTAGCGCCGTGGTGCTGGCCGCCAGCCGCGCCACGCCATATTGCAAGGCGACATTGCCGACGATTAAAGCCAGGCACAGTGCCAGCGCTATCGGAATGCCGGAAGCGGCAAGCGCGGGCGCAGCTACCAGTTGCTGCGTCATGCCCGCCAGCGCTGTGGCCGTGGCCGTGGCCAGCACAGCACTACCACCAAACATCGCCAGCATGACGGAGTCGCTGGGCGCAGATTTAAGCTTGCGCAGCAGCGCATTGGTGATGGCAAAGGTGAGGCCACCCATGATGGCGAGCCAGTCCACCAGACTTTGCGGAACGGGCCATGGCGACTCAGGTGTTTTGAGCACAATCAGCACGCCTGCCATGGCCAGTGCCAGCCGCAGCAGTGAGGCAAGCGTTGGTTTTTCTCCCAGCATGGCCCACGCTACGAGCACCGACCACGCAGGCATCAGGTAAAACAGCAGCACCACCCGCACCACATCACCGACTGTGACGGCCCAGTTAAATCCCACGTTTGTTAGGCCCGACATCAGCGCCAGCAGCCAGAGCTGTGGGCAGCTTGCAAAAGCGCGCCAGCTGTTGAAACGCAGCGCCAGCAAAAGGGTCAGCACCAGCACGTACACCATGGCAGTTGACCACAAAGGGTGAAGGCCGGCGTTTTGCAATTCGCGCAAAGGCCACCAGGACACGCCCCACACAAAGGCGTTCAGCACCAGCGCGGCCGCCGCCAGCGGCTTATTCGACATCAGCCATGCAAGTTGTCGTTGCGGGCAATGTTGAGCAGGTGTTCGACCTCGGCGCCGTGCTGGGCCAGGTTGCGGGCGTACCAGCGTTTGATGAGCCACATGAAGACGGCAATCAGCAACCCAAAGGCGGTGATGGCGGCAAAGGTGTGCAGGCCCAGGCCGGTGGACAGGCTGTAGGCCGCACCCAGGATCAGGATGCAGGCCTGTTCGTTGAAGTTCTGCACCGCAATCGAGCGCCCAGCCCCCATCAAGTTGTGGCCGCGATGCTGCAGCAGTGCGTTCATGGGCACCACCAGGAAGCCGCCCAGGGCGCCGAGCAAAATCAGAAACGGCGCTGCCACCCAGACGTTGTCAATAAAGATCAGCATAATGATGAGCAAGCCCATGATGATGCCCAGGGTGATCACACGCGGGCCGTCTTCAAGCCGCATGCGCATCGACGCCACGACGGCGCCCACCGCCATGCCAATCGCCACCACGCCTTGCAGCGCCGAGGCCTGCGTCACGGAATAACCCAGCGCGGTGGCGGCCCAGGCCAGCACGATGAAGCGCAAATTGCCCGCCACGCCCCAGATCAGCGTGGTGGCAGCCAGAGAAATCTGGCCCAGCTTGTCGCGCCACAGGCGGACATTGCAGGTCCAGAAATCGGGTAGCAAAGAGGTGATTCGGTGCGGTAGCGGACGCATCTCCACCCCCGTCAGGGGAATGTGGGTGTTGAGCCACGCGGCGATCAAGTAGACAAAGATCAGCACGCAGATGGCGGCCTCCGGCGCCGTGTCCACACCGGTCGCAATCAGGGGAAAGTGGAATGACAACAACAACGGCGACAACATCGGCCCGACCAGCTGCCCGCCCAGCAACACCCCAAAAATGATGGAGGCGATGGTCAAACCTTCAATCCAGCCATTGGCCTTGACCAGCTGGGACGCCGGCAGCAACTCGGTCAGGATGCCGTACTTGGCGGGGGAATAGGCGGCGGCGCCAAGACCCACAATGGCGTAGGCCAGCAAGGGATGGGTGCCGAACAGCATCATCAGACAACCCACCACCTTGATGAAGTTGCTGAACAGCATCACCCGGCCCTTGGGCATGGAGTCGGCAAAGGCGCCGACAAAAGGCGCAAGAACCACGTAGAACAGCGCAAACATGGGTACCAGTGCGGCTTGCTGCCACGCGGGCGAGTCGCTGGTTCTGAGTAGTGCAACTGCGGCAACAAACAGTGCGTTGTCGGCCAGCGAGCTGAAGAACTGCGCCGACATGATGGTGGAAAAGCCGCGCTTCATTAAACTGTGTCTATCACTTCAGGGGTCAGGGGTGTCAGCGGGTGCTGAGACCTTAAATTAGGAGTAGTTGGCTGCATGATTCCAATTCGCATTAGAAAGGAGAACAAGGCGCGAAGCTGCTGACAGTGCTGTAGCACGGCAAAGCGAAGCAACGCAGTTATCGTTTTTAATGCGGATTGGAATGAGATGCTGGTTTATAGCATGGGGCCTATGAGCGTAATCCCTAGGCCCCCTTAGTCACACCTTAAACTTCACACTCACCACTCTATTTATGCCCCGCCCGATTCTCGCCACCATCCATACCGCAGCCCTGAGCCACAACCTTGCCAGGGTCCGTACTGCCGCGCCTGATGCCCGGGTCTGGGCCATCGTCAAGGCCAATGCCTATGGCCACGGCATTGAACGCGTTTTTGAAGGTCTGCGCAGCGCGGACGGCTTTGCGCTGCTGGATTTGGCCGAGGCAAGGGCGCTGCGCGCGCTCGACTGGCGTGGCCCCATCCTGCTGCTGGAGGGCTGCTTTGATGCGCGTGACCTGGAGCTGTGCTCGCGCCTTAGCCTGTGGCACGTCGTGCACTGCAACGAGCAGATCGACATGCTGGCGGCACACAAAACTTTGAGCCCGCACCGCGTATTTTTAAAAATGAACTCCGGCATGAACCGCCTGGGCTTCACGCCCGAGCGTTACCGTGCCGCCTGGACGCGCCTCAATGTGTTACCGCAGGTTGACGAGATTTCATTGATGACGCATTTCTCTGATGCCGATGGCCCCAAGGGCGTGGCCGCGCAGATCAAGGCCTTTGAGTCCGTCACCCACGACTTGCCCGGTGAGCGGTCTTTAAGCAATAGCGCGGCTGTTTTACGCCACCCAGGCGAGCTGGCCGCACGCTCTGACTGGATACGCCCCGGCATCGCTGTTTACGGCAGCGCGCCTGACTTCCCCGAGCGCAGCGCCGCTGACTGGGGCTTGCTGCCGACCATGACGCTCAGGTCAAAAATCATTGCCGTGCAAAACCTGGTGGCGGGTGACACGGTGGGCTATGGCTCCAGCTTTACCGCGACACAAGCCATGCGCATCGGCGTGGTGGCCTGCGGCTATGCTGACGGCTACCCGCGTCACTGCACAACAGGCACACCGGTACTGGTGGGCGGTGTGCGTTGCCGCATGGTGGGCCGCGTCAGCATGGACATGATTACGGTTGATTTGTCGCCAGTACCCGTTGCGGGTATGGGCAGCGAGGTGACCTTGTGGGGCAAGTCCTCACAAGGCGCGCTGCTGTCCATTGACGACATCGCGCAGGCTGCGGGTACGCTGGGCTATGAGCTGATGTGTGCGCTGGCGCAGCGCGTGCCTGTGGTGGTTGAATGATTTCCAGCCTGCCCATGGGGTGCAGGTACGTTTGCTGCGCTCAATGATGGTGCCCGTGCTCGCCGTGTACGTGCTGGTGGGTAATTTCTTCTTCAGTGGCTTGCCGTACTTCAATGACCTTGACGGTAAAGCGCAGCTCTTTGCCGGCCAGTGGGTGGTTGCCATCGAGCAACACGGTGTCGCCCTTGATCTTCATCACATTGAAGACTTGCATTTTTCCGTCGTCGCCATGTCCTTCAAGCTGGCCACCAACCTTGACACCGGGCGGGAACTGCTTTTTGGGCAGGGTACGCAGCAGGCTTTCATCGCGCACACCAAACGCATCTTCAGGCTTTAGCTGCAGCACGACCTGATAACCGGGGAGCTGGCCTTGCAGCGCTTCTTCAATCTTTGGCAGCGTGTTGCCGTAGCCGCCATGCAGGTAAACCGTGGGGTCTTTGCTGTCTTCAATGACTTTGCTGTTGCTGTCTGCCACTTTGACGTGAAGCGTGACAGCGGTGTTTTTTTCAATTTTCATGGTGCGGGGTTTTAAAAAGAGTGTGATTTTGCAAAAACGCTGGATTTTAAGGATGACAGGCTAGCAGCGACTTGCCCACCAGTTGCGGCTTGAGTTCGTCGAGCTTGGGGCGCAGGCTGGCGTTAACGGCTGGCAGGCGCAGCTTTTGGCCACGCACCTCCAGCTGCGCCTGAATCACCTTTGCGCTGCGCACGCCGCGCTTGGCGATGCGATCCAGTTCGGCATTGGCGTCTAGCTGCGATGTAAAAGTACCCAGCGACAGGCCTGGCTCCAGCGCCGGGTTGTTCAAGGCCTCGAACGACACACGCATTTGCCGCAGCTCGCCGCGTTTTTTGGCTAATACCTCCGCACTGCTGTACTTGCCCATGTAGACCATCCAGCGGGCGGGCTCGACGGCGCTCTCCAGCACCCAGCTGCCTGCGGGCAACACGCTTTGCAGTCGCTCACGCAGCACGACGGTTTGCTCTTCGTTGAAGAGGCCAACCTGCAGACATTCTGCGGGGCTTGCGGGTGCTGCCGATGCCGCTATTGATGCAGCGCTAGGCGGACTCAGGATGCGCATCGCCTCGGGGCGTATCTGCTGCTCTAGGCGCTGCGGCTCGGACTGGCTAGCGGGGGCCAAACCATAAGCTGCCAGCAGCCCTTTGCTCCAGGCGAAGTACGCCCCATTGGCCAGCAACAAAAGCAGCACCAGCAGCCTCAGCATAGGCGCTGGCCCTCATTTGCCGATCTAATTGCCGGCTTTGCCTGAACCGGACGGACGCTGACTTCGGAGCTGGTGATTTCTTTCATGCCAGCAGAAGTATGCACCAGCAGCGCGCCGTTTTCACCTACGCCGTGGGCTGTGCCTTCCAAACCGTCCGACAGCAAGACGGCGCGGCCCGATAGCACATCGCGCCGTGCAAAGCGCGCCTGGAACGGCGCAAAGCCAAACTGCGCGAAGGCTTGTATGTTTTGCACCAGCTTGGGCACGATGCGCAGCAGGGCGGCAGGGGCATCCAGGTCAGGAAACAGGTCTTGCAGGTAGCCGGGCGGTATGCCTGCTGTGGACGGGCCCACAGCGCCAAAATTGATACCGGCGCAAATATTGATACCCACGCCAATCACCACGTAGCGATGACCGTCCAGCGTAGCCGTCTCCACCAGTATGCCGCCCAGCTTGCTCTCAAGGCCCGGTTTTCCGAGCCACAAATCGTTGGGCCATTTCAGCGTAATGCGTTGGCCCGCGTCAAGCCCTTCATCAAGGCTCTCGGCAATGCTGATGCCCACCACCAGCGACAAGCCTGACCAGTCCAACGGCTCCAGCGGCATGCCGAGTGAAAACGTCAGGCTGTCACCGCGCTGGCTGTACCAGTTGCGCCCGAGCCGACCACGCCCTGCGGTTTGCGTTTCGGCCACCAGCAGCGTGGGCGCTGGCCTTGGGGCGATGCCTGGCGCCCCTTTAAAGCGCCGCATCAGCTCCGAATTGGTCGAGTCGATGCTGGGCAGAACTTCAGCCGTGAAGCCCTCCAGCGCAGGCGTAAAACCCTTGATAGCCTCCCAGATGGCCTCCAGCAGCCAACCGATGGGGGCGGTGGGGGTGATAGGGGCGGACGGGATGATAGTGGTGATAGTGGTCAAGCATTCTTCTTTTTCTTGTCTTTTTTATCGGCCTTGTCCTTCGGTGCCAGCAGCGTCCCACGACATTTCTTGGCACCGCACCAGCATGGGTATTCGGCCAGCAGCTTGGGCGTGTACTTCGTATCAATGATCAGGCCGTAGTCATAAAACAGCTCTTCACCGGACTTGATGTTGCGCAGCGCCTTGATGAAGACGCGGCCCTTTTCTTCATCGGCCTCGCAATTGGGTTTGCAGCTGTGGTTGATCCAGCGTGACGAGTTGCCGCCCACCTTGGCATCAATCACATGCTTTTCATCCATGTGAAAGTAAAACGTGTGGTTCGGGTCTTTCGGGTCGTGCGGGTGGCGGCGCAGCGCTTCTTTCCAGGCGATGACTTCGCCGATGTACTGAATCAGATTTTCACCCTCGGCCAGATCTGCCAGCGCAAATACGCCCCTGCCATGCACGCCTGATTTGCGGGTCTGGATGCGCCTGCCGCCGGTGGCGGAGTCTTGCAATTTTGAAGTGGGCCGTGCTGGTGCGCGGGGCGCGGGAGTGGTTAAAGCCTGATTTTTGGACACGGCGAATTTTTCGTGAAAATTTTGGTATGGTTAATTCATGCATGGGCGCGCGCGTGCGTGCGCGCGTACATGCGCGAGGAAGCCGTATTGTAGTGATGCCCCAAAACAGGCGAATGACCAACAGCTTGCCCGGCATCTTTGTGCAGCAAAAGACGCTTGTGGTGTACTGGTGGGATAGATGGTGCCCTTTTGGTGCAGTGCAGTCGCCCCATATAGAAGCCTTGTGGCGCACCTAAAATGTTCCCTAAAGCTATTGAAGGTTTGAAGAAGTACATATGAAAACACTGGTCATTGCAGAAAAGCCCTCGGTCGCGCAGGACATCGTTCGCGCCATCACGCCCACAGCGGGCAAGTTTGAAAAGCACGACGAATACTTTGAGAGCGACAGCTACGTCGTCACCTCGGCCGTCGGCCACTTGGTCGAGATCCAGGCACCGGAAGAGTTTGATGTCAAACGCGGCAAGTGGGGCTTTGCCAATCTGCCGGTCATCCCGCCCTACTTTGACTTAAAGCCGATAGACAAGACCAAGACACGGCTGAACGCCATCGTCAAGCTGACCAAACGCAAAGACGTGGGCGACATCGTTAACGCCTGTGACGCGGGGCGCGAGGGCGAGCTGATCTTCCGCCTGATCCAGCAATATGCCAAAAGCAAACACCCGGTCAGGCGGCTATGGCTGCAGTCGATGACACCGGCGGCCATACGCGACGGCTTTGCAAGCCTGCGCACCGACAAGCAGATGCAGGGCCTGGCCGATGCAGCACGCTCAAGATCTGAAGCCGACTGGATGGTCGGCATCAATGGCACACGCGCCATGACGGCTTTCAACTCGCGCGATGGCGGTTTCTTTTTAACCACCGTGGGCCGCGTGCAAACGCCCACGTTGTCAGTGGTGGTCGAGCGCGAAGAAAAAATCCGGAATTTTGTCAGCCGAAATTATTGGGAAATTCACGCATCTTTCCTGGCAGAGGCCGGAGAGTACCCTGCCAAGTGGTTTGACCCGAAGTGGAAAAAAGCCGCCGCCAACGCAGCCAACGGCAACAACGCCGACAACGCCGAGCCCGATGCCGAGCTGAAAGCCGACCGCGTCTGGTCAGAAAAACAAGCCCGTGCGATTGCCGAGGCCGTGCGCGGCAAGTCCGCCACGGTAACCGAAGAAAGCAAGCCCACCACGCAAGCCCCAGGCCAGTTGTTTGATTTGACCTCGCTGCAGCGCGAGGCCAATGGCAAGTTTGGCTTCTCGGCCAAAACCACGCTGTCGATTGCGCAAAGCCTGTACGAGCGCCACAAGGCGTTGACCTACCCGCGTACCGACTCGCACGCGCTGCCTGAAGACTATTTGCCCGTGGTTAAAAAGACTTTCGAAATGCTGGCCAACAGCGGTATGCGCCACCTTGCGCAGCACGCTGCCGTGGCCATCAAGGGCAACTACATCAAGCCCAACAAACGCATTTTTGACAACGCCAAGGTCAGCGACCACTTTGCCATCATCCCCACGCTACAGGCACCGCATGGCCTGAGCGATGCCGAACAAAAACTCTACGACCTGGTGGTCAAGCGCTTTATGGCGGTGTTCTACCCGAGTGCGGAATACATGGTGACCACACGCATCTCGATGGCGGTCGGCCACAGCTTTAAAACCGAAGGCAAGGTGCTCGTCAAGCCGGGCTGGTTGGCCATTTACGGCAAGGAAGCCGAAGACGAAAACACCGACAAAGAAGATGCCAAAACACTGGTGGCAGTGAAGCCCTTTGAGATGGTGCGCGCCGAAGTGGTCGAGGCCAAGGGGCTGAAAACCCGGCCCCCCGCTCGTTACTCAGAGGCCACCCTGCTGGGCGCGATGGAAGGTGCAGGCAAGACGATTGACGACGACGAGCTGCGCGAAGCCATGCAGGGAAAAGGCCTGGGCACACCAGCGACCCGCGCCGCCACCATCGAGGGTTTGCTGAGTGAAAAATACATGCTGCGCGAAGGCCGCGAGCTGATCCCGACGGCCAAAGCGTTTCAGTTGATGACCTTGCTGCGCGGGCTGGATGTGCAGGAGCTGTCAAAGGCTGAACTCACAGGCGACTGGGAGTTCAAGCTCGCGCAGATGGAGCACGGCAAACTAAGCCGTCAAACCTTCATGGCCGAGATTGCCGCCATGACCGAGCGCATGGTGGCCAAGGCCAAGGGCTACTGCAAAGACACCATCCCCGGCGACTACGCCACGCTTGTTGCACCATGCCCCAATTGCGGCGGCATCGTCAAAGAAAACTACCGTCGCTATACCTGCGTGGGCCCAGCTAGAACCCTCTCCCCTGGTGGGAGATGGCAGGGTGAGGGGAGAGCCGAAGATTCTGGATGTGGTTTTAGTTTCGGCAAAACACCCGCAGGCCGCACTTTTGAAGTGGCCGAGGTTGAGCAGTTTTTGCGCGACAAAAAAATTGGCCCGCTCGACGGATTTAGATCGAAAGCGGGCTGGCCCTTTACCGCTGAGATGGTCATCAAGTTTGACGAAGAAACCAAAAACTTCAAGCTTGAGTTTGACTTTGGCGACGACAAGAACGGCGCGACTGGCGAGATGGTTGACTTCAGCGCGCAGCAGTCGCTTGGCCCCTGCCCGCGTTGCGCCGCACGCGTGTTCGAGTTTGGTAAAAATTACGTCTGTGAAAAGTCAGTACCTACCGATGCACAAACCACACCCAGCTGCAACTTCAAAACCGGCCAGGTGATTTTGCAGCAACCGATTGAGCGCGAGCAAATACACAAGCTGCTGGAAACCGGCAAGACCGACCTGTTAGACAAGTTCGTATCCATGCGCACCCGCCGCCCCTTCAAGGCCATGCTGGCGTGGGACAAAGAGGCCGACAAAGTCAACTTCGAATTCGCGCCATCCAAGTTTCCGCCACGCAAAACGGTAGCCGCAAAAACTTCCAAGGCCGCTAGCCCCGCTATGAAAAAAGTAGCGACGAAGAAAATCACAGCCCAAAAAGCACCCGCCGCAAAAACCACCAAACCAAAAACACCCCGCGTAGCCAAGCCCGGCAGCGGCCTCAAACCCAGCGATGCATTAGCAGCAGTGATAGGCAGCGAGCCGGTAGCCCGCACGCAAGTGATCAAAAAACTGTGGGACTACATCAAGGCCGAAAACCTGCAAGACGCCAGCAACAGGCGCGCGATCAACGCCGACGCCAAACTGCTGGCCGTGTTTGGCAAGCCGCAGGTGACGATGTTTGAGTTGGCCGGGATTGTGGGTAAGCATTTGAGTTGATATTTGCTAGAAGAGTTTTTGGGTTCAGACATCGACCACGATGGGAAAGCTGGCCCGCAGGCCATCGCTGCCCGGCGTAAACGGCATGGTCAGGGCCGCCCGGTCGGCCTCGTTCAGCCTGCGCCACAGAAAGTCGCGCGGATTGCCGGGGTCATCCGTGACATACAGTTGGGTGGTCAGCAGCTCGTGCTGGCCCAGCCTGACCTTGACGTGAATATGCGGCGTGCGGCTGCCGTACGCGGCCGGACGTATGGTGCGAAAGCGGTAGCGGCCATCGGCGCCCACCGTCACGCGGCCAAAGCCCTGAAAGCGGCGGTCCGCCTTGTTGCCGTCACCGGGGTGGTGGTAGTGGCCGGCGTGGTCGCATTGCCAGATCTCCACCTGGGCGCCGGCCAGGGGCTTGCCGGCCAGGTCGATCACGCTGCCTTCGACCCAAGCGCTTTGCCCTTGCGGATAACTCAGCGCGCCGTTGCGCAGCAAATCATGGTCACTGTCCTGGGGCAAGGCCACCGGGTAAAACGGACCTTCGGTTTGCGCCGGTGTGGCGCGGCGGCCAGCGGCCGGCTGGGCGCGCGGACCGAGCCACAGTGCGGGTGCGGCAACCAGGGCGGCTGCCATGGTGCGGCGGCGGAACAGCCCGGGGGCCGTTGCGGAGTTTGGGAAGGAAGATGGCGGTGCAGGGTGCATCAGGGGTCTCCGTTGGTTTTCATCAGAGGTGGGTTTGCGCAGTTAAGTTCCACGGATCGGCACCATTTGTCATCAGGCTCAGAAGGGCACCAGGCTTTCAAACTGCATGCGCTCGCCGCTGACCGGGTGGACAACGTGACTCATTGGAGTCTGATCCTAATTTTTCCAGCAATCTCCGAACATCGCCATCCTGTGGGTGAAACATTTTGAAAAAACCTCAGAGACTGAGTTTTGCCAAATGCGCCGTAACCTGACTCTCCAGATGTTGAAAAGATTTCAGCCTTCGCAGAGGTGTCAAATCATCCGTGAGTTCGCTCACGCGATGCCTGAACCTATCTGGTTTGAAGCGCCGTTTGCGCGTCGGGTTCCACCCTGTTGCAGTTTTAAGCGCTGCAAAAAGAATCTCTTTGGGATCGGGCAATGACTCGATGTCCTCTATTGTCGGCAACCCCAATGGTTCCGTTCCATTTGGGTTGCCAACGGCAGCTCGAATGGGAGCCTCGCTCGCAACTAACCATGCTTCTGTCATGCGCACAGGTATGACGCAAATCAGAACGGCAGTTTGACTGGATTCGACCCAATGATTTTCAATTTCTTGCTGCCTGATGGTAACTTTGACTCGCTCCGCATCACGATGGACAAATAGAAGGTCGCATGGAAAAAGATCCAGTGCAGAATCAATTCTTGCCTTTAACCCATGAGATTGCGGGGGTAGACCTTCAGCGCAGCGGACTTGATACGCGTACTCAGTGTGGGCACTAAAAAGCAACTCGATTAACGGTGCCAAAAGTCTGTCGGAGCTCCCATCCGTAATCAGCGTCGCGGTGACTCTTTTCATGAATTGGCTCGCTGAAAAATATCAGCAGTTGGACTACCATATCCGGCAAACCGCCCGACCAGATCTTCGCTTGAGCTTGATCGGCGCGTCAGTTTTTGGCCGCTTAGGTACGCCATGATTTCTCCTCGGGTGATCAACTCTGCCCCTTTGGTATTGGACATGCTTTGTCGCCAGGTGTCTGAGAGAGATTTGAAATTGACGAATGCTTTACCCTTTATCTTCAATGTCTCTGCAAACAATAGTTCATCGTCCCGCAACTCAGCGACAACCAGTGGCGAATGGGTGTTGATGATCAATTGCCTGATCGATGGGGTCGTTGTTGCGTCGCTATCTGATTCAACTTCCTCGGACAGACTGCGCACCAAGTTGAGCATTTGCGGAATGCGAGACGGGTGAATTCCATTTTCTGGCTCCTCCATGCAGAGTAGCCCGCCAAATTCCGGATCTAAGGTAAGCGCTGCCAACGCGAGGAATCGTAAGGTTCCGTCAGACAATGAACTGGCCGTGTAGGTCTCCCGATCCTTCATGGTCAGCAGCACTGTCTTTACCGCCCGTTTTTCATCGGCGTCAACGCTGACCGCAACAATGTCTGGCAGCAAGTCCGACAAGCGTTGAGAAACCTCAGCATAGTTGTCCAGCCGCATCAAGGTGCCTGGCAGGTGTTCACCGGTTGAAGATAAAAACGGATCATCCCCAAAATTGTCGAATTTTCTCAGTGCGGTTGGCTCAAGTTGCAAAAGTCGCCATGACTGCATCTCACGTCGTGCTGCCAGTGCCGTTGGGTGCGAGGATGAGTTAACGCCTGAGGTAATCGTTTGCGGAGACTTCCTTGCTGGCACCAAAAATGGAGGGCCGCCGCGCTCCGATTGATCGCTAAAAAGTTTGATAGCTGGTTGACTTGTCGCGCCGGGAATTTCTGTGCTGATAAAAGGAGTTCGTTTGTTACCTGGTCCAAAAATGTGCCTCTTGATCCATCCCGGTGGAGGCGAAAATCCGAGGTGTTTAGAGGCCTCACTTGAGTTGATTGCTCGCAGCCCTTCTTGCTCGATGTAGATCGGATCGGCGGGGGATGAATCGGCATGTGTATCGCTAAGCCGTAGCTCCAGGGTGTACTCTAGAAACGTAGCAGTCGGCTTGGCGGGACGATCAAAGTCATCGATAACTTTGCTGGGGGCGATCATTTCGGCGATGAACAGCATCGGCAGAAAATTGCCGTTTGAATCTTTGAAAAAGAGGCTGTGAAAGTCTGAAATTCGACCATTTGTACCCCGCGCACGGCTTGCGGCTTTCATGATCGGCATTGAGGCCAAGGCACCCAAAAAAGTAATTGCATCGAACAAGTTCGATTTGCCCGCGCCGTTTGGTCCGGCGACGCATGTAAAGGGGCCAAACCGAACATCCACATCGACCAAGTTCTTGAATCCTTGGACTCTAAGTCGAGTAAGCATGTCATTTCTCCATTGCCAAGTGCCTATTTGGCACGTCTTGCCAGTGTACCCAAGCCATTGCACAGAGGTGGACGCCGCGAGCCGTCATATCCTCCGAGTCGCGCCTTGTCTCAGACGGATAGGCATTTCAACCGCATGAGGCCAAGTATCGCGCACCGTAAACCGTCCTGAGAAAACGGGAGAAAACGGGCTTTCCCTGAGGTGACTGTCTGAATCCCCAAGAATTTGCCGCACCTATCGGCACAAACGACAGGTCCGACGGCCTACCGGCACAGCCCTACCCCGGCGCAGTCGTCGCAACCCCCTTTCCAGGTTCAGCAGGTTCACCAGTCTGTGCGCTGGTCTTCTGGGTAGTCCGGTGCTGATTGGTTTGTCATATCCCAATCCGGCATAGCCTCAACACCCTCGCCCTGCTCCTGCGCAGCACAGTCGTCCCACAGCGGCGGCCCGCGTGCAGGGGTGATGCGCGGGGAAGGGTACTAAAGGGGCCTGACCCCTTTAACTCCCTTTAACTCCTAGAAAAAACAGCAGACACTATCCCGGTGCCACGATGACGCTAGCGTGCCATACTTGGGCTCATGCGGTTGAAATTCCTATCCGTATCTGTCCGTTAGCGGTCATGCAAAAAGTTATCCGTTTATCCGTCGAATTGACGAGCGACCCATGGACGCTGATCTAGAGCAAGCACGCCAGAATTTTTTCCAGGGCATCGAACATTTTGAAGCCGGGCGCTTTGCCCCGGCACGCCTATGCTTTGAGGCTTCGCTCGCTTTGGCACCGGGCCGTGCGTCGGTGCTGCTCAATTTGGGCATCACGCTTTTTCGCTTGGGCCAGTGGCACGAGGCGGTCCCGGTATTGCAACAGGCCGCGGCAGCCGATCCTGGTCAGGCGGATGTCTGGACCTTTCTGGGGCTGACGCATGAAGCACTGGCGCAATGGCAAGCAGCGGTTGAATGCCTGGCGCGGGCACTGGAGTTAGCACCCGAGCAGGCCGGACTATGGCTGACGCATGGGCGGTGCCAGTTGCGCCTCGGTTCCGTCGAATTAGCCTTGCAGGCCTTTGATCGCGCGGTGGCAGCCAAGCCGCATCTGGCCGAGGCCTGGAGTGATCGTGGCAGCCTGCTGCGTGAATTGCATCGCCTGGAAGATGCAGCCCTGTGTTTTGAGAAGGCCCTCTCGCTTGGCGCCGATCCTGATTTGCATGGCTACTACCTGGCGTCGGTGCGCGGCACAGGAGGTCCCGCGACACCACCGCGCATGTATGTGGAGGCCCTGTTTGACGAATACGCTGCCGATTTCAAGGAACATCTGGTCGAGCAGTTGCGCTATCAGGCCCATGAGTCACTGGTCCGCCCGCTGCTCAACGCCGCGCGACGCTATCGCGCAGTGCTGGACCTGGGCTGTGGCTCCGGTTTATGTGGCAAGCTTATCCACCCGCTTGCCGACTCGATTGATGGGGTTGATGTTTCCAGGGCGATGCTTGAGCAGGCCCGTCAGCTTGGGGTGTACCGGGATCTGACACATGCCGATCTGGCGCCCTTTCTGGCTGAAACTACCCGCAGCGCCAACCTGGTGCTGGCAGCGGATGTCTTTATCTACGTCGGCGAACTGTCGGCAGTCTTTCAATCGGTCCGCCGCATTCTTGAGCCGGCGGGCTGCTTTGCGTTCACCGTAGAGCTGTCACCTGAAGGACAGGATGTCCACCTGCTTCCCAGTTTGCGTTATGCGCATTCGGCGTCATATGTCCGTCGACTGGCGCAGCTTCATGGATTCAAGGTGCGCAACATTTTCACCGCCCCATTGCGCCATGACCAGTTGCAGCCGGTTCCGGGACTTTATGTTTTTCTGGAATAGGGGTATGCATTCAGGGACCTGACGGCCCCGAATAAAAATACTGTACCCGAACTTTTTACTGTGGAACAGGACTCATGGCGTCCGCCGGGAGGTGCTGCGCCAGGAAGCGCCCCAGCGCCTCGCGCCATGCCTCACGCGTGAACAGAAAGCCGTCGTTATGGCCACCGGCCAGCTCCAAAAACGCTTTCGACCCCTTGACGGCAGCAAACAGCCGCTCGCCGTGATGGAACGGCACGATGTCGTCCTGACGACTGTGGGCGATGAGCACCGGGCTCGAGACGCGCCCGAGAGCCTCCAGCGCGTCGTAGTGGTAACGCGCGAGCCACCGCGCCGGCAGCCAGGGATAGAGCTCAGCCGCCAGTTCGGGCACCGAGACGAAGCACGATGCAAGCACCAGCGCCCCGGGGCGCTCGGTCGCGGCAAGCCGGGCGACGACGGCGCAGCCCAGGGACTCGCCCACCAGCACGATGCGCTCGGGCGGGAATCCCCGCTCCGCCACGAGGTGGCGCCATGCGGCGCGGGCATCGGCGTAGGTGCCTTCCTCGCTCGGCTTGCCTTCGCTGCGGCCGTAGCCGCGGTATTCAAGGAGCAGCAACGAGTAGCCGAGGCGGTGGAACATGCGGGCGTAGTCCACCCGGTGGGAAATGTTGCCGGCGTTGCCGTGGGCGAGCAGCACCGCTCCGCGAGCCGCCGGCGCGGGGACATACCAGGCCTCGATCCGGACCCTGTCTTCCGTCGTCAGCCACACCACCTCGTAGTCAAGCCCTGCGTCCTTGGGCGTCAGCAGAATCTGCCGACCCACGTCGGGGAAGTAGATGAGGTGCCCCTGCAGCACGAATACGATGCCCAACAGCGCGGCATACGCCGCGCCGCCCATGGTCAACATTTTTAGCAAGACTTCCATTGCCCTGCCTCAGTAGTGCCGACGGCGGAAGTGCGAGACGGCCAGACCTATGGCCAAGCCTATGCCTCTT